>CAYYFR010000006.1:0-81748 GCA_964470865.1 uncultured Burkholderiales bacterium | reverse complement strand
GTTCCTGGTTGGCCGCCTGGAGTTCGGCGGTGCGGTCGCGGACGCGCTGCTCCAGATCGGCATTGAGCCGGCGGATTTCAGCCTCCGCCTGCTTGCGCGCGGTGATGTCGCGCTGAATGGCCACAAAATGGGTGGTCACGCCTGCGGCCGACAGCACAGGCGTAATGTTCAGCTCGATCCAGTATTCGGTGCCGGCCTTGGTGTAGTTGATGAGTTCGGCGGAAACCGGCCCCATCCGCTGCAGTGCGGTGCCGATGCGTCCGAGCTTGGCTTGATCGGTGCCGGGGCCCTGAAACAGCCGGGGCGTCTGCCCGATGAGTTCCGCGCGGGTGTAGCCGGTCATCCGCTCGGCCGCCTGGTTGACGAAGACCATCCGCGGCCCCGGGGCGGTGAGCGGCGCGGCTTCTGTGATGATCACCGCGTCGTTCAGTTGCGCGACACTGGCTTCGAGCAGGCGGAGCTGGAATTCCATTTGCGCGCGCGCGTCGAGCATGGCGTTGAACTGCTGCTCCACTGCCACCACCTCGGCCGGGCCTCCGGCGTCGGCGCGCGCAGCCAGGTCGCCGCCGGCGACTCTTGCGGCAGTGCCGGCGAGTGCGCGCACCGGCCGGGCGATGGCCCGTGCCAGCCGCCAGGCCAGCGCCAGCACCAATAACAGCACAACGCTGCCGATGGCGAGGCTTTGCATGAGGGCAGCGCGGGCGGGCGCCAGCACTTCGGCCTCGGGCACGCCGGCGCTGACGCGCCAGCCGGTGCCGGGCAGATGCACCACCGTGTAGAGCCGCACGATGCCATCGATGCTGCGCACGGCAAAGGCACCCTCGCGCCGGAACTGCTCCTGTATGTCCGCATCTGCGCTCGGGCGGTTGGGCGTTTTTCCGATCCATTGCTCTGCATCGAGCGAGTGTAGCAGGTACTTGTTTTGCGCATCCTGCACTGCGATGACGGCATTCTCGCGCACGGCGCCGAGCACCCGCTGGTTGAGCCGCAGCAGATCCAGCCCGATCACCAAAGCCCCCGACGGCTTGCCTTGCGCATCCTGCACCGGGTAGACCATCGCCGATGCCCAGCGCCTGGAGACCGGGCCCAAGATAGCCCCGCTTACGAAAAACTTGCCGCTGCGCAGGCCTTCGTAGTACCAGGGAAAAGCCTCGGGGGTGTATTGCGCGAGCGGGTTGGCAAGGTGGGAGCAGACGATGTTGCCTTGCAGATCGCGCAGCGCGAGGGTGGTGAATTCCGGATGCAGGCTGACGAATTCGGCCATGATCGGATCGCAGGGTTTGGCGTCGAGCGCCTTGATCCGAGGCCGCGCCGCGAGTCGCGCCATCAACTGCTCGTTGTCTTGCAGGATCGCGCCGAGTCTGACTGCCGTGGCATCGGCCTGCACTTTCTCGCGCGCATACGCTTGCACGCGCGCCTGGGCTGCGTGCTCGGCCAAATGCCACGCCAGCAAGGCGAAGCACGGCAGCGCAACCGCCAGAGCCAGCAGCAGCAGCCAGGCGTGGATCGACAGTCTCTGATGAAATTTCTTCGGCGCTTCAGTCATGGCAGGCCTGGTAGCCGCTCAGGCGCCGGGTGTTTCCAGCACCCGGCAGATAGTCACGCACAGTTGATCGACTGTGTTCGGTTTGTACACCACCTCGCGCGCACCGGCGGCGCGCGCAAGCGCGATCAATTCATCGGTGACGTACCCCGAGGTGATCACCACCGGCAGTCCGGGGCGGATGCGCCGCAGCTCTTCGGCCAGCGCTATGCCGGAGAGCCCGGGCATGTTGAAATCGGTTACCACCGTGTCGACATCGTCCGGATTGGCCCGCACCGCCTCCAGCGCCGCCGCGCCGTGCGCAAAGCCGCGCACCCGGTAATTGAGCCGCTGCAGCATGCGCGTCACCAGAAACACCATCGCCTCGTCGTCGTCCACGTAAACCACGCGCTGCCCCTGGGCCTGCTGCGAGGCGGGCACTTTGGCTGGCGGTGCCGCGGCCTCCATGGGTGCTGCCGCCATGGCTGCTGCCACCATGGGTGCTGCCGCGATGGGTACTGCCTCGCTGGCTGCTGCCGCAATGGGCAGGTAGATGTCGAATCTGCTCCCTTTTCCCGCTGCACTCTCTACCGTGATCACGCCCTGATGCGTCTTGACGATGCCGTGCACCACCGACAGGCCCAGGCCGGTTCCCACCCCGACGCCCTTGGTGGTGAAGAACGGCTCGAAGATATGCGCCTGGGTATCCGCGTCCATGCCGCAGCCGGTATCGCTCACCCGAATACGCGCGTAGCCGCCGGCCTCGAGCCCATTAATCTGCAGCGCGTCACCGGCACCGGCGTGCACTTCTGCGAGTTCAATCAAAATCTGACCGGCATTGCCTTCGATGGCATTCGCGGCATTGGTACATAAATTGAGCAGCACCTGCACGATTTGCGTCGAATCGGCTCGCACCTGGAGAGGCGCATCGGCGAGCGCAGTAACAATCTCCACGTTAGCCGGTAGCGTTGCGCGCAGCAGCCGCACAGCTTCTTCCACCAGCGGACACAAGGGTTGAAGCGTCAATTCCTGCTGCTGCTTGCGGCTGAAGGTGAGTATCTGCATGACCAGGGACTTTGCCCGTACAGCCGCCTTGTTGATCTCCGCCAGGCTCAATTGCGCCTCGCCCATCTCCCCCAAGCTCAGATCTTTTTCCGCCAGCGCGATGTTACCGAGGATGGCGGCCAGAATGTTGTTGAAGTCGTGCGCGATGCCGCCCGCCAGCGTGCCGACCGCTTCCATCTTCTGCGACTCGCGCAACTGCGCTTCGATCTCGCTGCGGGCTCGATCAGCCAATTTGGCTGCGGTAATGTTCTCATGCGCCACAACGATATTGCCGCTATCGCCGTGAAAGCGCGTCACCCGCGCGACAAACCAGCGTTGTTCCGTGGCGGAATGGCAGGGGTATTCAAGCGTGAATTCATCGCACCTGCCCTGCATCACACTGCGGATACCTTCCATCATCGGCGCCGCTTCATCAGCTTTCGGGCCGTTTGCGGACCCGCAAATCTCCAGATAATTGGTGCCGATGCCGTCATTCGGACTTGCCGGTTCCACAGGGTTCCGGTTGGAAAAATCGCGCCACGCCCGGTTGACCATGACTATTTGGCCGGCTCTGTCCAATACGCAAAGGTGCACCGAGACGGCGTCGATGGTGGCATGGGCAAACAACTCCGAATCGGCAAGCGCCAGCGCCATCCGTTTGCGCTCGGTGATATCGATCTGGCTGCCCATCATCAATACCGGTTCGCCCTTGTCGTTGCGTTCGAGGTCGGCTTCGCCGTAGGTCCAGCGCCAGGAACCGTCGTGATGGAGCATGCGCATTTCTTCGCCATAGCGCGGCAGGCGGCCGTCGCGAAAATCCTGTATCGCAGCCAGTACGCGCGCGAGGTCGTCCGGGTGGACGCGCTTCTGCCATTCGTCGAAACGATTGGCGATCTCGTCATCGGCGTAGCCGAGTTGCTTCTTCCACTCCGGCGAGAAATACACCGCGTCGGTCAACAGATTCCATTCCCACAGCCCTACGGCCGCGGCGCGCAGGATGCGGCGCGTCCTGTCCGCGCTCACGCGCAGCAGTTCCTCGTTCTGCTTGCGCAAGGTGAGGTCGGTGTTGGTGCCCACGATGCGTTGCGGCTGGCCGGCAGCATCGCGAGTAATTAGCAGGCCGCGGCCAAGAATCCATTTGTAGCTGCCGTCCTTGCAGCGCACGCGGTGTTCATTGGCGAAGGCTGCCGTCTGGCCATCGAGGTGCGATTGCAGGTCGGCCATCAGGCACGGCAGATCCTGCGGATGGACGCGGCTGGCCCATTCACCGGGCCCGGTGGCGAACTCGTCCTCGGCATAGCCGAGCATATCGCCATATCGTCTGGAGGACCACACCGTGCTGGTCGGCACATCCATGTCCCACACGCCATCGCCCGCACCGTCGAGCGCGAAGCGCCAGCGCGCTTCGCTTTGGCGCAGGCGTTCTTCGGCACGCCTGGTTTCGGTCACATCGAGCAACGCCGTCACCATGCAGGCGGTGCCGTCATCCTGCTTGAATGCCTGGGCCGAGAACAGGATGTCGAGCAGTTCACCATCGCGGCGGCGCAACTGTACCGGGACCAGCGTCACTGCACCATCACGCGCGATGGCGACGGCCAGGGGCGTGCGCGTGCCCGGATCGGGCCACAGCCCCAGATCGAAAACGCTGCGTCCGACCACCTCCTCGCGGCTGTAACCGAACAGGCGCAACCAGGCGTCGTTGACTTCAAGGATCACATCATCAGCCAAGCGGGTGTAGGTGCCCGGCATCGAGTTGAGGCGAAACATCGTGTAGAAGGTTTGATGCGAGCGCCGCAGTTCGCCCTCGGTGGCCCGGCGCGTGCTCACGTCCACCACCAGGGTTTGGACGGCGAGACGGCCGCTTTGCATGAACGAGGTGCTCGCAATTTCGACTTCGACCCAGCCGCCGTCGAAACGGCGCAGGCGGCAGTCAACAAAAGCAGGCCGCGTAGCGCCGGTGCTGATCTCGCGCAGGCGTTGCGTGGTGGCGGCAACGTCATCCGGATGGGTCAGGTCCAGGATGGCGCACCCAATGAGCGCGTCAGGGTGTGGCGCAAGCAGCATCCTGGCTATGGCCGGGTTGGCAAATTCGATCACGCCGGCGAAATGCAGAAAAATGCCCTCCGGTGCATTTTCTACCAGCAGGCGGTAACGCTCCTCGGTTTCCTTGAGCTGCAATTGAGCGAGCTTGCTCGCGGTAATATTCACCACCACGCAGCGACAATCGCGTCCATCGGTCGAGGGCGCAGCGTCGATCCGTACGCTGCGCTGCGGCAGGCCTTGGCTCGCCAGATCCACTTCGCAGGTTTGGTCGATCCCGCTGGCAAAGACCTGCGCAAGGAACCCATTGAACACCGGCAAATCGGCCGGCGTCACGAACGCGCCCAATCGTTTGCCGGTGAGCCGGGCGCGCTCCAACCCCAATAAGCGCGCGCCGGACAGGTTGGTCTGGACAATCTCACCCGCAGGCGCAAGTGTGAAATAGCCCGCAGGGGCAAAGTCGTAGAGGTCGGTGTAGCGCGCGAGCGCGGCTTCCGTCTCGGCGTGTGCCTTCTGCAATTCGTCGTTCTGCATCTCCAGTTCAATCTGGTGGACCTGCAGTTCGTGCACCAATTTCGGCGCAAAGGCGGACTGCGCCTGGGCTTTCACGACGTATTCTGCGCGGCGGCGCAGCCGGGCGCTGGCGGAGAGTGGCGGCTCGGGCGGCTCTGGCGGACGTTCCGAAGGGATCTCGGGGAGCGCGGGTGGCTTGGGTGGCTTGGGTGGCTTGGGTGGCTTGGGCAGCTTCATCGCCGTGTCCCTTTCCGGGTCTTCAAATCGGGGCCTTCAGACTTTCGAGTGGGCAAAATCCAGCGCGTTTTGGCTAACAGACGTGCCTATTCTGCACCCCGGGCGGGAAACCTGCCCCCGGCAACGCTCTCCGGGCGATCCCGCCTGCGCGGCATTGCTTGCAAGAACCGTTGCATGCCCAAGCCCGTCGTTCGCCATCGCTGTTACCCACTCGAATGTCGGATGAACCTCAAATCGGCCTACGACTGTTTCAGTTTGGCTGCCTGCGCGCTGAAGCGTTGTTCCAGAATCGCCTGCGTCTGGTTCAGCACGGTTTCGAGCGCGCGGGCGGTGTCCAGCTCTGCGGTCTGTTCGGTGAAACGGCCCTGCAACACTGCCAGCGCCTCGCGCAGCGTGGCTTCCAGTACCTTGGCCACGGAGATGCCGGTCAAGGTGATGACCACGCCGTCGATGTAATTGCTCTGGGGCGGTAGGGCATGATGTGCACATCGAACCAGCGCCCGTCGCGGGCGGCGGCCTCGCGCTCCCTGGACACCAGCGAGCGCAGCACTTCGCGCGCCTCCTCGGGCATCTGCGGATAGTCGAGTTCGGTGGCCAGGTCGGTGATGGGCCGGCCGATGTCGCTGGGGATAAGCCGGATGACGCTGGCAGCCTGCGCGGTGAAGCGCGGCACCTTGAGCTGGGCGTCGAGGAACAGGGTGGCGATGTCGGTGCTGTTAAACAGATTTTTCATGTCGTCACTGGCCCGCTCCAGTTCCGTCACCTTGGCCACCAGTTCATGGTTGACCGTCTGCATCTCCTCGTTCATCGACTGCGTCTCTTCCTTGGAGGTGGTCAGCTCTTCGTCGGTGCTTTGCAAGTCTTCGTTGGTCGACTGCAGTTCCTCGTTGGTCGATTTTAGTTCTTCCTGCGAGTTTTGCATCTCTTCGCGGGTGGTCTGCAAATCTTCGTGCGACTGCTGCAATGCCTGGCTCAGGGCGGCCAGATGGGCGCTCTCGCGCTGGTTTATGGCCTGGGCGGCCTTGCCCGAGGCCGTGCCCGAAGCGTGGCCCGTTGCGGATCGCCCACAGCGTCTCTTCGGCTCGGGCGAGCCGTTCGCGCATTTCCTTCAGTTGCTGCGCGAGATCCTCGCGTAGAGTCAGTATTCCTTTGGGCGGCAAGTCGATCACTCTTCTGGCTTCATATCGAGCGCGAACAGATCAAACCACTTGTACGAGCTGCGCAGCATGCCGTGGTTGAGGTTGTGGCCGTCGATAAAAACAATCGTGCGCATCAGTCCCGCAAGATGAAAAAGCCGACAGGAGGTTGCCCCCTCGGGGCGGCTTGCCGCTCACAGGGCGAACTGGCTAAACCAGGCGGTCAAGGCGTGAGGCCGGGGCTGTGGTCGGGATTCGAAAAAGCCATCTGACCTGCCACGCATGCGCGGTACCCCGCCAGGCCACGAACGGACGACGCGGTCGAGTAAGATCAAGCCAACAAGGGGAGAACGTCATGCACAAAAATTCAATGGTGTCGCCGAAAATCGCCGCCTTCGCAGCTACCCTGATGCTGGCCTGCGTCGCCATTTGCGTACCGGCGGGCAGCATGGCGCAAGGCGTCGAGCGCCCGCTGAAGATCATCCTGCCGTTCGGCCCGGGTTCCGGGGTGGATGTCATCACCCGCACCCTGGCGCCGGCCTTGTCCAAGGCACTCGGCGGGCAGAGCGTGGTAATCGAAAACCAGCCGGGCGCGGGCGGCATTCCCGGCACCCACGCGATGATCAAGTCGGCCCCCGACGGCCACACCATCAGCCTGGTGTCGAACAATCACGTGATCTATCCCAGCGTCTACAGGTCGTTGCCATTCGATCCGCTGGCCGACATCACGCCAATCAGCGTGGTCGGCACCACGCCGATGGTGTTGCTGGTCAATCCAGCCAAGGTACCGGCGCGCAATGTCGGCGAGTTGATCGCCTTCCTCAAGGCCAGGCCTGGCGCCTATAACTATGCGTCCTCCGGCAATGGCACCATCCTGCACCTGGCAGCCGAGATGTTCGTCGACGAGGCCGGGGTCGATGTGAAGCACATTCCATACAAGGGTGTCGGGCCGATGCTGGCCGACACCATCGGCGGGCAGGTCGAGATGACGGTTTCGGCGCTGCCGACCATCCAGGGCCACTTGAAAAGCGGTGCCTTGCGGGCCATCGGTATCGGCAGCGCGACGCGCAGCCCGGCAGCGCCGGAGATAGCGACGATTGCCGAGCAGGGTTTGCCGAACTACAACGTCGAAGGCTGGTTTGCCGTGATCGCGCCGCCGAAATTGCCAGCCGAACACGGCAGGCGGCTGCATGCGGCGTTCAGCGCCGCGTTTGCCGCACCGGAGGTCAGGGAGGCGATGGCCAAACAGGGCAATGCGATCAGCCTGACCACACCTGAAGCAGCGGCTGCATTCTTCAAGAGTGAACTGGCCAAATACGCCAGACTGGTGCAGAAATCCGGCATCAAGCTCGACTGAGCCCGAACCGCTGTAGACCTCACCTCAGGCCGCCGCCAGCTCGGCACGCATCGCGCTGATCACGCTTGCATAGTCGGCGGCACCGAAGATGGCCGAGCCGGCGACAAACGTATCGGCGCCGGCTTGCGCGATGGCACGGATGTTGTCGGACTTGACCCCGCCATCGACCTCGAGCCAGATCTCCTGGCCGCCAGCGGCGCGGTGCGCATCGATGCGTGCACGCACCGCCTTCAACTTGGCCAACGCGTGCGCGATGAATTTCTGCCCGCCGAATCCGGGATTGACCGACATGATGAGGATCAGGTCGAGCTTGTCCATCACATGGTCGAGGTAATCGAGCGATGTGGCGGGATTTAACACCAGGCCGGCCTTGCAGCCGGATTCACGAATCAGCCCGAGCGTGCGGTCGACATGGTCGGAGGCCTCGGGATGAAAGCTGATGATGTCGGCACCGGCGCGCGCGAAATCGGGCACGATGCGATCCACCGGCCGCACCATCAGGTGCACGTCGATCGGCACAGGATTGCCATCCGCGGCACCGCCAGCACGGGCATGCGGCCGCACCGCCTCGCACACCATCGGCCCGATCGTAAGGTTGGGCACGTAGTGATTGTCCATCACGTCGAAATGCACGACATCGGCGCCGGCGGCCAGCACATTGCGCACTTCTTCGCCCAGGCGGGCGAAATCGGCGGAAAGAATCGAGGGTGCTATGCGATAGGTCACAGGCAGGCGCCGTAGAATGCGGAACGCCTGATTTTACCTTTCCGCCACGTGCCGCCTTTTCCATGCTGATCGCCGCCGTCGATGTCGGCACTTCGAGCACCCGCGCCCTGCTGTTCGACGACGCGCAATTCACCGGCGCTGCCGCAGCCGTCGAGTACCCGCTCGATTCGCCGCAACCCGGCGCCGCCGAACTCGACCCGCAACTCGTATTGAACGCACTGATCAAGTGCCTGTGCGAGTTGTCGATGGATGGCGCGGCGGGCATCGAGGCGGTGGTGCTGTCCGCCGCCATGCACAGCCTGATGGCGGTGGATGCGGCGGGCGCGGCACTGTCGCCGGCCTATACCTGGGCCGACAATCGCGCATCACGCCAGGCCATCACGCTGCGCGCGTCGCCCGGCGCGCATGCGCTCTACGCCGAAACCGGTGTGCCGATCCACCCGATGTCGCCGCTGGTCAAGCTGCTATGGCTGAGGGAAACGCGGCCCGACGTTTTCACAAGCGCAGCGAAATTCGTCTCGCTCAAGGAATTCATCTGCCACCGGCTTTTCGATCGCTGGATCGTCGATGATTCGATCGCCTCCGCCAGCGGCTTGTACAGCCTGGCGCAACGCGACTGGAGCGAGACGGCAATGGCGCTTGCCGGTATCGACCGTGCACGCCTGTCACCAGTGGCACGGCCGGAAACACTGCTGCGCGGTCTCGCGCCCGATCTGGCCGCTGCGATGCACCTGCATCGCGGCACGCCCTTCGTTCTGGGAGGTTCGGATGGCTGCCTGGCCAATCTGGGCGCCGGTCTCCTGGCCGGCGAAGCGCGACGCCGCGCCGTTTTGACCATTGGTACCAGCGCTGCCTTGCGCATGGCCGTGGATCGGCCGGCGCCGGACGCCGCGATGCGCACGTTTTGCTATGCGCTGGGCACCGAGCAGTTCGTCATCGGCGGCGCCACCAACGGCGGTGGCCTGCCGTTACGCTGGCTGCGCGACAATTTCCCGCAGTTGCGTCTCGGCTTGCCGCCTGCCGGCAGCCAGGACCACGCAGCCGCAGACGCCTATGCCACGCTCGCGGCCCTGGCACAACAGGCGCCGCCATGTGCTGCGGGCCTGCTGTTCCACCCCTATCTCGCCGGCGAGCGCGCACCACTGTGGAATGGCGACGCCCGCGCCTCGTTCATCGGGCTCAATTTCGGCCACGGCCCGGCCCACCTGGTGCGCGCGGTGATGGAGGGGGTATTGTTCAACCTCGCGCTGATTCTTGGCGTGCTCGAAGAATTGGCCGGTGGCCCGGTGGATGAAATCATCGCCGGCGGCGGCTTTGCGCACTCCACCTTCTGGCTGCAAACTGCTGCCGACCTGTTCGGACGCCCACTGCTGGTGGCTGAAAACCCCGAAACGACTGCCCAGGGCGCAGCGCTGCTCGCGGTGCGGGCGCTGGGTCGCGCCGGTTCCTTGCGCGATGTGGTCGCACTGCTCAACAGCCCGCTGCGGCGCATCATGCCGAACCCGGCAACCCATGCGCTCTATGCCCGCATTGCGCCGATTTTCGCTGCCATCCCTGCTAAACTCGAACCCACTTATGCCGCGCTTGCTGCGTTTCAAAGGGACGCTGCGTAACGCTCACCGCGCGGATTGAGCCGGCGCAACTGCAGCGCAGCAGCAGGCGGAAGCGACGGCCGGCCAAGTCGACTGCAGCCGGACCTTGCCGCCATTTCCCGGAATGACCTGATCGGCAGGCCGCGCGCAGCCAATTCACCGGCACCCCCATCTCGCTCATCAGACCCTTTTCGACATGACTGCACGATTGATCGACGGCGCCGCACTGGCGCAGCGCCTGCGCACCCAATTTCGCGCACGCGCGCTGGCGTTGGCGGCGCACGGACAAGCACCGGGGCTCGCGGTGGTCATCGTCGGTGACAACCCCGCCTCGAAAGTTTATGTGCGCAACAAGGTGCGTGCCTGTGAAGAGGCCGGGTTTCATTCGCAAATGATCGCACTGCCGGCCGACACCACCGAAGCCTCGTTGCTGGCCCGCCTGACCGAACTGAACACTGACACCGCCCTGCACGGCATCCTGGTGCAATTGCCGCTGCCGCCACATATCGACAGCCACCGGGTGATCGAAGCGATCGCCCCGGCCAAGGATGTCGACGGATTCCACGTTGCCAGCGCCGGCGCGCTGATGACCGGCCTGCCCGGCTTCGCACCCTGCACCCCGGCAGGGGTGATGGAAATGCTCAAGGCCTGCGGCATCGATCCGGCGGGTCGCCATGCGGTGGTGATCGGCCGTTCCAACATCGTTGGCAAACCGATGGCGCTGCTGCTCTTGCAAGTCGGCGCCACTGTCACCATTTGTCATTCGAAGACGCAGGACCTGGCGGCAATCACGCGCCAGGCCGACATTTTGGTAGCCGCAGTCGGCCGCGTGAACCTGGTGACCGCAGGCATGGTCAAACCCGGTGCCTGCGTGATCGATGTGGGCATGAACCGCGACGCCGCCGGCAAGCTCTGCGGCGACGTCGATTTTGCCGGCGTGCGCGAGGTGGCCGGCTGGCTCACCCCGGTACCCGGCGGAGTCGGACCGATGACCATTGCAATGTTGCTTGCCAATACCTTGAAAGCCGCTGAAACCCGATGACCCCGTCCAACAATCCCCTGCTCGATTTTTCCGGCCTGCCGCGCTTCGCCGAGATCGAAAGCGTACATGTCTCGCCGGCCATCGACAGCCTGCTCGATGCCTGCCGCCAGACCGTCCTGCGTATTACTGCCGATACCAATGCGCTGCACTGGGACGGTTTTGTCACCCCGCTTGAGGATGCGAATGAACGCCTGTCGCGCGCCTGGGGCGCCGTAGGCCATCTGCACGCGGTCAAGGACAGCCCTGAATTGCGTGACGCATACAACGAGAACCTGCCCAAGGTCACCGAGTACTGGACCGACCTGGGGCAGAACCTGGCGCTGTTCGGCAAATACAAGGCCCTGCGTGCCTCGACGGCTTATCCGAACTTGAGCCCGGCGCGACGCCGCATCGTGGATAACGAGATTCGCGATTTCCGCCTGAGTGGCGCGGAGTTGCCGGAAGAGAAGAAGGCCCGCTTCAAGGAGATCGCCGAGGAACAGGCGGCGCTGGGCTCGAAGTTTTCCGAGAACGTGCTCGACGCCACCAACGCGTTCTCGCTACGTATCGAGGACGAAGCGCGCCTGGCCGGCCTGCCGGGCGACGTGCGCGAGGCGGCGCGGGAAGCCGCCGCCAAGGACGGCAAGGCGGGCTGGAAATTCACCCTGCAGGCGCCTTCGTATTTGCCGGTGCTGCAATACGCAGACGATCGCGCAATGCGTGAAACCGTATACAAGGCCAACGTGACGCGCGCCTCCGAATTCGGCGATGCGAAACTCGACAACACGCCGCTGATCGACCGCATTCTTGCGCTACGTGCCGAGGAAGCGGCGCTCCTGGGCTACGACAGCTTCTCTTGCGTTTCGCTGGTGCCGAAAATGGCCGAGACGCCAGCAGAGGTGCAGCAATTCCTGAACGACCTGGCAGTTCGCGCCAAGCCGTTTGCGCAGCGCGACATGCTAGAACTCGGCGAATTCGCACGCGAGTCGCTTGGCCTTTCGGCACTCGAAGCCTGGGACACCTTGTACGCATCGGAGAAACTGCGCCAGGCGCGCTACGCCTTTTCAGACCAGGAGGTGAAAGAGTATTTTCCCGAGCCGCGTGTGCTGGCCGGCTTGTTCAAGCTGGTCGAGACGGTGTTCAAGGTGTGTATCCGGCCCGATACGGCCCCGGTCTGGCATGGCGACGCCAGCTTTTACCGGATCGAGACAGCCGCCGGTGAACTGGTGGGCCAGTTCTACCTGGACCTCTACGCGCGCGACATCAAGCGCGGCGGCGCCTGGATGGATGATGCGATTACGCGCCGTCGCAAGGCCGGCGGCGTGCAGACCCCGGTGGCCTACCTCACCTGCAACTTCGCGCGCGGGGTGGGCGAGGTCAACGGGAAGAGGCGCCCGGCGTTATTCACGCATGACGATGTGATCACGCTGTTCCATGAGTTCGGCCATGGCCTGCACCACATGCTGACCCGCATCGATGACCTCGGTGTGGCCGGGATCAACGGCGTCGAATGGGATGCGGTCGAATTGCCGAGCCAGTTCATGGAAAATTTTTGCTGGGAATGGGAGGTTCTGAAGCACATGAGCGGGCATGTGGACACGGGCAAACCCTTGCCGCAAAGCCTGTTTGACAAGATGCTTGCGGCCAGGAATTTTCAGGCGGGCATGCAGACGGTGCGGCAGATCGAGTATTCGCTGTTCGACATCCTGCTGCACGATGGCTTCGATCGCGCCCGCCAGACGCCGATGACATTGCTGGAGGAGGTACGCGATCGCGTCGCCGTGATGCGCCCACCGGCCTATGCCCGTTTTCCCAACAATTTTTCGCACATCTTCGCAGGTGGATACGCTGCCGGCTACTACAGCTACAAATGGGCCGAGGTGCTGTCGGCCGACGCCTACAGCGCTTTCGAGGAAGAAGGTGTGTTCGATGCCGCGGTCGGAGCGCGCTTTCTCGACGAGATTCTTGCCATGGGCGGCAGCCGTTCCGCGGCGGATAACTTCAAGGCATTTCGTGGCCGCGCGCCGAAGATCGATGCGCTGCTCAGACACAATGGTATGATGTCAGCATAACTCCATGATTTGTAAGGAGACTCAGATGCGCTTTCGCAACTTTTTCAAGTCATTCACGCTGCTGGCCTGCGGGCTGGCTGCGCTTGGCGCGAGCAACGTCTTTGCGCAGTACAAATACATCGGCGCGGATGGCCGCGTGGTCTATAGCGACCAGCCACCCCCACCTTCCTCCAAGAGCGTGCAGAAGCCTGCCACCAGCGGCAACACCACAGCGGCAGCACCTGCCAGTGCAGGCGGCGGCCTGCCCTTTGCGGTGCAACAGGCGCTCAAGAACTTCCCGGTGACGCTGTACACCACCAACGAGTGCGAGGCCTGCAATCAGGGCCGCAATCTGCTGGTCAAGCGCGGCGTGCCGTTTACCGAGAAGACCGTGCGCAACCAGGATGACTTCAAGGTTTTCAAGGATGCGACCGGTGCCGCACAGGTACCGGTGATGATGGTAGGCAACGGCAAGCAGGTCGGCTTCGAGGAGGGCGCCTGGAATGGCGCGCTCAACGTTGCCGGCTATCCGCCCAACAGCCTGCTGCCTGCGAGCTACAGGAATCCGCCGGCCGCGCCGGCGGCGCCGTTCACGCCACCGAGCACCACGGCGTCGGCAGCGCCGGCACCGGGTGGGCCGGCGGCCGCACCAGGGGCGAATGTGCCTCCTGCGGGCAACCCGCCCTCCGGTGGCACCTCGCCCGCCCCCGACCCGGCCGCGAATCGGCCTACATGGTTCAAGGGCTTCTGAACACCCAAGATTGCGCCAATCCCGAGCGCCCCATCGCGGGCGATCCAAGCGCCCCGGCCGCTTGCCTGATACCTTGAGGATCGCCCCCACCTGCCTGCCGCGCTCCGGGGCCGGCGGATTGGCGGCATCCTTTTGTGACACCGAGATCCCATGCGCCTAGCCACCTGGAACGTGAATTCGTTGAACGTGCGCCTGGGCCATGTACTGGACTGGCTCGCCACAGCCGATGTCGACGTACTGTGCCTGCAGGAACTCAAGCTCACCAACGAAAAGTATCCGCAGGCCGAACTGCGCGCCGCCGGTTACGAATCGGCCATCAATGGCCAGAAAACCTACAACGGCGTGGCCATCCTTTCGCGCCTGCCGATGGCCGACATCAGTGCCGACATGCCCGACTACGCGGACCAACAAAGGCGCGTGATCGCCGCCACAATTGGTGGTGTGCGCATCGTGTGCGCCTACTTTCCGAATGGCCAAAGCCTCGAATCGGACAAGTATCGCTACAAGCTCGACTGGCTCGATGCCATGCAGGCATATGTGGCACGGCAACTTGCACAACATCCGCGACTGGCTCTACTGGGCGACTACAACATTGCGCCCGAGGATCGTGACGTTCACGACCCGGCCGCCTGGGAGGGCCAGGTACTGGTCAGCCCGAAGGAACGGGCGGCGTGGAGTGCGTTGCTGGGCCAGGGCATGGTGGATTGCTACCGCCTGTTCGAACAGGCCGAAAAGAGTTTTTCATGGTGGGACTATCGCATGCTCGGATTCCGTCGCAATGCCGGCATGCGCATCGACCATGTCCTGGCGTCACCGCAACTGGCCACGGATTGTCGCGCCTGTGTCATTGACCGCGCGCCGCGCAAGCTGGAGAAGCCGTCCGACCACGCGCCCGTGGTTGCTGACTTCGCGGCATAGCAAGTTGTCATTGGCGCTCAGTTCGACCAAAGTCGAGCGGCGCTTGAACAAGCGCGCAGTCGCCGTTGCGCGATTGCGATACATCAAGGTGCCGGTTGCACTGATTGCAGTCGATTTTCAACAAACCTTAACGACCACATGCGCAACTACGCCATTCCCGCCCTTGTCTTGAGTCTCCTGACAGCCGCTTGCGACGGCCTGTTCACCGGCGAGCAGGTTGCACGCTTTCCGCTGCAGGCGCGCAGTGGCGGCTACGCGCCGCTGACCGTCACGCTCGGGCCGGAGATGAACCCCATCGCACTTAATCTGCAGGCGGCTTACGCCGCGAACACCGCAGAGGCCGGCAAGTGGAACAGCTATCGCGCCACTTTGCGCAAGGCTGGCGCGACTATCGCAACCGGCACGTTTCAGGTCAACAACACCAGTGCGCCAATGAGTGAAAGCGCGCAGGTGATTTCACGCACCATGCTGATGATCGAGGTGGCCGAGGTTGGCGACTATGAGTTGGTCATCGACCTGACCGCGCCGGCTGCGGTGACACTGGAAAACGCGCAACTCGAATTGCGCCGCAACATACGCCGCCCGGAAGCGAAATAAGCGCAAACGGCGCCTTGCGGCGCCGTCGTTACTGCTACAGCAATCAGATTCAGCCCAGCATGTCGTGCCAGATGTTCTTGGCCCATGCGTTCGCGTAAGCGCCCTCCAACTCGGAAGCGGCAGTCGACAACCCGCCTGAACCCGGCACTGTCTTCATGGTCTTGTCTTTTGGGTCGTAGGCGTGCACGCTGGCCACGTGCACGACGTTGCGGTCATCGACAAACGAATAGCAGGTGTTGGCCATCATCGGCGCCGGCGATGGCGTGCGCCCGTTCATCAGTTCGACGATCGCCGCCGCCGCGACCTTGGCGTGCTGGTTAGCCATGTGACCGGACTTGGGCATCGCCGGCGCGGAAAGCGTGGCATCGCCCAGCACGTGAATGCCCGGCCGCGCCACAGACTCCATGCTGAGCCAATCGACTCCGCACCAGCGGTTGTTGGCGGTGACAAGCCCTGCCTGTTGCGCGATATCGCCGGCCCGCATCGGCGGCAAAACGTTGAGCACATCGGCCTTGACGTCCGCACCGACATCGAGCACTGCCGACAGGGTCGCCAAGTTGACGTCCTTGACCTCGTTGTTGTTGCGGTACTCGATCAACCCCTTGTACTGGCCGTTCCATTGCGCCTTGAACAAGCCGGCCTTGGAGGTCACATCTTCATTCGCATCGAGGATGATGACCTTGCTTTTCGGCTTGGACTGCTTGAAATAATGCGCCACCTGGCAAGCCCGCTCATAAGGGCCGGGCGGGCAGCGATAAGGCGCGCGTGGAATCGCCAACACATAGACGCCGCCATCGCGCATGGCCTCTAGCTGCTGGCGCAGGGCAACTGTCTCCGGCCCGGCCTTCCAGGCATGCAGCACGCGTTCGCGTGCCTTCGGGTCCTTCAAGGCGCCGACCTGGTCGAACATGAAGTCGACACCCGGGGAAACAATCAGCCGGTCGTAGGCAAGATCCTGGATCTTCTTCAACTCGACCGTCTTCTTGTCGACGTTGACCTTGGTGACTTCATCGTTGATCACCTGCACACCGTACTCGCGCAGGCCGGCGTAACCAACCGTCAGATCCTCGATCTTGCGGCTGCCGCCGAGCACCAGATTGGACAAGGGACAGGAAACAAAGCTGCGGTTCATCTCGATCATGAACACTTCGATCGCGCCTTCCGACCACATGCGCAGGTACTTGGCGGCGGTGGCTCCGCCATAGCCGCCGCCGATCACGATGACGCGCCCGACCTTGGCCGGCGGCGCTGCGGTGGTGGCACAGCCGGTAATTGCCAGCGCGCCGGCCGCACCGGCACCCCTGAGGAAGTCGCGACGGTCGAAACGTCTGTTGGAACTTTGCATGGCGCCCCCTACTTGGCCGGCTTCTGGGCGGCGAAAAACGCCGCCATCAGAGCGATCTGTTCATCGGTATAGCCCTTGGCGATCTGATGCATGACGGTGGCCGCCGGACCGCTGCGCTGACCGCTCTTGAACGCGTTCATCTGCGCGATCATGCCAGCCTGCGCCTGGCCGGCCAGGCCCGGTATGCCGCCCTGGCTTTGCCCGTTGGTGCCATGACAATTGGCGCACTGCGCCGCCAGATTGCGCCCCTGATGGCGATCCTGACCTGCGGCCGAAGCCGCAACAAACGCTAGACCCAGCGCTAATATTTGAACAAGTCTCATGCTATGTGGCCTCCTTTTTTTGGCATGTCAGTAAATCGGAACGCCGCTTAATGTACCCGATGCGCGCGCACAAATGAAGGCGCCGGCAGGCTTATAAACATGCTGCGCAGCGACAAAAAAGGCCGCCCGCAGGCGGCCTTTCACTAAGCTTGCAAGTCAGAGTACTTCAATCGATTCGTCGTTGGTCTTGCCATCGGATTTGGGCTCCTCGCCGGCATGCACGGTGAGCTTGACCTTGGCGTCCTCGCCTTCACCATCGAGATCAACGGTAACCTTGCCTCCGGTGACCAGCTTGCCGAACAGTAATTCATCGGCCAAGGCCTTGCGAATCGTGTCCTGGATCAGGCGTGCCATCGGACGCGCGCCCATGAGTGGATCAAAGCCCTTCTTGGCAAGATGTTTGCGCAAGGCATCGCTGAAAATCGCATCGACCTTCTTCTCGTGCAACTGTTGCTCCAGTTGCATCAGGAACTTGTCGACCACACGCAGGATGACTTCCTCGTTGAGCGCCTTGAACGAAATGATCGCATCCAGCCGGTTGCGGAACTCCGGGGTGAACATGCGCTTGATGTCGACCATCTCGTCGCCAGCCTGCTTGGCGTTGGTGAAGCCCATCGACGACTTTTGCAGCGATTCGGCGCCGGCATTGGTGGTCATGATGATGATCACATTGCGGAAATCCGCCTTGCGCCCGTTGTTGTCGGTCAGCGTACCGTGGTCCATGACCTGCAGCAGAATATTGAAAATGTCCGGATGGGCCTTTTCGATTTCGTCGAGCAACAGGACCGCATGCGGTTTCTTGGTGATCGCTTCGGTCAACAGACCGCCCTGATCGAAGCCGACATAGCCGGGCGGTGCGCCGATCAGGCGGCTGACAGCGTGGCGCTCCATGTATTCGGACATGTCGAAGCGAATCAACTCGATGCCCATGGTGTAGGCCAGTTGCCGCGCGGCTTCGGTCTTGCCGACCCCGGTTGGTCCGGAAAACAGGAAGTTGCCGATCGGCTTTTGCGGATTGCCCAAGCCGGAACGCGCCATCTTGATGGCGCTGGCAAGCGCTTCGATGGCCGGATCCTGGCCGAACACCACGTTCTTCATGTCCCGATCAAGATTGGCCAGCTTGCTGCGATCGTCCGACGAGACGTTGTGCGGCGGAATGCGCGCGATCTTGGCGATGATTTCCTCGATGTCGGTCTTGCCGATCACCTTTTTTTGCTTGGATTTGGGCAGAATGCGCTGCGCCGCGCCGGCCTCGTCGATCACGTCGATGGCCTTGTCGGGCAACTGGCGATCGTTGATGTAGCGTGCCGACAACTCGGCGGCGGTGGTAATCGCCGAAGCCGAGTACTTGATGCCGTGATGCTCTTCGAAGCGTGATTTCAGGCCGCGCAGAATCTGCACGGTTTCGTCCACCGACGGCTCATTGACGTCGATCTTCTGGAAACGCCGGGCCAGCGCATGATCCTTCTCGAACACCCCGCGGTATTCGATATAGGTGGTAGCGCCTATGCATTTGAGTTGCCCGCTCGAAAGTGCCGGCTTGAGCAAGTTGGACGCATCGAGCGTGCCCCCGGAAGCCGCACCGGCACCGATCAGGGTGTGGATCTCGTCGATGAACAGTATTGCCTTCGGGTTGTTGGTCAACTTCTTTAACACGCCCTTCAGGCGTTGCTCGAAGTCACCGCGGTACTTGGTGCCGGCCAGCAATGAACCCATGTCAAGCGAATAGACCACCGAGTCCTTGAGGATTTCCGGCACTTCGCCTTCAACGATGCGCTTGGCTAACCCCTCGGCAATCGCGGTCTTGCCCACACCGGCCTCGCCCACCAGCAGGGGGTTGTTCTTGCGGCGCCGGCACAGTGTCTGAATCACCCGCTCAAGTTCAAGTTCGCGCCCGATCAACGGGTCGATCTTGCCCTCGGCTGCCGACTTGTTGAGGTTTTGCGTGTACTGCTCAAGCGGGCTTTGCTTGCCATCGCTTTCCTGTTCGGCTTCCTGGTTCTCGGCCTTGTCGGCACCGGCTTTTTCCTTTTCCGGCGGCTGCTTGGTGATGCCGTGGGAAATGTAATTGACGACGTCCAGCCTGGTGATTCCCTGCTGATGCAGGTAATACACAGCGTGCGAATCCTTCTCACCGAAGATCGCCACCAGCACGTTGGCCCCGGTGACTTCCTTCTTGCCATTCGACGATGACTGCACGTGCATGATGGCACGCTGGATCACGCGCTGGAAACCCAGGGTGGGCTGGGTATCGACGTCGTCGGTACCGGCCACGGTGGGCGTGTGCTCTGCGATGAACTGGCCGAGATTCTTGCGCAGGTCATCGATATTGGCACCCACCGCACGCATCACTTCGGCGGCGGTCGGGTTATCCAGCAGAGCCAGAAGCAGATGTTCGACAGTGATGAACTCGTGCCGTTTTTGCCGCGCTTCGACAAACGCCATGTGCAGGCTGACTTCCAACTCTTGCGCAATCATTTTTCGCCTTAATCGCCGGAGCATCCGGCATGCAAACCAACTCTACACCAAAACCTTTTCGAGGCACCCAAAAATCTGTGGCGCTTTGTCAGAAGGTCAGTCCGTTTCTTCCATTGTGCACTGAAGCGGGTGTTGATGCGCACGCGCATGCTGAGTCACCAGATCGACCTTGGTGCCGGCCATGTCCTTGGGATAGATTCCGCATACTGCCATGCCCTCCCGGTGAACCTTGAGCATGATCTGGGTCGCCTGTTCGCGGCTCTTGTTGAAAAACTGCTGGATCGTGCCGACTACGAACTCCATCGGCGTGTAGTCGTCATTGAGCAGGAGCACCTTGTACATCGACGGCGGCTTGACCTGCTGCTTCTGTTGCTCAAGGACCGTACCGCCGTCCGAATCGAACTTGTTTGCCATGTCGAAATTGTATCCATCCGCATCTGTTCCGCAACCGCGATATCGGGGTAAATGGGGCGCCACCCCGGGATTTCAAATGGCCTTGTGGTGAAAAATACAACAGCAGGCGGCCACGGCAGCCAGGCCCCGGAAGGTGCTTGACTTGCGTCATTGGACGCCGTAGAACGCAAAACGTTTGGTTTGTTGACTGCCGCGGCACGCCGGAAATGCTGCGGCAGGCCTGCGGAATTGTCCCAGAATCGGCAAGCAGTGCGTATTTGGCTTACGCTTGCTGACGGTCATCCCGGGATTCCGATCAATCCTAAGCGCAATTGGGCGCGATTTCATGAAGTGCTCGCATGGCTACTACTGCGACCGTGAAATGGTTTAACGACGCGCAAGGCCACGGCTTCATTACCGCGGATGGGGGTGGCAAAGACCTGTTGGCACATTTTTCGACAATCGATATGCCGGGATTCAAGTCGCTCAAAGAGGGATAGAAGCTGCAGTGCGAGGTGAACCAGTGCCAAAAGGGCAAGCAGGCATCGAATATTCAGGCCAGTTGAGCGGCGCACGGCTGCCCTCAGCCGCGACAATGCGGGGGCTTCGCGCGCGTCAGACGGGCGGGCAAAGCCTGGCCCGAAACCCGGTGGAGCAGATGCATTGATGAACCCCCGCCTGATCGGGCTCAACAAACCGTTTGGCGTGGTCTGCCAGTTCTCGCCTCACCGGGACCACCCGACGCTGGCCGACTGCATCAGGGTTCCCCATGTGTATGCAGCCGGGCGGCTCGACACCGACAGCGAAGGCCTGCTGCTCCTGACTGCGGATGGCGCGCTGCAACACAGTATTACCGATCCGCGTCGCGAGCTGGAGAAAGGCTATTGGGCGCAAGTCGAAGGTACGCCCGACGCGGCGGCGCTACGGCGCTTGATTGTAGGGGTTGACTTGGGCGATTTTGTCACCCGAGCCTGCAAGGCCTGCGTGATTGACGAGCCGGCCGGGCTTTGGCCGCGCTGCCCACCAATCCGCATGCGCAAGGCGATTCCCACGACTTGGCTCGATATACGCATTACCGAGGGCAAGAATCGGCAAATAAGGCGCATGACGGCCAAATGCGGATGGCCGACACTGCGCCTGATCCGTCATTCGATCGGGCCATTCCAGCTCGGAGTTTTGGTGCCGGGACAATCCTGTGAGTTCGACGCGGCTGTACTTCGCCGTGACTCGCGTCAACTCATGAACCAGTCGCTGCGTTCAAGGTTTGCCGCCAGGCAAGAGTAGTCAGTAATCGCCACACAATTCCGGGAGGGAGTAACTCATGCAAAAGCTTTTGATTGCAATTATCGTTGCAGCCTTTGTCGTTGGTGCTGGCCCGAGCGCGGCTCAGGTGCCGACCGCACTGGCCGAAATGAATGCTGTCGGCCACATCAAGTTTGAGGCCAAAGGCAAGAAGGGCAAGAGCAAGGCGGGCAAGAAGTAAACCGCACGTAGCACTGCAGGTGCCTGCAGGTGCCTGCAGGTCCCAAAGGCCGGGAAACCGGCCTTTTTCTTTTGTGGCGAAAATGATCGGAAAACCCGCTGATTTGGCGAAATCGACTTTCAAGCTGTCAACCGGCCAGTCAAGGCGGCGTTATTTGCACTGACCGAGGAGGTCAATCCTGCAAAATGTTCGAACCTTCATGACAAGGAATCCAAAATGAACAAACTTCTGTCCGTACTGCTCGCCGGTGTCATCGCCACCGTTTCGTCGACCGGCTTTGCGCAAGACAAAAAAGCCGACGCACCGAAAGCCGATGCGCCCAAGGCCGAGATGAAAAAAGACGCGCCGATGAAGAAAGAGAAAAAAGAGAAAAAAGCCAAGAAAGAGAAAAAAGCCAAGCCTGAAGCCAAGAAGTAATCGCGGAGCAAGACCCCGCGATTGAAAAAACCGGGCTTTCGGCCCGGTTTTTTTTAGCTTGCCTCGGGCGACACGGCTAGAATCCGGCTTCTTTCGGAACCTTGCGTAACGGTTGACACCATGGCCCATACCCTGATGCGCGGTGCTGCACTTCTGATTCTGCTGGCAGGCGTGCTCGGTGCGCCAGGCGCGCGCGCCCAGGGGCAGCCACCACTGTCCACCATACAGTTGCAGATCGGCCTGTATCTGATCAAGGCGGAGGTCGCCGCGAACTACGGCACGCGCATGCAGGGCCTGATGTTGCGCGAAAAAATGGGGCCCAATGACGGCATGCTGTTCGTATTCCCGGAACGCGATCGCCAGTGCATGTGGATGAAAAACACACTTTTGCCGCTCTCGGTGGCGTTTCTCGATGACGCAGGGGTCATCCTCAATGTCGAGGACATGAAGCCGCAAACCGAGGACAGTCACTGCAGCGCCAAACCGGCGCGCTACGCGCTGGAAATGAATCTCGGCTGGTTCAAGGCGAAAAACCTGAAACCCGGAACAAAAATCAGCGGTATCGAGAAAGCCGGCCCGCCGCAGTAGCATCCATTTGTGTCTTGCTGCAGCCCTCCGCGTCGGGTTGCAGCGTCGGGTTGCAGCGTCAGGCTGCAGCATCGGGTTGCAGCGTCGGGTTGCAGCGTCAGGCTGCAGCTACAGGTTACAGCTTCAGGCTGATAGCCGGGCCTTGACCGCCGCTGACAACTGCGCCATGTCCGCGCGCCCGGCCAGTTTTGACTTGAGAAGCGCCATCACCTTGCCCATCGCCGCAGGCCCGCCCGTGCCAACCTCGGCCACCGCTTGCACCAGCACCGCTTCGATCTCGTCCGGCGAAGCCTGCTGCGGCAGGTAGGCCGACAGCACGCCTACCTCGAATTGTTCAGCATCGGCCAGGTCGTCGCGCTTTGCCGCCCGATACTGGGTCGCGGAGTCACGCCGCTTCTTGAGCTCCTTTTCGACAATCGCAATGACGTCGGCGTCGGCCAGTTCGATGCGGCGGTCGACCTCAACTTGCTTGCAGGCGGCCAGCAGCATGCGGATGGCGGACAAGCGCTGGCTGTCGCGGGCGCGCATCGCCGCCTTCATGTCTTCAGTGATTCGCTCCTTGAGCAACATGCGCAACTCCTTATATTTCGGTAAGTATCCGGCGCCCATGCCGCTTCAGCGCCCGGGCCTGAACGACAAAAAGCCGCGGGGTAGGACACGCCCGCGGCCTTCCGGGACTGCCAATCGGGTGATCAGTACAACTTTGGCGGCAGTTGCTGGCTCTTCAGGCGCTTGTAGGTGCGCTTGACGGCAGCCGCATGCTTGCGCTTGCGCTCCGAGGTCGGCTTTTCGTAGAACTCGCGCGCACGCAATTCGGTCAGCAGACCGGTTTTCTCGATCGTGCGCTTGAAACGCCGCATCGCAACTTCGAAAGGCTCGTTTTCCTTGAGGCGAACGGTAGGCATATTTTCCCAACACTCCAACAGCGGACAGCCAATTAGTATATGTTATTTCCTCGCCCAGCACAAGCTTTGAACCGCCTGCAAACACCTAGCCCTGCGGTCGACGCCAAACGCCAACTTGTGGCCCGCTAGCGCCTGCGCGGACGGATCACCCGCTGCGCCAGCATCGACCCGCGCCGCGCAAAGCGGGCCCAATCGCGGTTGAAAGCCACGTAAAGCACTGGCAGCACGATCAGTGTCAGGAGCGTGGCCGATATCAGCCCGCCGATCACCACCACCGCGAGCGGCTTCTGGGTCTCGGAACCGATGTCGGTCGACAAGGCCATCGGCAACAGTCCCAGCATGGCCAGGAGCCCGGTCATCAGCACCGTGCGCAGACGCTGCTTCGAGCCCTCCACGACAGCATTGAGGGGGGTCATGCCGGCGCTGTGCAGTTGATTGAACACCGTCACCATCACAACACCGTTCAACACCGCCTGTCCAAACAGCGCGATAAACCCGATCGCGGCCGATACGCTCAAATGGATATCGGTCAGCAAAAGCGCAAAAATGCCGCCGATCAGGGCGAACGGAACGTTCAGGATGATCAGCAACGCGCTCTTGATTGAATTGAAGGCATAGAACAACAGCACAAAAATCAGCAGCACCGAAATCGGCACCACCAGCGCCAGGCGCGCCATCGCACGCTCCTGGTTCTCGAACTCGCCTGACCAGGAAATCCGGTAGCCCTCGGGCAGTGTGACCTTGTCCCTGACGCGCGCCTGCATGTCTGCCACCACACTTCCCATGTCGCGATCGCGAATGAAGATACCGATCGCCATGACGCGTCCGCCATTCTCGCGCGCGATGTTCATGCTGCCACCGGCGGCCTTGAACGCCGCCACTTCCGACAACGGGACATAGGCGCCGGACGAGGTCGCCAGCATGACGCTCTTCATGCGCTCCAGCCCGCGCTCCTCGCGCGCGACACGCACGGCAACGCCGAACTTGCGCTCGCCTTCCCACAGGTAGGTCGCCGCCCGCCCGCCCAGACCGACTTCGATCACATCCTGGATATCGGCGACGTTCAGACCGTACCTGGCCGCACGGGCGCGATCGATCTCCACCAGATAGTTGGGCAACTCGCCGACGCGATCGATCAGCGCGCGCGCCACACCCTGCACATCGGCGACTTCGGCCAGCACGCTCTCGGCCACCCGGCGCAACGTCGGAATATCGTCACCGAACACCTTGATCACGATCTGGCCGTCGATCTGCGAAATGCTTTCGAGAATGTTGTCGCGAATCGGCTGCGAGAAGGAAGGCTTGATCGCAGGCAGTGCCTGCAGCGCCTTTTCCATTTCATCCATCACCTGCCGCTTGCTGACCGCGCGCTTCCATTCCGACTCCGGTTTCAGATCCACCAGGAATTCGGCCATGTTGATCAGTTTGGGGTCAGTGCCATCTTCCGGGCGACCGGCCTTGGAAATCACGGTATTGACTTCCGGCGTTTTCAGCAGGATGCGGCGAATCTGCCCGTTCTGCGCCTGCGCCTCGCTGACCGAAACCGACGATGGCAGCTTCACGTTGAGCCACAGCGACCCTTCGTTGAGTTCCGGCAGGAACTCGGTGCCCAGGCGTGGCAAGGCGGCAAAACTCAAGCCCAGCGCCACCAGCGCAAATCCGATCACCTTGACCGGGTTGGCGAGACTCCACTTGAGCACCGGCGCGTACGCCGCCTTGGAAAAGCGCACGATCGCAGGGTCATGATGCGGCAGGTTTTTCGACAGCCACTTGTAGCACAGGAGCGGCACCAGGGTCAGCGAGAGTATCAGGGACCCGACCAGCGCGAAGGTGACCGAGTAGGCCATCGGCGCGAAAATCCGCCCCTCGTGCCGTTGCAGGGTGAAGATCGGGATGTGCGCGGCGATGATGATGATCATCGCGAACAGGGTTGGCCGCCCCACTTCGACGGCCGCCTCGATGATGGTATGCAGGCGAAAGCGGTCTTCCCGCTTGTCGACAGTGTCATCGTGAAACTCTTCCTGCATCGATAAGCGGCGAAACACGTTCTCGACCACGATCACCGCACCATCGACGATGATGCCGAAATCCATGGCCCCCAGCGACAGCAAGTTGGCCGGAATGCCTACGAAGGTAAGGCCTATGAAAGTCGAAAGCAGCGACAGCGGAATGATCAGCGTGACGATCGCGGTGGCGCGAAAATTAGCCAGAAAAAGGTACAGCACGATAGCCACCAGCGCGGCGCCCTCGACCAGGTTCCGAAATACCGTGTTGAGCGTCTTGCCGATCAACCAGGAACGATCGTAGAAAGGCACGATCGCCACCCCTTTGGGCAGTCCGCCGCGATTGAGCTCATCAACCTTTTGCTTGACCTCCTTCAGCACTTTCGACGGGTTTTCACCCTTGCGCATCAGCACTACGCCGGTGACCACATCATCGTCAAGGTCCTGGCCGACGATGCCCTGGCGCGGCACATTGCCGACCACCACGCGAGCGACATCGCGAATCAGTACCGGCGTGCCGCTGCGTTCGCCCAGAACGATGTTTTCAATATCGGCGGCATCGCGCAAAAGGCCGATGCCGCGAATGGTGTACTGCTGACCACCCTGCTCGACATAGCCGCCACCGGCGTTGCTGTTGCCGCGTTCGAGCGCACCATATACCTGCTGGATCGACAGCTTGTAGGCGCGCAGGCGCGCCAAGTCCGGCTGCACTTCGTACTGCTTGATCAGGCCACCCATCGGCACGACGTCGGCCACCCCGGGTACCCGGCGCAGCGTGCGCTCGACCACCCAGTCCTGCAGGGTGCGCAGGGTCCGGGAATCCTGCGTGTCGGACTTCATCCGATAGCGGTAGATTTCACCAATGGCGGTGGACAGCGGTGCGATATCCGGTTCAACGCCGGGAGGCAACTGCACACTGCGCAAACGCTCGCCCGCCTGCTGGCGCGCCAGGTTGACATTGGCATCGTCGTCGAAGGTCAGGATCAGGAAGGACAGGCCGAACTGCGTATGCGAAAACATGCGCACCGCATTGGGCAAACCCGACAGGGCTACTTCCAGCGGAATGGTCACCTGCTTTTCAACCTCTTCTGCGGCCCGTCCCGGGAACAGCGTGATCACCGTGACTTGGGTATCGGTGACATCGGGAAATGCCTCGACCGGCAGATTCTTGAAAGCGATCAGCCCGCCTGCGACGAACAGCGCAGTGGCAAACAGAATCACCAGCGGCTGATGCAGCGCGAATGAGACGATGCGCCTGATCATTCCGACTCGGTCTTCGAAGAACCGGCTTTCATGACTTGCTGCAGCAGCAGCGCACCTTCACTGACCACACGCTGACCTGAGGTCAGGCCGGACAGAATCGCCAACTGGCCGCCGCGCTCACCACCAGGCACCACCTTGACCCGCTCGAAACTGCCGCGTGCGCGCTCGACGAAGGCGAAGTGCGCACCCTCCGAGAAGATCACTGCACGCGCCGGTACGCCCAACCCCGGCCCGCCCTTGGGCGCGAAAACCGCGTTGACCAGCATTTCTCCCTTGAGCCTGCGGTCGTCATTGGCTGCCGATCCACGCGCGCGGATCACCCGCGACTGTGGATCGATGAAATCGGCGACGACATCAAGTTTGGCGTCAAACAGTTCGCCCGGATAGGTCGGGACCTTGAACTTGAACGCCATGCCGGGCGCCAGCAGCGGCAGATCCTTTTCGTGCGCATCGATCTGCACCCACAGACGCGCCGGATCGGTGACCACGAACAACGCCGCCATGCCGCCTTGATCGGGGCGCACCTCCTGGCCCGGATTGAGGTTGCGCTCGACCACGATGCCGGCGATCGGGCTCTTCAATGCCAGGGTCTGGTCGATGCCGGCACCGCCCCCGTACAAGCGCACCCTTCCCTGCGCGCGCGCCAGTTCGCCTTTGGCGCGCGCATGTTCGGCCTCTGCCTGGGCCAGGTCCTTGCGCGGCGCCACGCCGTTCTCGAGCAACTCCGTGACTCGAGCCAAATTCTTTTCGGACAAGGCAAAATCCGCCACCGCGCGGCCGGCATCCGCCTGCGCCTGGCCAAAATCCGGCGCACCCACGTATGCCAACACATGGCCAGCCTTGACTTGCTCTCCGGGTTGCGCGGTGATGCGCAGCACCCGGCCGGCGAAGGGCGCGTAGATACGCACCGTGCGATTTTCGTCCCACACCAGCCTGGCGGTGAGTTCGACCCCGGACTCGGCCAGCACCGCGACGGGCGCCAATGCGAGCACCGCCAATTGCGGGCTTTCGGCGGCAAACGAAACCACCGCGCCGCTTATCTGCGGCTTGACCACCGCAGGCAGCGCTGCGGGCTTGTCGCCGCACGCTGCCAACACGAGCACCATGCACAGCAGCAGCCGAATGAATGCGGAATTGCCCAATTTCTCGTTCTCCCTGTCCGCTTCTGTCGGCGCAGCGTTCTTGTTGTAGTGCATGCGCATCGGCAATCCGGCTTGCGCGAAAACAATGACGTTCAGCATCAGTCCGTGCGATACGCCAACACCCCTCGCCCGAGATCAAACGCGGTCAGCGCCTTGGCATAGTCGGCGCGCGCATTGGCGGCGTCGCTTTGAATCGAATTGAGCACGCGTCGCGCATCGAGAAGGTCCATCACGCCAATCGCCCCGTTCCTGAAAGCAAACTCCGCGGCGGTCGCAGTGCGCGTCGCTTCAGCCAGCAATTCGCTCTCAAAACGCAGCAGACGCTCGCGCGCCGCCGCCAGCTCGCCTGCAGCGCGCAGTACCTCGGCGCGCGCCTGGGCCCGCACCTGGTCGAGAACGTCGCGCGCCACGTACCAATCGGCTTGCGCGCGCGCAATTTCACCTTCATAACGGTGACGCAGCAACAAGGGAATCGACAGCGCGACGCCGAAACTGTTGCCGGTTCCCTGATTGTTGGCGTTGCCCTGATTCGGCCAATGCTCATATTGCGCACCCACCGAAACGTCGCGCGTGCGCAGCGATTGCGCCAGTGCCCGCGCCTTGTCCGCCGCGTCGACGCGCGCGCGCGCGGCCCGCACGTCGGCGCGGCCCTCGATTTCCTCTTCGGTGGCCTGCCTGAGGCTCGCTGCCTGCATCCTGGGCCATGGGGAGATGGCGCGCATCGCGGCAACATCGCCCTCGACGCCAAGCAGGTAGCTGATTGCAACCCGCACGCGCGCGAGCTCCGCCACCGCGGCTCGCGCATCATTTTGCGCCCGCAATGCGTCAACGCGAATGCGCGCCACATCCGCCGAAGCAAGGTCGCCGGCTTTCAAGCGCAGTTGCGCGGCGTCGACCGTTCTGCCGAACAGGCGCGCAGCTTCGGCCGAACTTGCCGCCTTTTCCTGTGCGGCCAGCAGGTCAAAATAGGCACTGCGCAATGCCAGCAGCTGTTGCCGCGCCACCTCCGACACATCTTCACCGGCCGCAGCTTCAAAGCGTTGTGCCGTTTCGATGCGCAACTGTGGCTTGTCGCCGCGCTCGATCAACTGGTCAATGCGCACAATCGAGTCCACCGTCTTGCCGCGCAAACTGCCGGCGGCGATGCCACGATTGGGGTTGATGTTTTGCAGCGCCAGACTGAGTTGCGGATTGGGTCGCTGCGCGGCGCGCAGGACATCGGCCTGCGATTGTTCCAGCGCGCGGCGAGCCAGAGCGATTTCGCGATTGTTTCGGGCCAGGAGATTCTCCGCCAGCGCCAGAGTCATGGCGCCCAGTTCGGCGCTTGCCTGCGCCTGCGCAGGCGCCCAAGCAAGCACCTGCGCAATGGCAAGAGCCGCCAAACTACAGGAGCGCAACAGGCAAGAAGACATGGGGCGGGAAGTATACTGCCGAGGCAACGGCCGCTTGGGCGCCAGAGTGCAAAATTCGGTTACCGGGCTGCGACCCGGGTGGGCAATCCGGACAGGACGCCGGGGCATCCAAGCGCATGGGTATACGCACAAGGCGGATGGCTGGATACCGCACAAGGCGGATGGCTGGATGCCGCACAAGGCGGCAACGCCGACTTTACCGGCGATGGCGCCAAAGGACAAATTCAGGCATGCGCATTCTGGGCATTGAAACGTCATGTGACGAAACCGGCGTTGCCTTGTATGACTCGTGCCGTGGTCGCTCGCGCCCGCTGGACGGCCTCTTGGCGCAAGCGCTGTATTCCCAGGTGCGCATGCATGAGGACTACGGCGGGGTAGTCCCTGAACTCGCCTCGCGCGACCACATTCGCCGGGTGCTCCCTTTGGCGCGGCGGGTGCTCGATGAAGCCTGCGTCACTCCTTTAGAACTTGACGCAATCGCCTACACACAGGGACCCGGTCTGGCCGGCGCCCTGCTGGTCGGCGCCGGCACTGCCTGCGGCATGGCCTGCGCGCTCGGCGTGCCGGCGCTACCGGTGCACCACCTTGAAGGGCACTTGTTGTCGCCCTTGCTTTCCAACCTGCCTCCGGCCTTCCCCTTCGTAGCCTTGCTGGTTTCCGGCGGCCACACACAACTGATGCGTGTTGCCGGCATCGGACGCTACGAGTTGCTGGGCCAATCGGTTGACGATGCAGCAGGCGAAGCGTTCGACAAGAGCGCCAAATTGCTCGGGCTTGGCTATCCCGGCGGCCCGGCCTTGAGCGCGCTGGCGGAGCGCGGCGTGGCCGGCCGATTTCGCCTGCCGCGCCCCTTGCTGACAGCGGCCAATCTTGATTTCAGTTTCAGCGGCCTGAAAACCGCCGTCTTGTCGCTGGTGCGTCAGCAAGCCGGCGCTGTGGATGCGCAGGCCGACATCGCGCACGCGGTCGAGGACGCCATTGTCGACGTGTTGATTGGCAAATCGCTGCGCGCGCTCAAAGTTACCGGGTTGGATCGCCTGGTGATCGCCGGCGGCGTCTCGGCCAATCGGGTATTGCGGGCACGTCTCGATGCGGCAGCCGTAGCCGAAAAGTTTGCGGTCTTTTATCCGGAGCTTTCGTTGTGCACCGACAACGGGGCCATGATCGCCTTTGCCGCCGCCTGCCGCGCCGATGCCGGCGTAAGCCCGGGCGACTACAGGTTCGAAGTGCGGCCGCGCTGGAGCCTTGAGGCGACGTAGCGGCTTCGCCAGACCACAGCGGGGCGGACCTTCATGATCTGGCCTTCGCCCAAAGGCGTGCCTCGGTACCGGCCAGCAATTTCCCGATGTTTGCGCGGTGGCGCCAAACCAAAAAAGCCGACATCGCCCCAATCGCAAGCGTGGTCAAGCCAAGAGGCCAGTAAGCCGCATGGAAAAACACCGCAAACGCTGCCGAAACGATCGCCGCAAGCGAAGAAAAGCGAAAAAAAATGGCAATGACGAGCCAGGTCGCCAACGTGGCCAGGCCCAGGCGAAGGTCAATTGCGATCAATACCCCAAGTGCGGTCGCCACACCCTTGCCGCCTTGAAAACGGAAAAACACCGGGTACAAGTGCCCGAGAAAAACCGCCAGTGCAGCCAGGGCGACACCGGCCTCATCCACGCCGAAGCTTTGTGTGTAGTTCTGCGCCAAACAGACCGCGATCCAGCCTTTGAAGGCATCACCTGCGAGTGTCAGCACGGCCGCCACCTTGCTGCCAGATCGCAGCACGTTGGTGGCGCCGGGATTGCCCGAGCCATAAGTGCGTGGATCGGCCAGACCGAGCGCCTTGCTCACGATCACTGCGAACGAAATCGACCCGATGAGATAAGCAATGACCCCGAACAAGAGACTCATCATGGCTTTCTTCTAGAATGACCCAAACCGAAACGAATTTTAACAATATGGACCTGATCTTCATTCGCAACCTGACCGTGACCACCATTGTTGGTCACTATGCGCGTGAACGCGAGGCCAGGCAAAGGCTTGAATTCAATATCGAGCTGGCGATTCCGGGCGATGCTGTCTTTCAAAGCGACAAACTGGCCGACACCGTGAACTATGCCGCCGTTGCCGACTACATCAAACAGGAATGCGATCGGCACCATTTCAAGCTTCTGGAACGCATGGCCGACCATCTGGCGCGTGGCATTGTGGCGGAGTTCAAGACGCCATATGTCAAGCTCGCGGTCGCCAAGATCGGAATCCTTTCGGCAGCTCGCGAGGTCGGCGTGATGGTCGAGCGCCGCGCAAACGCATAGCTGGTTGTACCCCAGGGCAGTGGACGCCGCGCAACCGTTGGGACTGCGGGTTTTCCCAGAGTCGCGTCGACCGGTCATTTGATTCGCGCTTTGTCGGCCAATGACCTCTACAACCACAACATGTTGATCATCAACGTAGAATTGATCATCATATGGTAATTTTTGTTCTGCTTGTTTTGGCGCGAAGGATGCATTTCCAGAGGCCACTGGAGGATCCTGGCACCCGAAAATCGCAATATATCCGGCCGAACTTTCGTCATCCGATTCGGTCTGACAAACGTTGAATAGGGACACCGTTAACAAGTCCGGTCCGCGGAGAGCGGTGGCAAGCTAGCAGCTTTTGCATTTGTGTCAGACCGCAGGAATAGGGGCACTTCTTGCATTGTCTTTGTTGGACGCGGAGCAGGATATTTGTGTAAAGCTGAATTTGTAACCCGGCCTTGAGCCGCGCTCTTTTGCCCGCCCCGCTATTGATCATCATTTGAGGAGGCCGCATGGACGTCATCAGCAATTTCGCCGCCCGCTTCGAGCGCACGCGCGAAGAGGAATTTTCCCTCGAAGACTACCTGGACATCTGCAAACGCGATCCGATGGCCTATGCCACCGCGCCCGAGCGCATGCTGTCGGCCATTGGCGAGCCGGAATCCGTCGACACGCGCAATAACCCGGCACTGTCACGCATTTTCGCCAACAAGATCATCAAGATTTATCCAGCTTTTCGCGAGTTCCATGGTGCCGAGGAAGTCATCGAGCAGGTGGTGTCGTACTTCCGCCATGCCGCCCAGGGGCTGGAGGAAAAGAAACAGATTCTCTATCTGCTGGGCCCGGTCGGTGGCGGCAAGTCATCCATCGCCGAGCGCCTCAAGCAACTCATGGAGCGGGTGCCTTTTTATTCGATCAAGGGTTCGCCGGTCAATGAGTCGCCGCTCGGCCTGTTCGACCCGGACGAGGACGGTCGCATACTGGAAGATCAATACGGGATCCCACGGCGCCACCTGACCCGCATCCTGTCACCCTGGGCGGTCAAGCGACTTGAGGAATTCGGTGGCGATATCCGGCGCTTTCGCGTGGTCCGGCGCTATCCGTCGATCTTGAAGCAGATCGCAATCGCCAAGACCGAACCGGGCGACGAGAACAATCAGGATATTTCTTCCCTGGTGGGCAAAGTCGACATTCGCAAGCTCGAAACCTATGCGCAGGATGATCCGGATGCCTACAGCTATTCAGGCGGCCTGTGCCTGGCCAACCAGGGCCTGCTCGAATTCGTCGAGATGTTCAAGGCGCCAATCAAGGTGCTGCATCCGCTCCTGACGGCCACCCAGGAGGGCAACTTCAAGGGCACCGAGGGTTTTGGCGCGATTCCGTTCGACGGCATTGTGCTGGCGCACTCCAATGAAAGCGAGTGGAAGGCGTTTCGCAACAACAAGAACAACGAGGCCTTTCTCGACCGCATCTACATCGTCAAGGTGCCTTACTGCCTGCGCGTCTCCGAGGAAGTGCGCATCTACGAGAAGCTGATCCGCAATTCCTCCCTGGCCAAGGCCACCTGCGCGCCCGGCACCTTGAAGATGATGGCGCAGTTCGCGGTGCTCACGCGTCTGGCCGAACCCGAGAATTCAAGCCTGCTGTCCAAGATGCAGATCTACGACGGCGAAAACCTCAAGGACACCGACCCAAAGGCAAAGAGCTACCAGGAGTATCGCGACTACGCCGGTGTCGACGAAGGCATGAGTGGCGTATCGACCCGTTTCTCGTTCAAGATTCTGTCCAAGGTGTTCAATTTCGATTCCGCCGAGGTCGCCGCCAATCCGGTGCACCTGATGTACGTGCTGGAACAGCAGATCGAACGCGAACAGTTTCCCGGAGAGCTGGAGCAGAAGTACCTTTCCTATGTCAAGGAGCAGTTGGCGGCGCGCTACGCCGAATTTATCGGCAAGGAGATCCAGACCGCCTACCTGGAGTCTTACTCGGAGTACGGCCAGAACATTTTCGACCGCTATGTCACTTACGCCGACTACTGGATCCAGGACCAGGAATACCGCGACACCGACACCGGAGAGAGCTTCGACAGGGTCGCGCTGAACGCCGAGTTGGAGAAGATCGAGAAGCCTGCCGGCATCAGCAACCCCAAGGATTTTCGCAACGAGATCGTCAACTTCGTGCTGCGGGCGCGTGCCAACAACGGCGGCAAGAACCCGGCCTGGACCAGCTACGAGAAGCTACGTACGGTGATCGAGAAGAAGATGTTCTCCAACACCGAGGAACTGCTGCCGGTGATCTCGTTCAATGCCAAGGCGAGCGCCGACGAGCAAAAGAAACACGAGGATTTCGTCAACCGGATGGTCACCAAAGGCTATACACCGAAGCAGGTGCGCCTGTTGTGTGAGTGGTACTTGCGCGTCAGGAAGAGTTCGTAGGATCGATGCGGCGCGAGCGGCGCTGCGCCGCTCGCGCCGACAACCCGGAGAAACTCATGCTGCAGCAGATCATCGACCGGCGGCTGGCGGGCAAGAACAAGTCCATCGGCAACCGCGAGCGCTTCCTCAAGCGCTACCGCGAGCAGATTCGCGACGCGGTGCGTCGCGCCGTGAGCGGGCGCAGCATTCGCGACATCGACAAGGGTGAAACGGTCACCGTACCGCGCAAGGACGTGTCCGAACCGAGCTTCCGCCACGGCCCTGGCGGCAACCGCGAATACGTGATTCCCGGCAACAAGGATTACGCCCGCGGCGACCGCATCGAACGCCCCAAAAACGGCGGTGGATCGGGCGGCGGCAAGGCCAGCCGCGACGGCGAAGGCGAGGACGACTTTACCTTCAGTCTGACGCGCGAGGAGTTCATGCAGTATTTTTTCGAGGACCTGGCGCTGCCGAACATGGTCAAGACCCGCCTGGCGGAGACTCCCGAATTCAAGTATCGGCGCGCCGGCTTCACCGGCGACGGCTCGCCCAACAACATCAGTGTGGTGCGCTCGATGCGGGGTGCACTGGGCCGGCGCATCGCGCTGGGTGGCGAGCATCGGCGCGAACTCAAGGAGTTGCGCGCGCGACTGGCTTTGGCACGGCGCAATCCGCAAACGCTGCCCAACGAGATCGCCGCCCTGGAGGCGGAGATCGAGCGACTCACGCGCCGCCTTGCACGCATTCCCTACCTCGATCCGATCGACTTGCGCTACCGCAACCGGATCAAGGTGCCGCAGCCTGTGAGCAAGGCTGTCATGTTCTGCGTGATGGACGTTTCAGGCTCGATGGACGAAGCACGCAAGGATATCGCCAAGCGTTTCTTCATCCTTCTCTACCTGTTCCTGACCCGCCACTACGACAAGACCGAGGTGGTTTTCATACGCCACCATACGCAGGCCGACGAGGTGGATGAACACGATTTCTTCCACGCCACCGAATCCGGCGGCACCGTGGTTTCGAGCGCGCTCACGTTGATGAATGACATCATTCGCGCCCGCTACGCCGCCGCCGAATGGAATATCTACGCGGCGCAGGCCTCCGATGGCGACAACTGGGGCCAGGATTCGACCAAGTGCCGCGAGTTGCTGACCACCAGCATCCTGCCGCTGTTGCGCTACTTCGCCTACGTCCAGGTAGCCCAGGGCGAACAAAGCCTGTGGGAGGAGTACACGCGGATCGCCGCCGACGTTCCGCATTTCGCCATGCGCTTGATCGCCGGAGCCGCCGACATTTATCCCGTGTTTCGCGAGTTGTTCAAGAAGGAGATACAGTCTTGAGTTCGCGTTCACCAGGCGAGTCGCCCCCTGGGCGCGCGGATGCACCACTGCCGTGCCCATCCGAGTGGTCGTTCGAACTCATCGAGCTCTACCACGACGCGATAGCACGCACCGCCAGGCGCTTCGGGCTCGACACTTACGCCAACCAGCTCGAGGTCATCACCGCCGAGCAGATGATGGACGCGTACGCCTCGGTGGGCATGCCGGTCAACTACCGCCACTGGTCGTTCGGCAAGCAATTCATCGCCACCGAGCGCAGTTACCGCCGCGGCCAGATGGGCCTGGCCTACGAGATCGTGATCAATTCCGATCCGTGCATTGCCTACCTGATGGAAGAAAACACCCTGCCAATGCAGGCACTGGTGATCGCCCATGCGGCCTACGGGCATAACTCCTTCTTCAAGGGCAACTACCTGTTTCGCATGTGGACCGATGCATCTTCGATTGTCGACTATCTGGTGTATGCACGCACCTACATCGCCGAATGCGAGGAACGCCACGGTCTGGAAGCGGTCGAGCAGACGCTCGACTCGTGTCATGCGCTGATGGACCACGGTGTCGACCGTTACCGGCGACCGCAAAAGCTTTCGCTCGCCCAGGAACAGATGCGCCGTGCCGAGCGCGAGGTCTACCTGCAACAACAGGTAAACGACTTGTGGCGCACTCTGCCACGCGCTGCCGACCGCAAGGTCGAAGAAGCGCGGCGACGCTTTCCCGAGGAGCCGCAGGAAAACCTCCTGTATTTCATTGAAAAGCACGCGCCACTGCTGGAACCCTGGCAGCGCGAGATCGTGCGCATTGTGCGCAAGGCGGCCCAGTATTTCTATCCGCAACGCCAGACTCAGGTGATGAACGAGGGCTGGGCAACGTTCTGGCACTACACACTGTTGAACAGCATGTATGAAGAAGGCCTGCTGACCGACGGCTTCATGCTCGAATTCCTGCAGTCACACACCAACGTGGTGGCCCAGCCGCCGGGCGGACGCATTAATCCCTATGCGCTGGGCTTTGCGATGTTCAGCGACTTGAAGCGCATTTGCGAAGCGCCCACCGACGAGGACCGCCGCTGGTTCCCCGACATCGCCGGTTCCGACTGGGTCAAGACCCTCGACTATGCGATGCGCAACTTCAAGGACGAGAGCTTTGTCGGTCAGTACCTTTCACCCGAGTTGATGCGGCGCTTCCGGCTGTTCGCGGTGCGTGACGAGGAGTCGGAAGCGGAATTGGAGGTTGCCGCGATTCATGATGATGCCGGCTATCGCCATTTGCGCGAGGCGCTGGCGCGCCAGTACGACATCAATCATCGCGAACCGAATGTCCAGGTTTGGTCGGTGGATACCCGCGGCGACCGCTCGCTGACGCTGCGCCATGTGCAGCAAGCCGGACGCGCGCTCAATGACGAGGCCGACGAGGTACTGCGGCACGTGGCGCGGCTGTGGGGCTTCCGGGTGATTCTGGAAAGCGTTGATACCGAGGGTCGCGAGCGGCGGCGCCTGGAAGCTTCGCCGCCCCCGCCCTGAAACGTCGCGCGACTCAATCTTCGAGCGCAGCCTCAACGAGCTTCAGCGGTAACACGCGCGCCAGTTCCGCCGGCTCCATGCCGATCAGGTAGCCGCGGCGCCCGCCGTTGATGTAAATCTTCGGCAACGCGAGAATCGACTTCTCCGCATACACCTGCATTGGCTTGCGCGTGGCAAACGGCGCAGTGCCGCCAACCAGGTAGCCGGAATGGCGGCTGGCCACCGCCGGCTCGCACGGCAGGACACTCTTGACACCGATCTGGCGCGCCAGGTTCTTGGTCGATACCTTGCGGTCACCATGCATCAGCACGATCAAGGGGCGCGCCTTTTCGTCCTCCATGACCAGGGTCTTGACCACGGCATGTTCGTCAACGCCCAGTTCCCGCGCCGAGACCTCGGTGCCGCCGTGCTCCTCATAGATGTAGGGATGCTCGGTGAAGGTGACTGCCTCGCGTTTCAGGAAAGCGGTGGCGGGCGTCTCGGATACATGCGGCTTCTTGGACATGGCTTGCAAACGTCGGTTCAAATCGGCATCAACGCGTGTCGCTGACGGCACACTGCACCTCAGGCGCGCGGATGGTGCACCGCGTGCAGTTGCTTCAGGCGGGCACGTGCAACATGGGTGTAGATCTGGGTTGTGGAGATATCGGCGTGCCCTAGCAACATCTGCACCACCCGCAAATCGGCACCGTGATTGAGCAGGTGGGTGGCAAATGCATGCCGCAGCGTGTGCGGTGACAACAGCGCGGGTGGAATACCTGCAATCGACGCAAAGCGCTTCACGCAATGCCAGAAGTTGTGGCGCGTCATCGCCGCGCCGCGCGCGGTGACAAACAGCGCATCCGACACGCGCCCCGCCAGCAGAGCAGGTCTCGAGTCCGCCAGATAACGCTCGATCCAGTCAGAGGCCTCCTCACCAAACGGCACCAGGCGGGTTTTCAACCCCTTGCCCGACGCCACCCGCACCACCTGATCAGAAAGGCTGGCTTCGTGCACCTTGACGGCGACCAGTTCGGAAACCCGCAGCCCACTGGCGTACAGCAGTTCAAGCATGGCGCGATCGCGCAAGCCGAGTGGACTGCCGACGTCGGGCGCGGCCAGCAGGTGCAGGACATCGGCCTCCGAGAGAGTCTTGGGAAAACGCAAGGCCTGTCTGGCCGAATCGAGATTGGCGGTCGGGTCCGTACTGCGCCGATTCTGGCGTACCGTCCAGCGATAAAAGCGCTTCGCGGCCGACAGCCGGCGATTGCTGCTGGCCGGCTTGGCACCACCGGCATGGCGGGCACCGATGTATGCGCTGAGGTCCGCTTCACCGGCATGCACCAGACTTTGATCGCGCGCGCAGAGCCAATCGGCCAGTTGCGACAAGTCACGCCGGTAGGCGTCGAGCGTGAGCCGCGCAAGCCCGTCCTCCAGCCACGCAGCATCACAAAATTCATCGATCAGCGCCCGATCCGCTTCAAGCATAGCCGGGCACTCGCTCATGGCGCAGCAGCCAGCGCTTGACATCAAGATGAAAGCCACCGCCGTCATGCCGGGCAAAGCCGCCGATGCCGCCGACGGCGAGTACCCGATGACACGGCACCACCAATGGAAACCAGTTGGCGCCGCAGGCCTGACCGACGGCACGTGGCGCGCTGCGGATGCGGCGCGCGACTTCACCGTAAGTCAAGGTCGACCCGGCAGGAATAGCCTTGATCACGTCCCACACCCTTAGCTGGAATGCGCTGCCGCGTGGCGCTACCGGCAGATTAAAGCAAAATGCGGCGTCGGCCAGATAAGCCTCAATCTGCAGGGCCGTTATGCGCGCGAGTCCGGCCTGGGCGGCCTGTGGCTTAACCGAAGGCGGCACATAAACCAGCTCTGTCACGCCAGCGTCGGCCACGCGTACGCCAATACCGCCAAATGGCGCGCGCACTACGGCATCAAAGCGCAGATCGGTTGCCATGAACCTTGATCGCGATGTCGCTTCGGTCAGGAAGGCTGACCGAGCATGCCTGCCTTGAGGGCGCGATCCACGGGCTTGTCGCCTAGCCAGATTTTCAGCAAGGCGCGGTAAAACTCCTCGCCCGCAATCGACTTGCCGCGCGTCGCGCCGTCGATGGCGATGCGAATTCCCGCGTCCGGCAGGTAGTCGAGCGTGACCACGCTTTTCTCCCTGGCTGCGCCAACCGCATCCATGGTCGCCTTGAGTTCGTCAATCTGCGACTTGAACTGCGTGCGCTCAGCCTCCGACAGGTTGGCTGCAAGGCCGTCGTTCAAGGCGCCACCGAGTTGCTCGGCCGTCAGGTCACGCAGCATGTGCAAGGCCACGCGCTTGGGACCGCGCTGCGCCATCGCCTCGGCAGCCGCCGATTTCTTCTCGGTCAGGTAGAGGGCGCCGACATACACCTTGAAAACCGCCCGGGTACGGATTCCGGCGCCATTGAGCACCAGATCGGCGCCGCCAAGCTTGATCGTATCGGCTACCGCAACTCCGCCGACTTCGACCGCGTGTGCGCCCGCGCTGCAGCAGACCAGCGCCACCACTCCAAACAAGTATGCGAGTTTCATTTGCTGTCTCCATGGGTATGCGTTGTACCGACAATTATGCCGTGAACCCGGTCGCACGGTGGTATTCTCTGCGCCTTTCGTTTTTTCATCCCTTTCAAGGAGCAACACATGCCCAAGGCGATTCGTATCCACAAGAACGGCGGACCGGAAGTTCTGGTCTGGGAAGAAGTCGCAGTCGGCGATCCCGGTCCCGGCCAGGCTCGGGTTCGGCACCACGCGGTGGGCCTGAATTTCATCGACATCTACTTTCGCACCGGGTTGTATCCGTCACCTTCAATGCCCGCAGGGCTTGGCTCCGAGGGTGCAGGGGTGGTTGAAGCGGTCGGTGCCGATGTAACGCATGTCAAGGTCGGTGATCGAGTGGCTTATGCCGGTGGCGGCAATGGCGCCTATGCTGAGGCGCGGGTGATGCCGGCCGGCGTGCTGGTCAAGCTGCCAGAGGCGATCAGCTTCGAGCAGGGCGCGGCCATGATGCTGCAAGGGATGACGGTGCAGTACCTGATCAAGCAGTCCTATGCGGTCAAGGCGGGCGATACCGTGCTCTGGACGGCGGCCGCCGGCGGCGTCGGCCTGTTCGCGATGCAGTGGCTCAAGGCGCTGGGCGTGACCGTAATCGGCACGGTATCCAGCGACGCCAAGGCAGAGGTCGCGCGCGCCTACGGTTGCACGCACACCATCGTCACGTCGCGTGAAGACACCACGGCACGGGTCAAGGAAATCACCAGCGGCAAAGGCGTGCCGGTGGTGTATGACTCGGTTGGCAAGGATACCTGGGACAGCTCGCTCAATTGTCTGCGTCCGCTCGGCTACATGATCAGTTTCGGCAACGCATCGGGCGCGGTGCCGCCGGTGAATCTGGGCGTGCTGTCGCAAAAGGGCTCGATCTATGTGCAACGGCCGACGCTGATGACCTACGTGGCCGAGCGCGCCCGCCTGGAAAGCATGGCCACCGACCTGTTTGGCGTGGTGGCGAGCGGCCAGGTCAAGGTCAACATCAATCATCGCTATGCGCTCAAGGATGCCGGCTTGGCACAAGCCGATCTGGAAGGCCGCAAGACCACCGGTTCGACGGTTCTGCTGCCCTGAAATGTAACCGAGCAAGCCAGTCATTGGCGTATGAAGTTTTTGCGCACTGTGGAATCGCCGGATTTCCGGATTCCGCAGTGCGCATCCGCTGGTCTGATACAGGTACGTGCTGATCAGGCATGAAAAGGTCCCGCACAGATCGGCCATCGCGAAGTTTCGTTTGCGAATCCCCCGATCACGCCCTACGCGACTTCTTGAAGACTGTTGCCGCGCTCAGCTCTTTATGCGGTTGATGCGCACCACTTCCTGCAAGCGTCGCAAGGCGCGCATGACCCGCGCCAGATGGGCCCGGTCCGCCACCTCGATGGCGAATTCCATGATGGCGTAATTGCCGGTCTCATCGTCCTCGGTATGCACATTTGTTATGTTGGTGTCGGTGGCGGTCAGTTCGGACGCCACCTTTGCGAGTATGCCGCGACCATTGGTCACCAACGCTCGAATGCTCACAATGAAGTGTTTGTCCGGTTCCGGATCCCATTCGACATCGACCCAATTGTCCGGCTCCTTGCGACGCGACTTGGCGATCGTCTTGCAGTCGTGGGTGTGAATCACCAATCCCTGCGCTTTGCTGATATGGCCGATGATCGGGTCGCCCGGAATGGGTCGGCAGCATTGCGCCAGTTGTACCGCCATGCCATCGGCGCCACGAATGGTGACCGGCGCCGGGCGCGCATCGATGCGACCATCCGCCACCGCGCTGTCAATGCCGGCGGCAGCCGCCAGCCTGCGCGCGACAACCGCGGCGAGACGCTTGCCCAATCCGATATCCGCATACAGGTCCTGGCGTGATTTCGCTCCGGCATCGCGTATCATCCTGTCCCAGCCACTTGCATCAAGGCTGCCTTGGCCGATGCCGAGGGTGCGCAGGGCTTGCTCTAGAAGTCTCTGACCGAGACCCACGGACTCCTCGTACTTGACCGTCTTCATGTAATGGCGAATGTGCGCACGCGCCTTGCCGGTGCGCACGAAACCGAGCCATGCTGGATTCGGCTGCGACCCGGTTGACGTAATGATTTCGACCAAATCGCCGCTCTTCAATTCCGTGCGCAGCGGCATCGATTCGCCATTGATCTTGACGCCGACAGTCTGATCGCCGACATCGGTGTGGACGGTGTAAGCGAAATCGACCGCCGTTGCGCCACGCGGCAGGGCCATGATTCGCCCCTTGGGGGTGAACACGTAGACCTCATCGGGAAACAGGTCGACCTTGACGTGTTCAAGAAATTCCGCCGCATCGCGCGAGTTGCTCTGTATGTCCAACAGCGACTGCAGCCACTTGTGGGTCTTTTTCTGCACTTCCGAGATCGGCGCGTCATCGCTTTTGTATAGCCAGTGCGCAGCCACGCCTGCCTCCGCAATGCGATGCATTTCAGCCGTGCGTATTTGCATTTCCACCGGCGTGCCATAGGGCCCGATCAAGGTGGTATGCAGGGACTGGTAGCCATTGACCTTGGGGATAGCTATGTAATCCTTGAACTTGCCCGGCACCGGTTTGTATAGGCTGTGCAGGGCCCCGAGTGCCAGATAACAGGCCGCCACGTCAGGGACAACCACGCGAAACCCATAGATATCGAGCACCTGGGAAAACGTCAGGTGCTTTTCGACCATCTTGCGATAGATGCCGTAGAGGTGCTTTTCGCGGCCATATACCTGCGCATTGATTCCGGTTTCCGGAAGGGCGCGCTGGATGGTTTCGAGAATCTTGCCGATGCCTTCGCGACGATTGCCGCGCGCGGCCTTGACCGCCTTGGAAATGACCGCGAAGCGATGCGGGTACAGGTTGGCGAGGCTCAGATCCTGCAGTTCCCGGTACACCTGATTGAGACCAAGGCGGTGCGCGATCGGCGCATGGATGTCAAGCGTCTCACGCGCGATGCGCCGCCGTTTCGGGCTCTTGAGAGCCGAGAGCGTGCGCATGTTGTGCAGCCGATCGGCCAGCTTGATCAGCATGACCCGCACATCGCGTGCCATGGCCAGCAGCATCTTGCGGAAGTTCTCCGCCTGCGCATCTTCCTGACTTTGAAATTCGATCTTGTCGAGCTTGGAGACACCGTCGACCAATTCGGCGACAGCCGCCCCGAATCGCTCGGCGATGTGGTCCTTGGTGATGCCGGTATCTTCGACTACGTCGTGCAACAGGGCCGCAAGCAAGGCCTGCACGTCGAGTTTCCAGGAGGCGCAGATCGTGGCCACAGCCAGCGGGTGGGTGATGTACTCTTCACCACTGGCGCGCATCTGACCCTGATGCGCGGATTCGCTGTAGGCGTAAGCCTGGACGATCCGATCGATGTCGGCCGGCTTGAGGTACGACGCCAGACTTGCGGTGAAAGCCTCCAGCTGCGCGGCCTTGCTGGAAAGCTCACCAGTGCCCACGGCCAAACGCTGCGGCGCGAGCCGCTCGCGCGCTTCAGCCAGATCGACTACCGGTGCAAGCGTCGTTAGACGGGGCCTGCCGGGTTCCATGTGGATCGCACCGCGCCGGCCGTCCGCGTCAGGCTTTTACGTGCCTGAGCATCTCCACGCCGACATGCCCGGATGCGATCTCGCGCAGCGCGGTCACCGTGTGCTTGTCGCGGCTGCCTTCGAGCTTGGGTGTAGCACCTTGCGCGAGTTGACGCGCCCGATAGGTGGCGGCCAGCGTCAACTGAAACCGGTTGGGTATTTTCTGCAAACAATCTTCGACAGTGATTCTGGCCATGTGGACGACGCTTAAATGATGTTGATACTGAGGTTCGCGAACAACTCATGTTCGCGGGCGCCGACCTGGGGGACTCGCTGACGGGCAGCGGTCACAACGCTTTGCAGACGCTTCAGCGCATCGGAGAGATCGGAGTTGATGATAACATAGTCGAAGTTCGGCGCGCGACGCATCTCGAGTACGGCAGCGCGCAAACGTCGGGCGACGATCTCCTCGTCTTCGGTGCCGCGACCGCGCAAGCGCCGTTCGAGTTCGCTCATCGAGGGTGGCAGAATGAAGATGGCAAGCGCCGCGGGAAAAACCGCGCGCAGTTGCTCGGCACCCTGGCAATCGATCTCGAAAACCACGTCACGGCCGTCGGCGATTTGCGCTTCGATCCAGGGCCGCGAGGTGCCATAGAGATTGCCGTGCACTTCCGCGCTTTCGAGGAATTCACCGCGTTCGCGCATCGCGACAAAAACCTCAGGCGTCACAAAATGGTATTCACGGCCGTCGATTTCCGCACCGCGAGGCGCCCGCGTAGTGTGCGAGACCGAAAGGCAAAGCTGCCCATCCTCGGCCAGAAGCGCGTTGACGAGGGTCGACTTTCCCGCGCCCGAAGGCGCCGAGACTATGAAAAGGGAGCCGAGCATTCGCGCCGATCCGCTGACCGATGACGTATCAGCGGGGATGCAACGCAGGCAGTCGAACACGCGAAGGCATCTTTGGCATCACTCGATGTTTTGCACCTGCTCGCGCATCTGCTCGATCAGGATCTTGATTTCCATCGCGTACCCCGAGACTTCGGGCGATACCGACTTCGAGCCCAGTGTGTTGGCCTCGCGATGCAGTTCCTGCATCAGGAAGTCCAGCCGCTTGCCACTGACGCCGCCCGCCTCGAGCACACGGCTCACCTCGCCCAGGTGCGCATGCAGGCGCGACAGCTCCTCGGCCACGTCAATGCGTATGCCGAAGAGTGCGACTTCCTGCCGAACTCGCTCGTCGTCGGCTGCGCCCAGTGCATCGCGCAGGCGTGCGGCGAGCCTGGCGTGATGCTCCGCCACGATCTGCGGCAGCAATGGCTCAATCCTTCGCACCCAGGCTTCGATCGCCGCAACCCGCTCGACCAGCATGGCCTTGAGTTTGCCGCCCTCGCGCTCACGTGAAGCGCGGAACTCGGCAAGCGCGTCGCGCGCCAGGGTCAGCGCCGCGGCGCGCAGTGCATCCGGCGCCAGGCTCGCGTCCTCGAGCACGCCGGGCCATTCGAGAATCTCGCGGGTGGCCAGGGCACGGACCCCTGGCAGCAGGCGTCTGATCTCGTCGGCCGCAGCAGCCAGGCGTTGTACAGCCATCGCATTGACCGCCAGCGGACGGGCCGTGCGGGCCGCGCTGTCGCGCGCATAGCCGAGTCGCATTTCAACCTTGCCTCGCGATACGGATGCGGTGATGAGTTCGCGCAGAATCGGCTCGAGTGCGCGCATCTCGTCGTTCATCCGGAAAGTGATGTCGAGAAAACGCGAGTTCACGCTTTTGACCTCAAGCGACAGCGCACCGTGGGTGAACTCCGCTGTCGCCACACCATACCCGGTCATCGAAAGAATCAATCCAAAACTTCCTGTCATACCAGCATCACCTGACGAAGACGCGAGTCAATTTGGTTACAATAACCTTAGGACTTGTGATTATAAGAGCAGGCCGGGAGTACCAGCGAGCAACATGGCCGCACAGTCGAATTCGGCGTTGCCGGAAAACACGATTCTCGAGAATTACCGTATAGCCCGACCGATTGCGTCCGGCGGGTTTTCGATCGTCTATCTGGCCTATGACGAGTACGGTTCGCCGGTGGCGATCAAGGAGTATCTGCCGGCCGGACTCTCGTTGCGCGGGCAGGGTCAGATCCTGCCGACCATTACACCGGAACACGTCAACCTGTTTCGCTACGGCATGAAATGCTTTTTCGAGGAGGGCCGCGCATTGGCGCGAATCTCCCATCCGAACGTGGTGCGAGTCATCAATTTCTTTCGGGCCAACGAGACGGTCTACATGGTGATGCAGTACGAGCGCGGGCGCACGCTGCAGGAGCACATCGTGCAGCGCAAGGGCGAAATCAAGGAAAACTTCATCCGGCACGTCTTCGTCCAATTGATGAACGGCCTGCGCGAAGTGCATACCAACAAGCTGCTGCACTTCGACCTCAAGCCGGCGAACATCTACATCCGCAACGACGGCATTCCCGTTTTGCTCGATTTCGGAGCCGCGCGGCAGACCTTGATCACCGACGCCCCGAAACTCAATCCGATGTATACCCCGGGTTTCGCCGCACCCGAGCAATACAAGAATCGCGACACTCTCGGCCCGTGGACCGACATTTATTCGATCGGCGCTTCCATGTTCGCCTGCCTTTCCGGCATGGCTCCGCAGGCAGCGGATCAGCGTCTCGAAAAGGACCGCATGCAGCCGGTGGTCAAAACTTTCAAGGGCAAGTATTCCAAGGACCTTCTGGAGATCATCGACTGGTGCCTCGAAATGGATTACCTGAAGCGGCCGCAAAGCGTCTTCAGCCTGCAGAAGGCGATCGTTGAGAACCGCATTCCGGAACCCCAAAGGCCGTCCATGCTCGGGGGATTCAAGCGCATGTTCGATGACCTGGCGCGCCCGGTGGTTCGCGATGGCGAAAAACCCGACTCGATGAAATAAGCAGCCGATACGATGAAATTTTCGATTTTCCAGGAGAGTCGCAAAGGCGGTCGCAAGTACAACCAGGACCGCATGGGCTATGTGTTTACACGCGAATCGCTGCTGATCATAGTCGCTGACGGCATGGGCGGCCACCTCCACGGCGAGATCGCAGCGCAGATCACGGTCGACTTCGTGGGCCAGAAGTACCAGCGCGAAGCACGCCCGAAGCTGGCCGACCCGGTGGCGTTTTTCAACGACAGCCTCAACGGCGCGCACGCCGCGATCCTGCAGTATGCCGAAGAGCATGCCCTGCTTGAAACCCCGCGCACCACGGTCATCGCGGCAATCGTGCAGGACGGCCATACATGGTGGGCGCACGCCGGCGACTCACGCGCTTACCTGATTCGCGCCGGACAGATCGTGAACCAGACCCGCGATCATTCGCGGGTGCAGCAACTCGTGCTGCAGGGCATCGTGCGCGAGGAAGCGGTTGCCGCGCATCCCGACCGCAACAAGATTTTCAATTGCCTTGGCGCCCACATATCGCCGCAGATTGAAGTATCGGCGCGCATGCGCCTGCAGTCCGGCGATACGCTGATGCTGTGCAGTGACGGCGTCTGGGGCCCGCTGCCCTCGCGCCTGATCGCCACCGCCTTCCTGAACGACAGCGTGATGCGCGCTGTGCCGGAACTGATGACCCAAGCTGAGCGGCGCGCAGGCGCGACTTCCGACAATCTGACAACGGTGGCAATGAGCTGGAACGAAGTCGACACCGCAGGCCCGGATTCGGTCTCGACCTTGACCCTGCCGATCGACGGATTTTCGTCGCGCATCGAGGGGTTCGAGCAAGCTGCGAAAAGCGATTACCTGTCCGACGACGAGATCGAAAAAGCCATCACCGAAATACGCACCGCGATCAACAAGGCGAACAAGATCGTCGTAAAGTAGGCTGCCGCCGGCAAGTGCGTAGGCAGCCGCCGGCGAGTGCACGTTCGCCATGTCAAATCCAGTTGCAAAAACCGGCTCGGATGCCTGCGATTTCCGGCACCGTGCGACCCTGCTCCGGGTCAGTGCTTTTTCACATGCAGCGGGCCAGGGATTGCGGACAAGAACGTCGCGATATCCTCGACCTCCTGCTTCGACAACGCCGCCGCCTGGCCGGCCATGATTGCATTCTTGCGACCGATCAGCGACTTGTCTCCCTGCTTGTATGCATTGAGAACCGTCACCAGGTAATCGCGATGCTGCCCGGCGATGAGCGGATACTCGGGTTGCAATGGCTTGTTCCAGTCGCCGCCGACTGCGTGGCAGGCGGCACAAACCTGTTGCGCCTTTAGCTTGCCGCGCTCGGCATTGCCCGCCGCATGCGCGCCGCCGGCTGCGAATGCCAGAATGGCTACGCTGATCAGTCTAATCATTTGCTCACCCCCGGTGCGGATCCGCCATAGTAGGCCGCAAGCTCGATGATGTCCTTGTCGGACAGCGATGCAGCAATTGAACGCATGGTCGGGTGCTTGCGTTCGCCGGTCTGATAAGCTTTCAGCGCCACCTCAAGATACTTGGCGCTCTGCCCTGCAATCAGTGGTACATGGTACACATGCGGATAGGCCATCTTGTAACCGGGTATGCCGTGGCACCCGATGCACATCGCAGCCTTGCCGCCGGACTTGCCGCTTGCCATGCCCGCCTGCTGTGCGCTCGCACCTGAAACCGCCACCATGCCCGCCAGCAAGGCCAAAATCAGATATTTGTTCATGAAGTTTTTACGTATTTGTTGAACTACAAAACCGTTGAAGTATATGCCATATCCTGCCCCTGGCCCGCGCTTGCGCGAGGCCGGCGAATCCGAGTCGCGCCAGTGCGGTGGCATACCCTATAATCTTGACAACATCATTTTTCAGTCTGCTGACACTGCCATGCGCTTCGAAGGCTCCAAAAACTACGTCGCCACCGACGATTTGCGTCTGGCCGTCAATGCCGCAGTCACCTTGCAGCGCCCGCTCCTGATCAAGGGCGAACCCGGCACCGGCAAGACCATGCTGGCTGAAGAGGTCGCGGCGGCACTGGACATGCCTCTGCTGCAATGGCATATCAAGTCGACCACCAAGGCGCAGCAGGGCCTGTACGAATACGACGCGGTATCGCGCCTGCGTGATTCGCAGCTCGGCGATGAAAAGGTCAAGGATATCCAGAATTACATCCTGCGCGGCGTGCTGTGGCAGGCATTCGAGGCAGAGCGTCAATCGGTACTGCTGATCGACGAGATCGACAAGGCGGACATCGAGTTCCCCAACGACCTTTTGCGCGAGCTCGATCGCATGGAGTTCTATGTCTACGAGACCCGCCAGACGGTAAAGGCGTTGCAACGGCCGGTGGTGATGATCACGTCGAACAACGAGAAGGAATTGCCGGACGCGTTTCTGCGACGCTGCTTTTTCCACTACATCAAGTTTCCCGACAAGGAAACCATGCAGAAGATCGTCGACGTGCATTTCCCCGGTCTCAAGAAAGATCTGCTCAAGGAGGCTCTGGAGGTGTTTTTCCAGATGCGCGAGATTCCAGGCCTGAAGAAGAAGCCATCCACGTCCGAATTGCTTGACTGGCTGAAGCTGCTGCTGGCCGAGGACATACCGCCGGAGGCTCTCAAGGCAAAAGACAACAAGACCGCGATCCCTCCCCTGCACGGTGCCCTGCTCAAGAACGAACAGGACGTGCAACTGTTCGAGCGCCTGGTGTTCATGGCACGCGCCGGGCGCTGAGCATGCCTTGGCTGGCGCCGCTGAGCTTGCGCGGCCGGCATGCTGCTCTTGAGCCGCTCGCCCCGACGCAAGGACCCGCGCTCGAGGATGCGGTACGCGACGGTGAATTGTGGAAACTCTGGTACACCTCGATCCCGGCGCCGCAGAACATGGCGGCCGAAATCGAACGCCGGCTCAGGCTTTGTGACAGCGGCTCGATGCTGCCGTTCGCGGTGCGCAGCATGGCCACCGGTAAATTGGTGGGCATGACCACTTTCATGAACGTTGATCAGGCCAACAAGCGGGTCGAAATCGGTTCTACCTGGTATGCCCGGTCGGTGCAGCGAAGCGCGCTCAATACCGAGTGCAAGCTCTTGTTGCTGCGACACGCCTTCGATACCCTGGGGTGCATCGCGGTGGAGTTTCGCACCAGCTTTTTCAATTTTGCCAGCCGGCGCGCAATCGAGCGATTGGGTGCGAAGCAGGATGGCGTCCTGCGCGCCCACATGCGCCATGCCGATGGCACATTGCGCGATACGGTGGTGTTCAGTATTCTGCCGCAGGAATGGCCGGCGGTGAAAAGCCATCTCGAATTTCAGCTTTCACGCGGCCTGGCGGAAAAGCAGTGAATAAGTCCCCGTTCTGCAGACTCTCGAACAGTAGTCTTCAAGCGGATCAACAAACTGCAAAAGCGGCTTTTTTCCTGCGGGCTGTTGTAGTGTTTTCTTAACGGAGCTCTCGCATGCTCATCGACTTTTTCCTCAAGTGCAAGAACGCCGGTTTGCCGGTTTCGACCAAGGAGTTTCTGGTCTTGCTTGAGTCGCTGCAGAAGGGCGTGATCGGACCATCGATCGACGAGTTCTATTTCCTTTCGCGCATGTGCCTGATCAAGGACGAGACCAAGTACGACAAGTACGATCGTGTGTTCGGCGAGTACTTTCGCGGGGTCGAGTCGCTGGTCGACCTGCAGCGGGCATTGCCCGAAGACTGGCTGCGCAAGATAATCGAGAACAATCTGTCACCCGAGGAAAAGGCCAAGCTCGAAGCACTTGGCTGGGACAAGCTGATGGAGGAACTCAAGAAGCGCCTCGAAGAACAGAAGGAACGTCACGAAGGCGGCTCGAAATGGATCGGCACCGGGGGCACCTCGCCTTTCGGCGCCCACGGCTACAACCCTCAAGGGGTGCGCATCGGCCAGGCCGGCGGCCGCAACCGATCGGCGGTCAAGGTCTGGGACCAGCGCTCCTACAAGGATTACGACGACTCGGTCGAATTGGGCATCCGCAATATCAAGCTGGCCTTGCGGCGCCTGCGCAAGTTCGCCCGCGAAGGTGCCGCCGACGAGCTCGACATGCCCGACACCATCGATTGCACCGCCAGGAATGCCGGCTGGCTGGACATCAAGATGGTGCCGGAGCGCAAGAACAGCGTGAAGGTACTGATGCTCCTGGATGTGGGCGGCACCATGGACGACCACATCAAGCAGGCCGAAGAATTGTTCTCGGCCACCAAGAGTGAATTCAAGCATCTCGAGTACTACTATTTTCACAATTGCGTCTATGATTTTTTGTGGAAGAACAACCGTCGCCGCCATTCGGAGAAATTTCTCACCTGGGACGTGATCCGCAAATACAACCGCGACTACAAGCTGATCTTCGTCGGTGACGCCACCATGAGCCCCTACGAAATCCTGCAACCCGGCGGTAGCGTCGAATACAACAACGAGGAGGCGGGCGCGGTCTGGATACAGCGCTTCCTCGAACACTTCAAGAGCGCGGTGTGGCTCAATCCCGAGCCCGAGCGCGTGTGGGAATATCGCCAGTCGATCTCGGTCATCAAGCAGATCATGGGCAACCGCATGCATCCGCTGACCATCCAGGGTCTGGAACGCGCGATTCGCTATCTGTCCAAGAAGCAGTCGTCGACGCATTGAGCGCGCGACGCGCGCCGTCAGGCCAGGCTGGCGATCGTCTGCGCTGCGGGCCGGGTGGCGCGGAACGATTCGCGCTGTGACAAAGTGGTGAACAGCCTGTCCAGACCCGGGGCGCGTTCACGCCAGGCGAATTCAGGCATGCGCAGGTCCAGATAGCCAAGCATGCAGCCGAGCGCAATGTCGGCCAGACCAAAACCCAGGCCGTTGTAGCACGGTCCGGGTACCAGCCTGCGTTCGACCTCGGCCACCCCGGCCTCGACCTTGGCGAACTGGCGCATGATCCAGTCGCGGCTTTGCAACTGCGGCAAACGTGCGCGTTCCAGCACGATCAGGACCACCGCTTCGCAAACACCATCGGCCAGGACTTCGATCTGGCGCGTCGCGATACGATTCCTGGCATCAGGCGGCAACAGCGCCGGCAGTGGCCACTTCGCCTCGACGTACTCGACGATCAATCTTGAATCAAGAATCGCGCCGTCGTCTTCAGTGAGCAAGACCGGAATCTTGCCCAACGGGTTGTGTACCAACGCACGCGCAGCCGGGCTCCAGGGATTGTCGACTTCCACCTCGAACGCGACGCCCTTTTCCAGTAGTGCAATGCGCGCCTTGCGCGCGAACGGACTGGCAGACGCGATGATCAGCGTGCGCACGGCCGCCGGTTCCTCAAAGCATGCGTGCCGTACGCGCCAGCGGATCACGCATGCGGTATTGGCCCGACTCAACCTGGTGAAAAAAGCGCTCGCACATCTGGTTGAATAAATCAGGTTCCTCGAGATTGCAGGCATGACCGGTCTGCGCAATGAAAGACAGGCCTGCCGACGGCATGTGGCGCTTGAGCATCAGCGATGCGTCCAGGCAGGGTTCGTCCTCATCGCCGCTGATGATCAAGGTCGGCACCGTGCAGCGCGCCATCTCATCAGTGAAATCGCCGAGCGACGGGCGCAGCGCCTGATAGCCCTGAAGCGTCAGCGCCGATCCCTGCGCCGAGTGCCGACTGACATGTTCGACGAATTCGGCAAAACCACGCGGATCCTTGTTGCGCAACTGCACCCGGGTGGGCGTCAGCGTGCGAGGCCCGGCATTTACCGCCCAGCCGTCCGCCAGCAGGCCGGCCGCAGTGGCTTCGGATTCACCACGGAACTGTGCACGCGTGTCCGCACCGGAACCCGACCCGATACCGGCCAGCGTCAACGACAACGCGCGCTCCGGCCAGCGCATGCCGAAGTAAAACGTGGCGAACGCTCCCATCGAAAGCCCGACGATATGCGCACGCGCAATCTGCAGACCATCCAGTAGCGCAAGAATTCCTGCGCGCTGGTGCTCGAAAGAGTAATCCTCGGCACGTTGCGGCACGTCCGACGGTGGATAGCCGCGCGCATTGAAGGCGATGGTCCGATAGCGTCGCGAAAAATATCGCAGTTGGGGTTCCCAAGCCTGGATATCCCCCAGAAATTCATGCACGAATACCACCGGCACGCCGCCGCCCGCCTCTTCGAAATACAGTCGCACCCCGTCCGGCGCAGTGACATATGGCATTCTCATCCCCTTTGGCATGGCAGTGTTGCAGGCGCAGCGAATTTAGCACAGGGTCGCGCGGCTACGCATCAGCCATTCCCAAAGGATAGAATCGGTGCAACAAGTGCCCGCGCTGATCGTCTGCGCAACTCCACGCTGCTTCAACATATCGGCCTGAACCCATGATCCGACTCTTCTCCACAGCAAGTCCGCGCATCCTGGCAGGCGTATTCGCAACCGCGCTTCTGATGGTCGCGTGCAGCGATGACTCGCCGGAAAAGCATACCGCGAGCGCGCGCGAGTTCCTCAAAAAGGGGGATAACAAGGCGGCGATCATCGCGATCAAGAATGCCCTGCAGAAAGACCCGGAACGTGCCGCCGCGCGGCTGTTGCTGGGCCAGGTGCTGCTTGAAACCGGTGACGCGAAATCAGCTGAAGTAGAACTGCGCAAAGCCCTGGAACTCAAGAGTCCGCCCGACGAAGTCGTACCCTTGTTGATGCGCGCCTACCTGGCCCAAGGCCAATTCAAGCGCGTGGCTGAAGAGGCGAACCAGGCGCAACTGTCGACCCCGGAGGCGATTGCGTCGGTGCAAAACAGCCTCGCTACCGCCCTTGCTGCGACCGGCGACCGCCCGGGCGCGGAAGCCGCCCTCGCTCGGGCGCTTGAGAAAAAGCCCGACTTCGTGCCGGCGCTCTTGACCCAGGCGCGCGTGTTCGCCGTTACACGCAAAATCGATGAGGCGCTGGCGACCATCGAGCGCGTGCTAAAGCTGGAGCCCGCCAATGCAGACGGCTGGAAATTCAAGGGCGACCTGCAGGCTGCGCGCAACGAGCGCGACGAAAGCCTGGTTTCCTACCGCAAGGCCATCGAGGCGCGCCCCGACTTGCTGCCCGCGCGCATCGCCGTGTTTGCGAACCTGATGGTGCAGCGCAAGACCGAAGATGCCGGCCGCGAGTTCGAGGCAATGAAAAAGGTCTCCTCGGGACACCCGCTGACACTGTCGGCCGGTGCCCAACTGGCATTCGCCAACAAGGATTACAAGGGCGCACGCGAATATTCACAGCAACTCCTGCGCATCGCGCCGGAGAACCCCGCCACTTTACTGCAGGCCGGAGCGATCGAGTTCCGCCTGAAGTCGTTCGCCCAGGCCGAGATTTTTCTGAACAAGGTGCTCAAGCAGAATCCGCAATCGCTGGCCGCGCGGCGCTGGCTGGCTCTCACCTATATGGAATCAGGGCAGCCTGCCAAGGCCGTGGAAATGCTCAAGCCGGTGCTGGCGAATATTGGCGGCGATTCCAACATGCTCATGCTGGCCGGCGAAGCCCACATGCGCAATGGCGAGACCGCACGCGCCGAGGAATTTTTCAGCGCCGCCGCCAAGCTCGATCCGAATGACGCACGCAAGCGCACCAGCCTGGCGCTGACCCGCGTTGCCAAGGGCGAGGCCGATAGCGGCGTCGCCGATCTCGAACAGATCTCCGCCGCCGATACCGGAACCTCGGCCGACATGGCCCTGATCGCCAGCCACCTGCGTCGCGGCGAAATCGACAAGGCGCTCAAGGCCATCGATACCCTGGAAAAGAAACAGCCGGACAACCCGCTGCCGCATGAAATGCGCGGCCGCCTGCTGCTTGCCAAGCGCGATACGGCCGGCGCGCGCAAGAGCTTCGAGCGCGCACTGGCGTTGAATCCGTCCTATTTTTCCGCCGTCGCCGGGTTGGCTGCGCTCGACCTGAACGACAAAAAGCCGGCCGATGCCGCCAAGCGCTTCGAGACGCTGCTCGCCGCCGACGCGAAAAACGTGCAGGCCCAGCTGGCGCTGGCCGGTCTCAAGGCACAGGCAGGCGGCACTACCGAGGAAGTCGCCGCCCTTATCAACAAGGCGGTCGTCATGCGCGGCGACGAACCGGCACCACGCATCGCGCTGATTGACCTGTATCTGCGCGCCAAGGACTTCCGCAAGGCCATATCGGTCGGCCAGGATGCCGTAGCCGCGCTGCCTGATCGCCCCGAGCTCCTCGATCTGCTGGGCCAGGCACAGCAGGCCGGCGGCGAGCTCAACCAGGCACTGGCAACCTACACCAAGCAGGCAAGCATGCAAGCCGGCGCGGTGCGCCCTTATCTGCGCATGGCGGAAATCAATGTCGCCGGCAAGAAGCCAGAGGCTGCCGCGCAAAACCTGCGCCAGGCGCTGAAAATAAAATCCGATCTGGTCGAGGCACAACGCGGTCTCATCATGCTCGACCTGCAGGCGAAAAACGAGAAGAGTGCCCTGGCCCTGGCGCGCGAAGTGCAAAAGCAGCGGCCGACCGAGGCGGTCGGCCATCTGCTCGAGGGCGATGTGCATGCGTCGCAAAAGGCCTGGCCCGCGGCCAGCACATCCTATCGGAGCGGACTCAAGCTGGTGCCCGGCACCGAACTGGCGGCGCGTCTGCATGGTTCACTGCTGGCAGGCGGCAACAAGGTCGAGGCCGAGCGTTTCTCCGGCCTCTGGGTCAAGGATCATCCGAAGGATTACGGCTTCCAGTTGCATCTGGGTGAGAGTGCGATCGCGCGCAACGATCTCGACGCCGCCGCGCGGCAATTCCAGAGCCTGCTCGCGGTCATGCCGGAAAATCCGGTGGTCCTCAACAACCTGGCCTGGATCAGCGGCCGGCTCAAAGCTCCCGGCGCGATCGAATATGCCGAAAAGGCCAACAAACTGGTGCCGAACCAGCCGGCGTTCATGGATACCCTGGGCGTGCTGCTGCTCGACAAAGGCGATACCGCGCGCGCCCTCGAACTGCTCGCCAAGGCTGCCGAACTGGCACCACAGGCGCCGGCCATCCGCCTGAATTACGCGCGCGCCCTGATCAAGGCCGGCAAGAAGGCGGAGGCCCGGCGCCTGCTCGAAGACCTGGCTGCGCTCGGCGACAAATTTCCGGCACGGGCGGAAATCGAGAAACTCGCCCAGGAGCTTTGATCCGCTATCCGTGATACTGTCAGCGGTGCGTCATCGATCACTGATGGCGCAATGGCGACAGTGCAGACTGCAGGCCTGTTGCAGAAATAAAATACTGTACAAATAAACAGTAACTGGTGTATTCTGGCTTCCCAAAACATCCGGAAGCCCGCTCACCATGCAAGCTTTTCTGCCCTCAAGCGCCCTGCTGCGCGACAAAACGCAATCGCCGTCACATCCGCGCAAGCCCCTGCGCCATCTGGCCCGCTTTATCGCGCATGACCGCGACCGCTGGGTCCCGGTGGTATGCGCCACCGGCTTCGCCCTTCTCATGTGGGTCGACTGGCTTGCGGCCTGATCCTCTTCGCACAACGCATCGCTTCAGCCCGTCGCCATGGGGCAGGCCCTCCTACCCGCCGACGCAGCCGCGCCGCCGCACAGCGCTGCACCGACCGCTTGCGCCCACACCATGGTGGCGGCCATCCCGGGGCTGTGGCGCGGCCATGACCTGGCCCGTCCGGCCCGCCCCGGCATCGCCACCGGTTTTGTGCCCCTCGATGCCGAGTTGCCGGGTGGCGGCTGGCCGGCCGGTGCTCTCACCGAAATACTGCACCATCAATCCGGTATCGGCGAACTGCGCCTGTTTTTCCCTGCCCTGAGCGCGCTCGCGCACGCCGGTGCGCCAATCTTTTTGCTCGAACCGCCCTGGATTCCCCATGCTCCGGCGTTCCTGGGCGGCGGCATAGCGCCGGCCCGACTGATCGTGGTGCGCGCACGTCACCGGTCTGATGTGCTGTGGGCCTGCGAGCAAATCCTCAAGGGCTTGAGCGATGGCGCGCTGCTGGCGTGGCCGGGCCACCTCAAGGCACAGGATACGCGGCGCCTGCAACTGGCGGTCGAAGGCAAGCCGGTGCTGGCGGTGCTGATGCGGCCGTCGGCCGCCGCCACCGAGGCCACGCCGGCGGCATTGCGCATCGCCCTGGAAGCCACCCGCCCGGCGCAGGGCGTTGCGGCAAACCCCGGGCTGGCGGGCATGCTGACCTTGAGGATTCTCAAGCGTCGTGGCGGCATGCTGGCACGGCCGATCCTGTTAAGACCACCCTCGCCGCTGTTTTCGCGGCCGACGCAGCCGCTTGCCAATACTTTTACGACCCATGTTGTGGACCGCGATCAGCCTCACGCGCTTGACTCTCGACTGCACGCCGCAAGCGCCTGAGAGCGCCTTCGCGGTGGTCGAGAAGCGGCGTATCGCCGCCGCCAATGCTTGCGCGCAGGCCGCGGGCGTACGCAGCGGCCAGAACCTCGCCGCCGCCCTGGCCTTGATGCCAACCCTGGCCTGGGCCGAACGTTCACCGGCGCGCGAAACTGCCGCGCTTGCAGGCCTCGGCCTGTGGGCGCATGAATTCTCTTCGAGCATCGCGCTTGGCCCAGCGTATGGCCTGGTACTGGAAACCGGCGGCAGCGTCCGGCTTTTCGGGGGCCTGCCCGCTTTGCTTGCGCGCATGTCGACAGATCTCGCGGCGCAGGGTTTCAGCGCGATCCTGGCATCCGCACCGACGCCGACCGGCGCACGCATGTTGGCCAAAAGCGGTTTTGCGGTGCACCCGGCGACACTGGCCGCGCTGCGCGCCGCCCTGCCCGGGCTGCCGGTCACTTGCCTGGATAGCGCAGCCGGTTTCACAAGTACCTTCGAAACCCTGGGCTTACGCACCGTGGCCGACGTGCTGGCCCTGCCGCGCGACGGTCTGGCACGCCGGTTCGGCGCCCATATCGGCGACGAACTCGACCGCGCCACAGGCCACAAGCCTGATCCAATCAGGCCGCTCGTCACCCCGGTGACATTCCGCAGCGTGATCGTGCTGCCGGTGCCGACCGAGTCGGCCGAAGCGCTGCAGTTCGCCTGCGCCCGCGCCTTCCATCAATTGGAGAGCTTCCTGCGCGCCGGCAAACAGGCGGTTGATCGCATCGATCTGACCCTGCACCACGAACGCGGCAAGCGGCAGGCCGACACCACAGTCCGGCAGGAACAGCCTCTCACGCTGAATTTTTTCGAGCCCAGCGCATCGAGCGCGCGTTTCATGCTGATCCTGCGCGAGCGCCTCAATCACACCGCACTGACGCAGCCGGTCGAGCGCATCACCGTGTGCGCGCCGACGCCGGTGACGGCCGGCGAATCCACCCGCGCCCTGTTGCCCGAACCGGCGCGCGCAGATCACGGCCTGCAACCCCTGCTGGAGCGCCTGCATGCGCGTCTGGGAGAGGGCGCCCTGACCGGCGTCGCAGCGCACGCCGAACACCGGCCGGGCCAGGCCGGCAGCCTGCCGCCGCTGGATGCGCAAACCTTGCGTCCGACACGCACCATTGGCAGACACGCTGGTGCGGATCCACGCACCAAGACCGCCGCTGCCGACATGTCCGCTGCCTGGGGCCCACGCCCGGTATGGCTGGTCGAGCCGCCGGCGCGACTGGCCGAGATCGACGGCAAACCGCATCACGAAGGCCCGCTCACCCTGATGGCCGGGCCGGAGCGCATCGAATCCGGCTGGTGGGACGGCAAGGCCATCACGCGCGACTACTTCATCGCGCAGACCCGGGCGCATGCGCTGGTATGGGTGTTTCGCGAACGCAGCCTGCCGCCGGGCTGGTTTTTGCAGGGCTATTTCGGTTGAGCCGTGATGCGCCGCAGTCCTTAAAAATAAACACTTTTGTTTATAATTAAATGAAATACAGCGAATTCAGACGATGGCTGGTCAAGCAGGGAGCAACATTCAAACCCGCCAAGGGAAGCCATTTCAGGGTCTATCTGAATGGCAGACAAACCATCTTTCCCGATCACGGCGCCAAGGAAATCGGCCATGGCCCGGTGCGAAAAATCAGGCAGGACCTGGGCCTCAAATGAACAGGAATTTCATCATGCTTGCATACCCCGTGAAAATGAAAACAGACACCAACGGGTCGCTTCTGATCACGTTTACAGACATTCCGGAAGCCGCCACCAGCGCCCATGCCCCAGCCGATGCACCGCGCATGGCACGCGAAGCACTGGAAAGCGCTCTTGAGTTCTATTTCGAGGATGGACGCCCGGTGCCCATGCCAAGCCAGCCAAAACGTGGCCAGCGAACGGTAGTTCTGCCTGCCAGCATGACAGCCAAAATTCTCTTGCTCAATGAAATGCTGCATCAAAAGATACGTCCCGTCGATCTGGCGCGTCGACTCGGTACCACACCGCAAGTGGTCAATCGCATGACCAACCTCAGACATGCCACCAAGATCGACGGGCTCGTCGAGGCATTCCGGGTAATCGGGAAAAAGCTGGAATTGCGGGTTGGCTGAAATCCATCGGAAGGGCTCGAATATGCGAAAAACCCCGGATCACACCCTTGCGAAAGCAGCTCGCCGACGCAGTTACACGCTGGCTGAACTGCTTTCCGGCATGCGGCCAGGCGACATGCCTGTCGACCGCGCGTGGGATGCCATCGTCCCTGTTGGCCGGGAATTTGGCGCCGTCAGGGCACGCACTCGCCTGCCCAAGCCTGCAAAGGGCTAGCAGCCCGCAGGTCGGCCCTCCATATCGGCACCGGTTCAAAATGCCATGGCCGCCCAGCACGCACTCCCGCGCTATTGCGAACTGCACTGCGTCTCGAACTTCTCGTTCCTGCGCGGCGCTTCCTCGGCCACCGAACTGGTGCAGCGCGCGCTCAAGGTCGGCTACACGGCGCTGGCCGTCACCGACGAGTGCTCGCTGGCCGGCATCGTGCGCGCGCATGAGGCAGCGGTCGAAGGTTGCTTCAAGCTGATCGTCGGGGCCGAGTTCCGTTTCACGCAGGACGAGGCCTCGGGTGAGGCTTTGCCTGCATCGCGCATCGTGTTGCTGGCGCAGTCAAAAGCTGGCTACGAGTCCTTGTGCGCACTCATTACCGCGGCGCGCCGCAGGAGCCCGAAAGGATCCTACGCATTCGCGCGCGCCGACCTCGATGCCGGCGTGCCAGGCTGCGCTTGCCTCTATGTCCCCGACCTGCCGGTGCGGGTGCCAGCCCACGCCGGGCTGCCTGTCACGATCGACGAAGACGGTCTCAGCGCCCGCCTGGCCAACGATGCGCTTGCTCTGGCGTCGCTATTCCCCGGCCGTTTCTGGATCGCCGCCTGCCTCACCACCGGCCCCAACGACCGCGCCAACCGCCGGGCGGTGGAGGCGATCTCGGCTGCGACCGGCTTGCCGATCGCAGCCACCGGCGGCGTGCTGATGCACACCCGCAGCCGCAAGGCCCTGCAGGACGTACTCACCGCCACCCGCCTGCGCGCGACCGTGGCCGACTGCGGCCACGCGCTCGAGCCCAACGGCGAGCGCCACCTGCGCACCCTGCTGGCGCTCGCCCGCACCTACCCGCCGGCCTGGCTGGAAGAAACCCTGCGCATTGCTGAAACCTGCAATTTTTCGCTCGACGAACTCAAGTATGAATATCCGCAGGAGGCGGTGCCCGCAGGCAGCACACCGGCTGCGCACCTGCGCGCGCTGACACAAGCCGGCATGGCCTGGCGCTTTCCCGCCGGCACGCCAGCCGGCATCGAACGGCAGATCGAGCACGAACTCGCGCTCATCGGCGAACTGGGTTACGAGGCCTACTTCCTGACCGTGCACGACATCGTCGCCTTCGCCCGCGCGCAAGGCATTTTGTGCCAGGGGCGCGGCTCGGCAGCCAACTCGGCGGTTTGTTACTGCCTTGGCATCACCGAGGTTGATCCGTCGCGCGGCACTCTGCTGTTCGAGCGTTTCATCTCGAAGGAGCGCAACGAGCCGCCCGACATCGACGTCGATTTCGAGCATGAACGGCGCGAGGAAGTGATCCAGTACATCTACCGCAAGTACGGCCGCCATCGCGCTGCGCTGGCGGCGGCGGTCGCCACTTATCGGCCTAAAAGCGCGCTCAAGGATGTCGGCCGCGCCCTCGGCTTCGCCGCCGATCAGCTCGAAGGCTTGAGCCGCGCTCTGGCCTGGTGGGACAAGCACGAGGCCCTGCCCGAACGCCTGCGCGAGGTAGGCCTTGACCCCGATGCGCCGCAGGTGAAACACCTGTTGGCACTGACCGCGCAGCTGATCGGCTTTCCGCGCCATTTGTCGCAGCACAGCGGCGGCTTTGTCATCGTGCGCGACGACCTGTCGAAATTCGTGCCGGTGGAAAACGCGGCCATGCCGGAGCGCACCGTGATCCAGTGGGACAAGGACGACCTCGAAGCCGTGGGCCTGCTCAAGGTCGACGTGCTGGCGCTGGGCATGCTGTCGGCCATCCGCCGCACCCTGGGCATGCTGGGCGAGCGCCGTGGCGCGGCTTTGCCGATGATGGCGGTGCCCAAAGAGAGCCGCCACGTCTACGACATGCTGTGCCGCGGCGAATCGATGGGCGTGTTCCAGGTCGAATCACGGGCACAGATGAGCATGCTGCCACGCCTGGCGCCGCGCTGCTTCTATGACCTGGTGATCGAGGTGGCGATCGTGCGCCCCGGGCCGATCCAGGGCGGCATGGTGCATCCTTATCTGCGGCGGCGCCAGGGGCTGGAGCCGGTGAGCTACCCGTCGGCGGCGGTCGAACAGGTATTGAAGCGCACCCTCGGTGTATCGATCTTCCAGGAACAGGTGATGAAGCTGGCGGTAGTGGCAGCCGGCTTCACCCCGGGCGAGGCCGACCAGTTGCGCCGCGCCATGGCCGCCTGGAAGCGCAAGGGCGGGCTCACCCCCTTCGAAGAGCGCCTGAAGAAAGGCATGGCCGAGCGCGGCTACGCGCCCGAATGGGCCGAGCAGATCTACCGCCAGATGCTGGGCTTTGGCGAATACGGCTTTCCCGAAAGCCATGCCGCCAGCTTCGCGCTCTTGGTCTATGTATCGGCCTGGCTCAAATGTTTCGAGCCGGCGGCGTTTTTTTGCGCGCTCATCAACAGCCAGCCGATGGGTTTTTATTCACCTTCGCAACTGGCGCAGGAAGCGCGGCGCCTGCAGTTGGCGGTGCGGCCGGTGGACGTGACCGCAAGCGCCATCGACTGCACCCTGGAAGACGATGCCGCAAGCCGTGCGCGCTGGCAGGCACAACTGGACGCAGCGCTTGCACCCGCCACCGGAAATGGCGGCAACGCCGCGCCCGACCATCGCCACCAGCCGGCCCTTCGCCTGGGCCTGAAAATGGTCAAAGGTCTGTCTGCCACCGGTATGCAATGCATCATTGCCGCGCGCAGCGAGCGGGCCTTCGCCAGCGCCGACGACCTGGCACGCCGCACCCGGCTCAACCGCGGCGACCTCGAAGCCGTGTCCGCCGCCGACGCCCTGGCAAGTCTCTCCGGTCACCGCCGCCAGGCCTTGTGGCAGGTGGCCGGCATCGAGGCGCCCTTGCCGATCCTGCCCGATACCGGCACGCCGGAAACACCGGCCGACCTGCCGGCGCCGGCCGAAGGCGAAGACATCGTTGCCGATTACGCCAGCACCGGCCTCACCCTGCGCCGCCATCCGCTGGCTTTGTTGCGCCCGCTGCTTGCAAAGCGCCGCCTGGTCAACTCCGCCGAACTCGCCACCTACCCGCACCGGCGCCTGGCGCGCGCGGCCGGCATCGTGGTCAACCGCCAGCGCCCCGACACCGCCAAGGGCGTGATCTTCATGACCCTGGAAGACGAAGCGGGCAACATCAACGTGGTGTGCTGGCCGCAGGTGATCGAAGCGCAGCGCCGTGAAATCCTCACCGCCCGGCTCCTCACTGTGTACGGCGTGTGGGAAACCGACGGCAAGGTTTCGCACCTGATCGCCAAGCGGGTGGTGGACGACACCGCGTTACTGGGCAGCCTCCTGACCCGGTCGCGGGATTTTCATTGAGTACGACCGACAGTACTAGGTTCCCACCCGCAGTGGCGCGCTCATCTTGCGCAGAGCGGCAATCACACTCAGGGCCGTGATCCTGCCGGTGCGCGGATTCTCCGACGGAATGTTGGCGATCTCCATCGAAAACGAAGCCGAATCTGCATCAACCTCAATCCGGTGGGTATTGCGGTCGAGGTGCGGGTCGGCCCAGATCTCGAGGGTGGTCTTGTCCGGCCCGATGCCGGCCAATGACAACGCAACCGCGACATTCAGGTTGGCCGGAAAACCCACCGCCGCGTCGCGCGGCGAGCCGGAAAAAATGCGCAAGGGTTCCTTGATGTCTTCGATCGCGATGTTGTTTTCGACCAGATAAGGCGCGCCAACCAGGCCCTTCACCGGCTTCCTGGTGATCATGCGCACCGAGCGAATCGTGCCTTCGGCGGCGGCCGTCACTGCGTCGAGCCCGATCAGGGCGCCGGTTGGCACCACGATCTGCCCGCCGGATTCGCGCGCCAGGTCGATCAGGTCTTGGTTGCGCAACAACGCACCTACGCTCAACACCACCACCTTCTTGCCGGCGGCCAGCACCGGCCGGCAGATTGCCGGGAGCAACGCGGAGGGCGCGCACTCGACCACCACATCGCACAGCGGCGCAAGCCCGGCCAAGTCGGTGAATACGCACGGCGACGCAAGCTTGATGCGAGCGCGCGCCGCCGCGACGTCACGCACGGCGATGGCCGTCAACTGCAAACCCGGGATCCCGGCATCGAGTTTCTCGGCCACGCTTTTGCCCACCGCCCCCAGCCCGGCAATGCCGATACGTAACTGACTCCTCCCTGCCTGCATGTCTATCCCCTGCCATGAAAACCCCGAGAGTACCAGCCAACCGGCGCCCGGTCCGGGCAGGCATTCCTGCACCGCGCCACAAGCTTCATCGAGCCACAGCTGAAAACCAACGCCGCGTCCCGGCATTCGCGCTCCGCCCGCATGCGCCCGAGCCGCGCCGGCGGAATTCCGCTTGATCTGCATCAAAGCCCATTCCCGGCACGGACTTAGGCTGAATATCAAACTCACCGGGAGGTTTCATGACTGCACCTGCCAACACACCCAAGGGCCCGAGCGACAAGCCGCTGGAAGTCTTCTCGAATTGCCATGAAGGGATCCTCGCGCATCTGGCGGAATTCGGCCAATTGCCTGCGCTGCTGGAACCGGCCGCAGAAGCGCGGAAGATAGCCGGCCAGACCCTCACCTTCTTCCGCGCTGTCGTGTACGAGCATCATGCAGAGGAGGAAAGTGAACTGTTCCCGGCGGTTGCAGGCGGCGCCGCACAAGGCGAGGAGCGCTTGCAGGTGCAGGCCATCGTCAAGCGCCTGACGCAGGAGCATCGCCAGATCGAAGCCGCCTGGTCGAAACTCGAGCCGGCGTTGAAAGAGGCGGCCAAGGGGCATGACTCGACGCTCGACGCGGCAGCCGTGGCTGCGCTGGTGGCCACCTACAAGGCACACGCAGCCTACGAGGAGGAAACCTTCCTGCCGCTTTCGCAAACCATTCTTGGCCGCAACAGCGCGCAGATGGGTGCTCTGGGGCTATCGATGCATCTGCGCCATGCGGTACCCGAACTGATGAAGCGGCTTGGACACCGGATCTGAACGCACATTGTTTCCGCCCGGTGAGCCGACCTGCGATCTCACGGGCCCGCTGCCCTGCTACGGTCTAGGGTAACAGCCGGAACCGCAGCGCCGAACGCGCCCTCGCGCGCGCCGCCTCTTGGTCACGATCGCGCGGGACAGTGTTGGTCACCAGTGATGCCATGAGCCCACGCGCCACGGCCGCAACTTCCTGCACCGCGAGGTAAAACGCCGCCTGATTGACTTTCGACGGGCTGTTGGAGCCGCTCAGCTTGCGCACAAACTGCAGGGATGCGCCGTTGATTTCCTCGTCGGTGGCAGGCGGACTGAAGTTGAACAGGGTTCTGATGGCGCTCGGCGCATCAGGCCTATGCCAGGCAGATTGAATCGATACGAGAGCTATTCGAACCCGCCCGGCGGCACGAAGCCGGCATAACCGGCCTCGACCTGACGCGCAAATTCAATCGTAGTCGCATCGCCATACTGCGGCCCGACGATCTGCACGCCGACCGGCAAACCCTCTTTCGAAAACCCTATCGGCGCCACCGTCGAAGGCAGATAGCACATGCCCGAATAGCCGGCCCAGAACATCTGGGTCGTGCCGGGCTGCGGCTTGCCATTCACATCGATCATGCGCTCCCAGCGCTCGCCTTTCTGGTTGTGCGGAAACGCCGGCGTGGCGGCCGCTGGGCACAACAGCACGTCATGGGTTTCGAAAAAACGCGCCCAGGCCAGACGCATCTGGTGGCGCCGCTCATTGAGGTTGAGCCAGTCCTTGTACAACAGCGTGTTGCCGCGCGCCGCCTGGGCTTCATAGCTCATGTCTTGTGCGCCCCGCTGCGCCGCGAGTTTCGACCAGCGGGCGAACTGCTCGGCACTCTGGCGACCGGAGGTGGCCGCGCGCACCATGGCGATGAATACGCGGTGCGCTTCGGCGGGGTCGAAGTCGGGGCGGGCCTTGAAATCGACCTTGGCCTTTTGCTTCGCGCACCACCTGCAAAGCGCCTCGATGGCGCTTTGGATCGAAGCATCCACCTCCGCTGTCGGATGGCTCAGCATCACGCCAATCCTGAACTCCTTGAGCACAGTCTTGCGCGGCTTGGGCAGCGCCAGTTTCCAGCCTTGGGCATCGATCGCATCGGGGCCGGCAATCACGCCCATCGCCAGCTTGAGATCGTCCGCGCTACGCGCCAACGGGCCGATGACGCTTATGTCTTGCGCTGCCACCGCACCCGCCAGCGCATGCCCCTGCGGCGAGCAGATGCCGTAGCTGGGCTTGTGGCCATACACGCCGCAGTAGTGGGCCGGATCGCGGATCGAGGCACCGATGTCGGAGCCCATCTCAAGACCGGTGAGGCCGGCGGCCAGCGCAGCGGCGGCACCGCCGGAGGAGCCGCCTGGCACCCGCGCCACGTCCCACGGATTGCTGGTGGTGCCGTACACCGGGTTGTAGGTCTGCCAGTCGGCCAGCATGACCGGCACGTTGGTCTTGCCGAAAATCACCGCGCCGGCCGCCTTCAGGCGCTTGACTGAAAGCGCATCTTCGGCGACCGCCTTGCCCTTGTGCTCGGTCAGGCCCCAGGTGGTGGGCAGGCCGGCGACGTTGAACGATTCCTTGACCGTCATCGGCACCCCGGCCAAGGGACCCAGCTTGACGCCTTTGGCGAGCGCGCGATCGATGGCGCGCGCTTCCTTGCGAGCCGCCTCGATGCGCGTGACGATCACAGCATTGATGCGCGGATTATGGCTTTCCAGGCGCGCGAGGTACACATCGAGCGCATCCGATGCACTCAGCTTGCGGCGACGGATCAGGGCGGCCAGTCGTGTGGCTGAGGCAAACGGGGAAATGGGCATCGGGCGTCTCGGTGAAGGCTACGGAACACCGATTCTAGGGTGCGCGGACTGCGTAAGCTTTTGCGCTACAAAAATCGGCCCGGAAAGATACCCTTCCGGGCCAGAGGGATCAACTTCCGGGCCTGCGCTAGTTGCCGCCAGAGGTCATCGCCAGCAGCATTTCATTCATGCGCCGCACGAAGCCGGCCGGGTCTTCGAGCTGCCCGCCCTCGGCCAGCAGCGCCTGATCGAACAGCAGGTGCGCCCAGTCGTCGAAGCGCGCCTCCTCGAACTTGAGCCGCGTCACCAGTGGATGCTGCGGGTTGATTTCGAGAATCGGCTGTGACGGCGGCGCCTTCTGGCCGGCGGCCTTGAGCATGCGCGCCAGGTTGCCGCTCATGTCGTTTTCGTCGGCCACCAGGCAGGCCGGCGATTCGGTCAGGCGGTGCGTAACCCGCACTTCCTTCACCTTGTCGCCCAGCGATTTTTTGATCTTTTCGATCAGGTCCTTCGATTCCCCTTGCGCAGCCTCGTGCTCTTTTTTCTCCGCTTCGTCTTCCAGCTTGCCCAGATCCAGCCCGCCCTTGGCCACCGATACCAGCGACTTGCCGTCGAATTCGTGCAGGTGCGAAGCCAGCCATTCATCGACTCGGTCAGACAGCAGCAGCACCTCGATGCCCTTTTTGCGGAACACCTCCAGATGCGGACTGTTTTTCGCGGCCAGGAAGGTTTCGGCGGTGACGTAATAGATCTTGTCCTGGCCTTCCTTCATGCGCGCCACGTAGTCGGCCAGCGACACGCCTTCTTCGTCGGTATTGGCCTGGGTCGAGGCGAAGCGCAGCAATTTGGCGACGCGCTCCTTGTTGATGGCGTCCTCGCCCACGCCTTCCTTGAGCACCCGGCCGAACTCTTTCCAGAACTTGGTGTACTTCTCTTTTTGCGCGGCGTCGTCGCTGTTGGCCAATTCTTCCAGCAAGCCCAGCACGCGTTTGGTCGAGCCTTCGCGGATCGCCTTGACGTCGCGCGATTCCTGCAGGATTTCACGTGACACGTTGAGCGGCAGGTCGGACGAGTCGATCACGCCCTTGACGAAGCGCAGGTACTGCGGCATCAGTTGCTCGGCGTCGTCCATGATGAACACCCGGCGCACGTAGAGCTTGATGCCATGCTTGCGTTCACGGTCATACAGGTCGAACGGCGCACGCCCCGGTATGTAGAGCAGCTGGATGTATTCCTGGCGGCCTTCGACCCGATTGTGCGTATGCGAAAGCGGCGCCTCGAAATCATGCGAGACATGCTTGTAGAACTCGGTGTACTGCTCTTCGGTGATGTCGGATTTGGAGCGCGTCCACAGGGCGGTGGCCTGGTTGACGGTCTCCTCCTCATCACCGGTCACGTATTCGTTCTTGTCCTTGTCCCACTCCTCCTTTTTCATCAGGATCGGCAAGGTGATGTGGTCCGAATACTTGGTGATGATCGACTTCAGGCGCCACGCGGACAGCAGCTCATCCTCGTCGTCGCGCAACTCCAGGGTCACATCGGTGCCGCGCCCGGCCTTTTCGGCAACGTCGATCGAGAACTCGCCTTCGCCGGTGGATTCCCAGCGAATCGCCTCGTCCGACCCGGCGCGCCGCGTCAGCACGGTGATTTTCTTGGCGACGATGAAGCCCGAATAGAAACCGACGCCGAACTGGCCGATCAGGTTGGCGTCCTTGGCCTGGTCGCCCGAGAGCCTGGAGAAGAATTCGCGGGTGCCTGACTTGGCGATCGTGCCCAGATTGGATACCGCCTCGTCGCGGCTCATGCCGACCCCGTTGTCGGAAATGGAGATGGTGCGCGCCGCCTTGTCGAAGGAGACGCGGATTTTCAAGTCCGGATCGAGAGCCAACAGGGCGCCGTCGTGCAAGGCCTCGAAGCGCAGCTTGTCGCAGGCATCCGACGAGTTCGAAATCAGCTCGCGCAGGAAGATCTCCTTGTTTGAATACAAGGAGTGAATCATCAGGTTGAGCAGTTGCTTGACTTCGGCCTGAAAGGCCATTGTTTCGTGCTGGGCGCCCATGGGCTGACCTCCAAAAAAAGGGGAAAAAGACAAAAGCCTGCGAAAAATGGGGTCGCCAACGCGGCTTTTCAAGCGTCCCTACGCCACCTGTTGGCTCAAAACACCGCGACATCCGCGTCCTGCCGGCAAAAATCGATGCCCACGGCGGCAGTTACGCGCCACAGATAGCGTCATCAGGATCCCCGCATTGGGGCGCAGAGCGGCAAAAAACACCAGCCGGCCACCGCCTGCCAGGCCGGCTCCTGGCGGCTTGCCGTCAGCCTCAGAACGGCTTGCGGTTGAACTTGGCAGCGAGCGCCCCGGCGCCCATGCGCACCAGCCCGAGATCGCTGCCGACAGCCACGAACAAGGCCCCGAGATCGAGCATGCGCTGGCCGTCGGCCTCGCCCACCAGAATGCCGGGCGCCTTGCCGTGCGCGCGAATGCGCCTGATCGCGTCCGCGATCGCCGCCTGCACCTCGGGATGCGGAATGTCGCCGCGATGTCCCATGTCGGCGGCCAGGTCATTGGGCCCGATGAACACGCCGTCGACGCCGTCGACCTTGCAGATCGCGTCGAGATTGGCCAGCGCCTCGCGGGTTTCGGTCTGCACCAGCACGCAGATTTCGGCATTGGCCTTGTTCAGGTAGTCCTTGATCCAGCCGTAGCTGGCGGCACGGCTGCTGCCGGCGACGCCGCGCACGCCATCGGGCGGAAAGCGGGTGGCGGCTACCGCCGCCGCCGCCTCTGCGGCGGTTTGCACGTAAGGCAAGAGCAGGGTCTGCGCGCCGATGTCGAGATAGCGCTTGATCAACACCATGTCGTTCCACGCCGGCCGCACCACCGCATGCGCAGGGCAGGTGCCGTCGCTGCCGCGTGCGGCCATCAACTGGGTGTTGACCAAATGCGGATCGTTGGGCGCGTGCTCGGTATCGAGCAACAGCCAGTCGAAACCGGCAGGTGCGCACGCTTCGACCACCTGATGCGCCCACAAGCTCATCCACAGGCCGATTTGCGGTTTGCCGGCGGCCAGGTTGCGCTTGAATTGGTTGACTGGAAGTTCCATGGTGTCGGTCTCGCGTTATTAAGGGTCGGCTATCGGGAACTGCAGGATTATTGACAAAAGCATGCCTCAGGCGCGGCCTTCATGTTCTTTGGTAACGATCGACAAGCGCCGCTTCAATGAATCTCGGGATCCGCTGTTGGCGTGGTGCCTTCCAGGAACTCGAAATCGCAACCGCGATTGGCCTGTGTCACGTTTGCACTGTAGATGACGCCGTAACCGCGCGGATATTTGGCCTTGGGCTTGACCCAGGCAGCCTGGCGACGCGCCAGCTCATCTTCGGCCACGTGCAGGGTCAGGCGGCGCGCTGCGGCATCGAGTTCGATGATGTCGCCCTCCCGCACAAACGCCAGCGGCCCGCCGACATACGATTCCGGCGCCACATGCAGCACGCAGGCGCCATAGCTGGTGCCGCTCATGCGCGCGTCCGAGATGCGCAGCATGTCGCGCACACCTTCCTGCAAAAGCTTCTTCGGGATCGGCAATTGCCCCCATTCGGGCATGCCCGGGCCGCCCAGCGGCCCGGCGTTTTTCAGCACCAGCACCGAGTCGCGTGTCACCGCAAGCGCCGCATCGTCGATGCGCGCGGCCATGTCGTTGTAGTCCTCGAACACCACCGCCGGCCCGCGGTGCTTGAGCAGATGCGGCTCGGAGGCGGAGGTCTTGATCACCGCACCGTCCGGACAAAGGTTGCCGCGCAGCACCGCCACGCCGCCTTCGGCCTGCAGGGCGCGCTCGCGCGGCAGGATCACATCGTCATTGAACACCTCGGCGCCGGCGATGTTTTCACCCAGGCTCTTGCCATTGACGGTGATGCAATCGAGATTGAGGCGGTCGCGCAGGCGCTCCATGTGGGCGCGCAAGCCGCCGGCATAGAAGAAATCCTCCATCAGGTACTTGCCGGAAGGCCGCAGATTGGCCGTCAGCGGGGTGCGCCGCGACAGTTCGTCAAAACGCTCGAGGTTCAAGCCAGCGCCGCTGCGGCCGGCCATGGCGATCAAATGGATGATCGCGTTGGTCGAACCGCCCAGGCTCATCGCAACGGTCACCGCATTCTCGAAAGCGGCGGTGGTCATGATGGCGGACGGCTTCAAGTCGCTCCACACCATTTCGACCACGCGCCGCCCGCACAGCGAGGCCATCTGCGCATGGCGCGAATCGACCGCCGGAATCGAGGACGCGCCCGGCAGCAGCATGCCGAGCGCCTCGGCTGCGGCCGCCATGGTCGAGGCGGTGCCCATGGTCATGCAGGTGCCCGCCGAGCGCGCGATTCCATCCTCGATCTCGCGCCACGACTCTTCCGACAAATTGCCGGCGCGCTTCTCGGCCCAGAATTTCCACACGTCGCTGCCCGAACCAAGGGTGTGCTCGCGCCAGTGCCCGCGCAGCATCGGCCCGGCCGGCATGAAGATGGCGGGCAGGTTGGCCGAGGCCGCACCCATCAGGAGCCCCGGTACGGTCTTGTCGCATCCGCCCATCAGCACCACGCCATCGACCGGGTTGCAGCGAATCTGTTCCTCGACCTCCATCGCCAGGAAATTGCGGTACAGCATGGAGGTCGGCTTGGTCATCTGCTCGCCCACCGCCATACACGGAATCTCGACCGGAAAGCCGCCGGCCTGCCAGACCCCGCGTTTGACCTCGTCGACGCGCTGCTTGAAATGCGAATGGCAGGTATTGAGGTCGTTCCATGTGTTGAGGATGCCGATCACCGGCTTGCCGGCGAAATCCTCGCGCAGGTAGCCCATTTGCTTGGTGCGTGACCGGTGTCCGAACGAACGCATGTCCTGCGCGCCCAGCCAGCGATGGCTGCGCAGTTGTTCCGGGGTCTTGCGTTGCATGATTCTCCTCAGTTGTTGTTGGTCACCCAAGCGACGGGCACCGCCCGCCGCGTGCTGACTATGCGTATTTCACTAGCAGCACTTCAAGCTCTTCACGTCCGGCCGGGGTCATCAGGGCGACGACGTCACCGGCGCGCGCCTTGAGCAGGGCGCGCGCCACCGGCGCAACCCAGCTGATCCTGCCTTCGGCGGGCACGGCCTCGTCGACACCGACAATCTGCACGGTCGACTCGGCACCGTCGCGTCTGCTGTAGGTCACAGTCGCGCCAAAAAATATCTGTTCGTTTTCACCCTGGCTGGCGGGGTTGACCACTTCGGCGGTTTCCATGCGCCTGCCTAGAAAGCGGATCCGGCTATCCACCTGGCGCAGGCGCCGCTTGCCGTAGATGTAGTCGCCGTTCTCGGAACGATCGCCATTGGAGGCCGCCCAGGCGATGGTCTCCACCAGTTTGGGGCGCTCGACGCGAAACAACTCGTCAAACTCCGCCTTCAATGCCGCGTAACCGGCCGGCGTGATGTAATTCTTGGTCCCCGGCGGCAACTTCTGCGCGCCGGCGAGGTCTTCTTCTTCATCTTCGGCATCATCGCGTTCGCGGGTGAAAGCCTTGCTCATGGTTCGCCTTCCGACACACCTGGGTTGCTCTTTGCGTCAGGACAGGCGGCAGGGCGGGTTATCGCCGCAACACGCTGCTGCCGACGCCCGAATGCGCATGCACACGCCCGGCGATCGCTGCGATCGCGCGGTTGAGCTTTGCGCCCGATTTCAAGTGTTAACCTGTTGGTGAATTCTAGCACCGCACCTTTTTTGGCCCCCATGAAACCACTCCGCTCGCACCTTTTCGCCGCTTTCACGCTGCTCCTCGCGGCGACTGCCGCGCTTTCCCAACCCGCACTGCCGGCTGGAGTCCAAAGCGGACCGGCGATGGGTGGCGTGGCCGAGTTTCGCCTCGCCAACGGACTCACCATCCTGCTGCTTGAAGACCGCACCCAGGCGCTCATCACCACCAATCTCACCTATCTGGTGGGTTCGCGCCACGAAGGCTACGGCGAGGCCGGCATGGCCCACCTGCTGGAGCATCTGCTGTTCAAGGGCACGCCGACACATCGCGAGATCAAGCGCGAATTCACCAGCCGCGGCGCACGCTGGAATGGCACCACCTATTTCGACCGCACCAACTATTTCCTGACTTTCGATTCGACCGCAGCGAACCTGGAATGGGCGCTGGGCATGGAAGCCGACCGCATGGTCAACTCCTTCATTTCAAGGCAGGATCTGGATTCCGAGATGACGGTGGTGCGCAACGAATTCGAATCCGGCGAGAACAACCCGGGCCGCGTGTTGTCGCAAAAAGTCGCGCGTGCAGCCTACCAATGGCACAACTATGGGCGCGCGGTCATCGGCAACCGTTCGGATATCGAGAATGTGCCGATCGAGCGCCTGCAGGCCTTTTATCGCACCTACTATCAGCCCGACAACGCGGTGCTGGTGATCGCGGGCGATTTCGAGCCGGCGACCGCGCTGGCTGTTGCCGCGCGTACCTTCGGCGCCATCCCCAAACCTGCGCGCAAGCTGCCTGTCACCTATACAACCGACGCGGCGCAGGACGGCGAGCGCGAAGTGGTGCTGCGCCGCAGCGGCGAAAACCCTTTCATCACCGCCCACTATCATGTTCCGCCCGGCAACCATCCCGACTACGCAGCCTTTGACATTCTGGCAGTGATCCTGGGCGACACACCCACCGGCCGTCTGCACAAGGCGCTGGTCAGCAGCCGTCTTGCCACCGGGGTCAGCGCCAGCGATCGCATGCTGGCGGAACGCGGCGCGCTGGTATTCGGCGCATCGGCGCCGAAATCCGCAGCGACGCCCGCGCCGGCCCGCGTGCGCTGCGGTCGTGAAACCTGCGCGCTTCCACCCGCCAGGGAGGCCTTCGAGCAACTGCGTGAATCTTTCATCGACACCATCGAGAACCTGGCCGCCAACCCGGTCACGGCCGATGAAGTCGCGCGCGCCCGACAGCAAATGCTGACCCAGATGGATGTGGTGCTGACCAAAACCCACCAGTTCGCAACGCACCTGACCGAATGGGTGGCGCTGGGCGACTGGCGCATGTTTTTCCGCTATCGCGACTACCTGCACAATGTCACGCCCGAGGCTGTCAATCGCGCTGCGCGAACCCACCTGATCCCCTCGAACCGGACTCTCGGTGTATTCCTGCCCGAAGCACAGGCGCCGCAGCGCGCCGAGATACCGCCACCGCCCAATCTTGCGGCCCTGCTCAAGGACTATGCCGGACCACCCGGCATCGGCGGTGGTGAGATTTTCGATGCTTCCCCCGCCAACATCGATGCGCGCACCCGCCGCTTCACTCTCGACAACGGCCTCAAGCTTGCGTTGCTGCCGAAAAAGTCACGTGGCGGCATGGTCAGCGCCAACCTCGCCTTCCAGTACGGCACCGAGGAAAGCAAGTTCGGTCGTGCCCAGGCCTGCGGCTTCGCCGGTGCCATGCTGATGCGCGGCACGCTAAACAAATCCCGCGAGCAGATTCGCAACGAAATCACCCGTTTGCGCGCCAATCTGTCGGTCGGCGGCGGCGGCGCCAGTGTCGAAGTGCCGGCGGCCAACCTGGCCGAGAGCCTGCGCCTGATCGCGGAGATTCTGCGCCAACCGCGTTTCGATGCCGACGAATTCGAACAGTTGAAACGCGCTTCGCTGTCCGGCATCGAAGGCAATCGCGCCGATCCGGGCGCGCGCGCCAGCCTGGCATTGGCCCGCCACCTCAATCCGCACCGTCCCGGCCACTGGAGTTACGCCGCAACCGTCGATGAGCAACTCGACGCCGTGCGCCGCACCGAGCTGGCCGCCGTGCGTGATTGTCATCGCGACTTCTTCGGCTTGTCGCAGGCGCAGCTCACGGTGGTCGGCGATTTCGACGCCGAGCGCCTGCGTCCGCTGCTCGAAGAACTGTTCGGCAACTGGAAAAGTCCCGTGCCGTATGCCCGCATTCCGGTACGGGCGCGCAGCGCGCCACCGATCGACGAGACCATCGTCACGCCGGACAAGGCCAACGCCACGCTGCGTGGCGCGATCGTGCTTGATGTACGCGATGACGATCCCGACTATGCCGCTCTGGTGCTGGCCAATTATTTGTTCGGCGGCTCGATCGATGCGCGCCTGGGCGTGCGCATTCGCGAGAAAGACGGCTTGAGCTACAGCGTCGGCTCCGGTCTGTCGGTCGCCGCCCTCGACCGCTTCGGCCAATGGAGCGTCTCGGCCATCCATGCGCCGGAAAACCGCGCCCGCGTCGAAACTGCCGTACGCGAAGAGATACAACGCGCCCTCACGGCCGGATTCAGCGAAGAAGAAGTGGCACGCGCCCGTCACGGATACCTGCAAAGCCGCAAACTGGCCCGCGCCACCGACGGCGCGTTGGCCGGCAAGCTGGCTACCGATCTGTTTTTCGGGCGCAGCTTCGAGTGGGACGCGCGCTTCGAAACGCAGTTAGCCGCGCTTACACGCGAGCAGGTCAACGCGGCGTTCGTCAAGCACATAGATTTGGCCCGGCTGAATCTGGCCAAGGCCGGGGACTTCAAGTAATCAGCGTGCCAGCCATCCGGCGGCTTTCAAGTTGGCTCGCGCTACCGAACGGCCGGAATATCCTCAGCTTGTCGCTTGCGGCAATGCCCTGAGCGCAGCCTCGGCATCCCGATAGCGCGCCTCGATTTCGCGCACCAGCGGCGCCAAGCCACCCGCGTCACCCGCTTGCCCGGCCAGCTCGATGCGCCGCGCCACGTCGGCAACGCCGATCGCCCCCAGATTGCCGCTCGCGCCCTTGAGGCTGTGAGCAACCTGCATCACCCGCTTGAAATCATCCGCCTCCAGAGCCCGCGCGATCTCGGTGATGCGCTGCGGCGCCTGGGTGGTGTACATCTGGATGAAATCGGCCAGTACCTCACCGCTATCGTCAAGTCCCAGCAATTCGTCGATCTGCTGCATGTCAAGGGGCGCGACCTGATCGGAACTGGCCCGCATCGGACCGCTTCCTTGTGCCACCGCGGCCGCGCACTCAGAAGCCACCGCAGCTGGCAGGGCGAGGGTATCCGCGCGTCGCGCCAGAAACTGCTGCGCCCGCCCCAGCACATCGGCCAACCCCTGCATCTGCACCGGCTTGGAAATATAGTCGTGCATGCCGGCGCCCAGACACACTTCACGGTCGCCTGCCATCGCATTGGCGGTCATGGCGATGATGTATGGCAGCCTGGCAGGCGCGACTTCGGCAACCATGCGTCGCGTCGCTTCCAGGCCGTCGAGCTCCGGCATCTGCACATCCATCAAGACGCAATCGAAGTCGCCGGCAATCACGGCCTCGAGCGCGCTCCTGCCGTTATTCACCAGCACCGCCGATTTTCCCAGCCGTTCCAGCATGCGCATCGCGATCTTCTGGTTGATCTCGTTGTCTTCGGCCAAGAGGATGCGCAGTTGGCCGTGATGCGCCTGCATGCCGCCCGGGCGCGCGACCGACTCGGGCCCGGTCAAATGGAATGGCCGTTCGGGCGCGAGCGCGTCGAGCAGCGCATTGAACAATTGCGCCTGGCGCGCCGGTTTCAGGAGATAGGCCGCGATCCAGCGCTCCGGCACATCGCGCCCGGCAAACGCCTCGGCACGCGGCGCCGACGACAGGATCAGTACCGGCAGGCGCACGCGGGCGCGTTTGCGGTGCTCCGCCACCGCCTGTGCCAGATCCAGGCCATCCTGCTCCGGCATCAGCATGTCGCTGATCACCGCATCGAACGGCGTCTCCGCCGCATGCGCGGCTTGAAGCGCTTCGAGCGCCTCCTTGACCGACGCGGTCTCCACGGTGAACAGGCCCCAGCCGGCGCATTGCGCGGCGAGAATACGCCGGTTCGACGCATAGTCGTCGACAATCAACAGGCGCTTGCCGGCGATGCTGCCGATCTCGCCCATGCGCCGGTTCTGCGTCTGGTCCTCGGGCGCGCGCCGGGTGGTCAGCGTAAAGCTGAATTCCGATCCCTGGCCCGGCTGGCTTTCAACCTTGATTTCGCCGCCCATCAAGCCGACCAGGCGCTGGCTGATCGCCAAACCCAAGCCGGTGCCGCCATACTTGCGTGTCGTCGATGCATCGACCTGGGTGAAGGCGGTAAAAAGGCGCCCCAGCTTCGCAGCCGGAATGCCGATGCCGGTATCGCGCACCACAAAGCGCAACTTGAAGGCACCCTCTCCGGCAGGGTCGCCCTCGGCAATCGAACAGTTGACATAAATATCGCCGCTCTCGGTGAATTTCACCGCGTTGCCGACCAGATTGATCAGCACCTGGCGCACCCGCGTGATGTCGCCGTAGACACGGCGCGGCACCATCGCTGCCATGTCGTACAGCAATTCGATGCGTTTGGCGCGCGCGCGCTCGGCTATGAGTTCGAACGCGTCTTCGATGACGATGGCGATATCGAAAGGCTCGTCCTCCAGCTCCATGCGTCCTGAATCAATCTTGGAGTAGTCGAGGATATCGTCGATCAGGGTCAACAATTGCACCCCGGAGAGACGGATGGTCTCGACATAATCCTGCTGCTCCGCATCCAGCCGGGTGTCCTGCAACAGACCGGCCGAGCCGATCACGCCGTTCAGGGGCGTGCGAATCTCATGGCTCATGGTGGCCAGGAAGGTCGACTTGACCTGGGCCGCCTCCAGCACCCGCAGATTGGCGTCGCGCAGCGCGAATTCCGCCCCTTTACGCTGCGTGATGTCGATGATCGCTCCGGTGAAGCGCACCGCACGAGCGCTGGCGTCGTAGCTGGCCTTGGCGCGCGCGTTGACCCACACATAGCCGCCGTCACGGCGGCGTAGCCGGAATTCCAGATCCATCGGCGTGGCATCATGGATCGAGCGGTCACGCGCCTGGATTACGATAGCGCGATCCTCCGGGTGCAAGCGCGCGGGATCGCGCGCATGGGCGGCCAGATCGTCCCCACCATCGAAGTCGAGTATTTCCCGATAGCGCGCCGAGTAATACACCGAGCCGTCCTGCAGGTTTTCGTCCCACACCCCGGCCTGCACCGACTGGATCACCAGCTCCAGCTGTTCGCGTTGATGTTCGATCTCGGCCTGTGCCAGCCGACGTTGCGTGATGTCGATAATCGAGCCGGTGAAACGCACCGGGTTGCCGGCGCCATCAAGACTGGCCAGGCCGCGGCCGCTGACCCACAAGTAGGTTCCATCGGCCTTCTTGAGCCGGTATTCACAATCGAAGTAGGGCTGTGCCCCATTGAAATGCGCTTCGCGCGCGGCTTCGACCGCTGCGCGATCATGCGGATGCACCAGTTCACTGCGCGCCCCCGGCAGGCCTGCATCGTCGATCTGCGCGTAGCCCAGCATTTCGTAGTAGCGCGGCGAAAAATACGCCGTGCCCTGTGGCCATTCGATATCCCACACACCGGCCTGTGCCGACTGGTTGACCAGCGCGAGCTGCTCGCGCTGGGTCTCGTTTTGCGCAGTCAGCCGACGGGTTTCAGTCAGATCGGTGATGGTGCCGATGATTCCGGCGACCGTGCCGTCGGCGAGCCTGACCGCTGCAGTGCTGACGATCACATCGCAGATCGTGCCGTCACTGGTGGTGATGGTCGTCTCCCGCCGTTCGACATGATCCGGGTGCAGCGTCAACTCGCGCTCCTGCTGCGCGGAATGCAGGGCTTCCTGTTCACCCGTCAATTCGCCCGTCGTCTTGCCGATCCAGGCCTCACGCGAACGGCCGGTCAGGCGCTCCCAGGCACGATTGAACTGCAAAAAACGCCCATCCACATCCTTGCGAAAGATCGGCATCGGATTGAGTTCGATCAGGTCTTCGGTCAGCTTCATCTGATCCGACAACGCACGGGTGGTGCGATCGGCGATTTCCTCGGCGCGTTGACGGGTGCCCGACAACACGCGCACAAGAACGAACAGCAGGAACGAGCCCAGGGCGCCGAATACCAGGATCGTGCCTGGCATGCGCCCCGACAGTTGCGCTTCAAGGGCGGGCGTCGACTCGAAGCGTAGCGTCCAGCGCTGGCTCCCGGCGTCCAGCGAACGCACGCTGCGATAAAGCGCAGCTGCGCGTCCAGTGCCCGGGCTGGCGAACAGCGGCTGGCCGGTCAGGTCGCCGTCGTCGATACGCAGGCTGATGCCGGCGGCGTTTCCGCCGGCACTGCTGCTGACCAGTGCGTCGATATTGAACAGCAGGTGCGCCACGCCGGCAAGCCGGCCATCGCGCCTGATCGGAAGAAACAGTACGGCACCGGCACCGGTGGGCGCATCGAAGCGCCGGCTCAGCGCGGGCTTGCCGCTGCGTTCGGCAACCAGAATGGCGGCGGCGAAAAGCGGATTGGCAAGCAGATCGTCGCCGGCCGCCAGGGTGCCGCCGGCGCGCACACTTGCGATCACCGATACCGGTGCGACACGTGCGCCTTCGGCGGGTACGGGGTTGATGCGATAAGCCGGCAACATACGGCGCATCTCGGCCAACAGACCCGGCAATTCGCCGGCAGCCACGATCGGGGCAAAGCCAAAACTGACGAACGGGTCACGCCGTTGCGCAAGTTCGAGCGAGTCGATGTAGGCCGACCATTCGCGCGGCGTGACCCGTACCGACGACGCGAACAGGCCGCCGACGCCGCGCAGGTACAACTCGAAATGGTCGAAACTGGTATCCAGGGCAGCGACACGTGCATTCACCAGTTGCTCGAAGCGGGCCATACTGTCGCCGCGTTCGACCGCCTGCATCCAGTAGGCGGATGCCGCAGTCATGGCCAGCGCAAACGCCAGTACCAGCCAGGACAGTGGATAGCGTAAGCGCATGCGGCGGATTGTAACGTCCGGCGGGACCTGCACCGCAGCGCCCTGCCGCTATCAGGGGTCAGCGCTGCGCGCCGGAGTCAAAAGGGTGAGAGCAAGCCCACTGCGCGGGCCAATCTCGCACCCGCAGTGCTTGGCCGTGCGCGAGTTCGGCTGCGCTTCGCGGCGCGCTGCGGACCCTATCGTCACGATTTCGTTTCACCCTCTCAGGGGTCGGTGAGCCCGGCCGCCAGTACGTGATCGATCAGGTCGTTGGCACTGGCAAAACGATCAGCCGGCTTCTTCGCCATCATGCGCTCAACCACCGTCTGGTAGCGCTGGAGACCTTCGGGCAGGCGCGGGATCGCGGCATTGACGTGCTGGTACATCAGCGCCTGTGCGTTGTCTGCCTGGAAAGGTCGGCGCGCGGTCAGCATTTCGAAAAACACCACGCCGAGGCTGTAGATGTCGGTGCGCTGATCCACCGGCATGCCCAGCGCCTGTTCCGGTGCCAGGTAGTAGGGCGTGCCGAACACCTCGCCGTGCTTGGTACGGGCGATATCCGAATTGGTCTGCTTGGCGATGCCGAAGTCGGCAAGACCCAGGCTGCCGTCGGCACGGATCATGACGTTGTCAGGCTTCATGTCGCGGTGCACGATCCCCTGCGCATGCACCGCCGTCAGGGCGCCGGCCACCTGCAGCAGGATCGCCACCGCCACCTGCGGACTCAGATGGCGCGCGATCAGTTCACGCAGGTCTCCGCCCGGAAAATACTCCATGGCGATATAGGCGTAGGTGTCGGTGAACCCCTGGTGATAAATGCGCGCCACGTTGGGGTGATCGATCTGCGACACCAGGGCGAATTCTTGAATGAAGCGCTGCATCATGTCGCTGCCTTCTTCATCGTCCTCGGCGGCGATCGGCAGCAACTTGAGCACGTGCTGGGCTTCGGTTTCCAGCTCGATCGCCAGGAACACCTTGGACATGCCGCCTTCACCGAGCTTGCGGATCATGCGATAGCCGTCGATGGTGATGTGCGCATCGTCCTGTGGCGGTTTGAGACGCGCCGGCGCCGGTGCAGCAGCAGGCGGACTCGCTCCTGCGGCGGCGCTGTCGGCCGCTCGGCCCAGGGCGATCACCGCCGAATTCGCGCTCAGCGCATCGACGATCATCTGGTAGAACTGCATGTCGGCACCGGGACGTGCCGTCAGCCCGGTGATCTCGACGATGTCGACAATGCCGGTGCGCCCCTTGACGGTCAACTGCCCGCTGCGGCCGGGAATGAAACGCCGACCCGCCGCCTTGGCCGCCACGCGACTGGCAACGATGCTCCAGCCCAGTTCCTTGGTCTTGCCCTCCAGACGCGACGCCAGGTTGACGGTGTCACCGATGACCGTGGTCTCGGTGGCTTCGCCCGAACCCATGCGGCACACCGAAATGTCGCCCGTATGCACGCCGACGCCAATGGCGAAATCAGGCATCGGCAGGTTCGGATACTTGTCGCGGATCCACGGTTTGAAGCGGTGCGCGGCCAACACCATCAGAACCGCGGCCTTGAGCGCCCGTTCGGCATGATCATCGCTGCCGGAGCGGGCATCGAACATGGCGACCAGGCCATCGCCCAGAAACTTGACTATCCAGCCGGCCTGGTCAAGGATCGGCTCGCAAGCCTGGCCGAAAAAGGCGTTGAGGAACTCGACCACCTGCCCGGGTTCGAGCAGTTCGGCCATGCTGGTGAAATTGCGAATGTCGGCGAAAAGCACCGTGCCGTAAACCGTCTCGCGCGAAGTTGCGGCGCGCACGTCGGGCGGCGAACGCTCTTCCATCGAACTGAAGTGCGAGGTAAGGTCAAGCGCACGCCTGGGCTTGGCACGCTGCGCGCCGCGTGCGGGTTCGCCCGGTGGTTGGGTGGCTGCATCGCTCAACGCGGCAGCCGCTGCGGTGCGGTCGGCGGCGCGCAGGTTGGCCACCGCACGCACGTCCGTTCCTTCGAGTGTGGCATGTACCCCGGACTGGCGGTTGCCTTCCAGGCGCCTTAAGCGACCGGTGATCGCGTTCAGCAGTTCGCTACGCTTGACCGGCTTATTGAGAAAGTCGTCGGCGCCCAGATTCATGCTTTTGCGAAAACTGTCGCGATCGTCCAGCGCGGTCAGGAAAATCACCGGAATCGACGCCGTTTGCTCGTTCGCCCGCACCGCCGCGAGCATGCCAAAACCGTCCATGTTCGGCATCTGCACGTCGGAAATGATGATGTCGGGCAGCCTGCTGACGGCCAACTGCAGGCCAAGCAGGCCGTCCGCAGCGGTAATCACCTCGTGATTCGCGGAGGCCAGGTGCAGGCGCACGAGTTCGCGAATGGTCGGGTCGTCCTCGACAACTAGGATGTTCGCCACGGCGGCTTTACGGTGTCCGGTAGGTTAATCGATTGCAAGATGGAAGTGTAGGGCGAAACACTTCGCAGCACGCCCTGTTGAATGACCAGACCCGAATTCCAGCCCGATGCGCGCCTGCCTTCCCCGAACCGCAACTCCCCTTGAGTGACCTGATTGTAGCAATCTCCGCTATCTGGCTATCGCCGGCCTGGCGTAAACAATGGTCACGCGTCGACCTGACTTGCCCGATTGCCCTACCCGTACCGGTTTGCCGCAACATTAACCTTCCGTTGACCTTCCTTTTGCTGGCGTTGGGTGCTCATAGCGCCTCTGCAACCCCAACGACCGACGCCACGCGGATCGACATGACGTTCTTCGGGTGGAACCTGACCCGGTTCGGTGGCCCCTTAGCCGACATCTCGTTCTCCTGCCTCATCCCGGGCACCGCGCCGAACCGTGCGCCGGACGCGCTGCACGTATGCCAATTCGAGGCCGCCGTAACGATCGGGGCGGACAGCGGCTACTTCGACACCATCGGGTTTCTTCAGCTCAGCGATGCCTTCTCGTCCAACCCGGCTCGCGTCTCCCTCACGATCCCATTTCCAGGCTACGCGCTCAACACCCAGATCTCGGCGATCGAGCATGCCGCTCTCCGAACTCTCCAACCTGCCGCCCGCAGCTCTGGAACCCTACCCCAGCGGATTCAATCTGGTCACCATCAAACCGATCGTAGACGCCTGGCCGCCGGCGGATCAGGCCGCATTCCTCGCGTTCTTGCGCTCCGACAGGACCAGCCGCTACATGGATTCGCTTCTGGCCGCGGTGCGCAAAGCCCAGGGTGTGCTGCTCGACAATCCCGCTACCCTGTCCGGCCTGCTCGCCACCTGGTGGAACCTCGGCATTCACCCGCTTCAGGAATAGACGACGACTGCGAGTGGCGCCACTGAACCGGCTATTGCAGCACGGAGCGTGACGAGTTGTTACGGCAATTCATGCCGCCAGCAACGCCTTGGGCAGCGGCTGGACCGTCTCGAACTTGCCGACATCCCTCTGGGCTTCCCAGAGGTCCACCGCCTGCTGCATGCGCATCCAGGTCTCTGGCGTCGTGCGCAGTACCATGGCCAGCCGGATGGCGATCTCCGCGGAGAGGCCGCGCTTCTCGTGCACCAGCTCCGAGACGGTCAGACGGCTCACGCCCATGTGATTGGCCAATTGCACCTGGCTGAGTCCCAGGGCCGGCAGCACGTCTTCGCGAAGAATCGCACCGGGATGAGTGGGCCGGCGCTTGGGGTCTCGTAGCGACTTCATCAGTGGTAGTCCTCCAGGTCAACGTCGATGGCGTCTTCACCATCGAAACGGAAGGTGATTCGGTAG
>CAYYFR010000005.1:0-85024 GCA_964470865.1 uncultured Burkholderiales bacterium | reverse complement strand
TGGCCTTGTGGCGCACCCGCGAGTTCGGGCCGGCGGACAATCGGGTGCGGGTGCGCATGGTCGAGTACACGCCGGGTTACATCGCCGATCACTGGTGCCAGAAGGGTCATGTGCTGCTGTGTCTGGAAGGGCAACTCGATACCGAACTGGCCGATGGCCGATGTTTCACGCTGACCCCGGGCATGAGCTATCAGGTGGCCGACGGCGCCGAGGCGCACCGCTCCAGTACTGCGGTCGGGGCGCGCCTGTTTATTGTCGATTGAACCGGCAGGCGCAGTTTGCAGCGCGCAATTGAGAATTGAGCGCTCGGGTCGGCGGGATTATTGGGCGCCGCAAGCTCCTTTAAGCGCGACGCGTTACGCCCGCGCTTTTGGTGAGCGTCAGAACAGATGACACCGGGCCAAGCCATACTGTTTCACAAAGTACCGTCGGTTTTCTTTACATTGGCTGGCAGAAACACTATTTTTCATTAATAACTTATTGATAATAAATAGAAATATTTTTTATTTATGCATGGCACATAGTTTGCTTAATGTACGAGATACCTAATCTTCGCCGCATTGTAGGCGCACACAAAAATGTCCCGATCTGCTCAAAAACTCATCGTCGTCGCGTTGTTTTCAACCGCCGTTTCTAGCGCGATTGCAGCCCCGACCCTTTCATCTTTCGCGGCAAACGGCTCGCTTTCCGAGTGGGGTGTAGCAAGCGATTTCTCCAACTTGCAGAACAACGCCGGCAACCAGTGCACCGCCAGCGCGATTGCGAGCATAGGCGCCACCTTCGCCTGCGAAAGGTATGCGGGCACCGACAACACCGGCTACCTGGGCCCGCAGTACGGCGGCCAGAATTACGACGTCGCATTCATGGGTCTGGCTACCAACAGCGCCAGGAATGCCTTGTACTTTGGCCTGGTGTCCGGGCAACGGCCGGACAATGGCATGAATTCCTATTCACCCGGCGATTTGTTCTTCAAGCTTAACGGTGTGAACTATGTGATCGAAATGGCCGGCGGTGCCGGCCATAGCGGCGCCGGTCTGGCAGCCCAGACGCTGGGCGCCACCGGTTCCACCTATACCCTGAATGGCCAAGGCTACACCTCGAACGTCGCCAATCCGGTCAACGCGAATCAGACCTTCGGCTCTATCTGGCGGGTTACCGATGGCACCACCAGAACTGGTGTTTTGAACAGCAGCAATACCGGGCGCCCGATCCAGTTCGAAGCCAGCGCAAACGCTTCGCAAGTGGGCACTGCAACGGCGGCATATTCGACGCGCGACAGTTTGAGCGGCCAATACGCGACCTATGAACTTTCGCTGGACCTGATGACCTTTGGACTCGGCGGCCTGGGTGCCCAGGTCAGTGCGGTGGAAGCCTACTGGGGCCCGTCTTGCTACAACGATTACCTGGAACAGTCGATCGAATTCGCCAGACCATCCAATCAGACTCCCGAACCCGGAACCCTGGCTTTGTTCGGTGCGGCACTGGCCGGCCTGCTGGCGCGCCGCAAGCGCGCCTGAGGCGCTTCGGGGTTTGGGCAGGTGAACCGCATACCTGCCTGGTGTCGCAGGGCTTTAAGCTGGTGCGGACACAGATCCACCGCGTCACAGACCAGGCGCATGTTTCACGCAAGGCAGACTAAAACTGTGGTGGTGAAAAACTGCGCTTTCCGGCGCAGCAAGCGAGGCGCTGGCCCGCCGCTTGCCAAGTTGCGACAGCCTATCGACTTGATCCGTCGGCCAGTTCCAGCGCTACGCGCTCGATAAACGCATTGAGCGGTATGAGTTCTGGCCCGACCCGGTCGCCTACTACCTTGAATTTACCCTGGAAGTTGGCATTGGTGCTGTATCGCGCCGTATCGGGCATTTTCTTGAGAAAAACCACCACGCGCTCACCCTTGCGATAGGCCGGGCTATCTGCAGGCCGCTCTTCAAGGTCACCACCCACACGACCACCAGCGAACTGCACCGCCACCGCGCCGGCTGCTTTTCCCTTGAGCACCTGTGCGACACCGATCACCGCCACGCTCACCACGCGTACCCCGCGTAGCTCAGGCGTGACGCTCTCGACCTGCCCGAAGACGATCAGGTCGGACGATCGACTCAAATCCTTCATCGAGATGCTCACTACCATGGCGCTTGCCAGCAAAGCCGGGAAAGCCAGCCAGCCTGCCTGCCATGCCCGGGACAGTCCGGACATGCAAACTGTTCTACGCCGCGGCGCGGCTACGCCTACGCCCGGCGGCCACCACCAGCAGCAAACCACCGCCCAGCAACAGGGCCATGGAAGGCTCGGGTACTGGGCTCACACCATAGAGGGTCGTAATTCCGGCGACATCGTCGGCGGTCAAGCTGCGCCGCACCCCGGAATAGGCGGCATTCATCACCGAACCGGCCACCCCCGAATGGTCAAGTCCGAGCGCGTGGCCCAATTCATGCAGAAATGTGGTCTGCAAATCGAATTCGCTAGCCCAATTCCTTGAATGGTTGATGTGAATGTCACCGCCTATGGTGAAGGCCGGCGAAATGAAGCTAAAGGGCGGAAAATAGGCATGCGCCAGGCTGCTGCCATCGGTAAACGCATAGGCACCGATCCGGATATTGGGTTGAGACGTGTTGTTGTTGCCGCGCGCGCCGACAGTCGCACCGTTGTCGCTGACCTGCGCAAACGTCAGGTTGGCAACGGTGGCCCAACTGGCAAATGCGTTCTGGAACATCGTCAACGCCGCGCCCGCGCCCCCCACTTGCGAATAGACGTTTGCCAGATTGTTGGTCTTTGGCGCCAAGACATCGCTTTCTGTATTCAGCGTGCCTTCAGGCATCAAGCCCCAGGTAATCGTGGCACCGGTACCGAGGGTTGGACTGCCCCACTTTGGTGTGCCATTGGGCAACACAAAGGCCATTGCGGGCGTCGCCAGCAAGCCGACGACGAACAAGGCGGCGATCTGCCGTAGGTGCCGGAAACCCGATATTGAGTACATACGCATAAGGCTGAACCACCTTCAGGTTAATTGCGCGATGAGAAGCCAACGGAGACGCAATCTTCATACCCGCATCGACGAAATCGCTGATGGTTTCATAAAACCTTGTTTTGAAACATTTTTTTTCATCTGCTCAATAACGGCGAACTTCTGCAAGATCGCAGTGTAAAACTTTTCGACAAATGCCGGTTCGCAAAAGCGCTTGAGGCTGGCAGTTCAGCCGGAGGCGTCCGGAAAATTGGAGCCCGGTCTTTGCCCTACTCAAGGGCCTCCGCTTCGCTATCTTGCGAGCGTCGTCTTGCCGCGTGCTCGCAAATTGCGCTCATCCGGCCAACCAGTGACTTAAGTGGCTCCGGTCTACCCACGCGCCGCGCAGCGCTAAAATGTGCCGCGCACCCTGAATCGAGAATCGGACTCACATGAGCACTAATAGCACCACATCAGCTGGCCCGCTGGCGAACCTCAAAGTCCTTGAACTCGGGCAGCTGATCGCCGGGCCGTTTGCCGGAAAATTCTTCGCCGATTTCGGTGCCGACGTGATCAAGGTCGAGCCGCCGGCCGATGCGAAGAGCCAGGGCGGCGACCCGATCCGCTACTGGCGCAAGATGCATGAAGGCACGTCGCTGTGGTGGCATGTGCAATCGCGCGGCAAGAAATCCATCACCCTCGACCTGCGCTCGCCCGAGGGCCAGGCGGCGGCCAGGACACTGGCGCTGGAAGCCGATGTCGTGATCGAGAATTTCCGCCCAGGCACGCTGGAAAAATGGGGCCTGGGCTATGCGGCGCTGGCGCGCGACAACCCGGGCCTGATCATGCTGCGCATTTCCGGGTTCGGCCAGACCGGGCCGATGCGCGACCAGGCCGGCTTCGGCGCGATCGCCGAATCCATGGGCGGCATGCGCTATGTGAGCGGCTTTCCCGACCGCCCGCCGGTGCGCATGAATCTTTCGCTCGGCGACGCCATTGCCTCGCTGCATGGCGTGATCGGCATCCTGATGGCCTTGAACCACCGCAATCGCAGCGGTGAGGGCCAGATGGTCGATGTCGCGCTCTACGAGGCGGTGTTCAACATGATGGAGGCAACGCTGCCGGAATACGCCTACGACGGCACGCTGCGCGAGCGCACCGGCACCAACCTGACCGGCATCGTGCCTTCCAACACCTATACCTCCAGGGACGCCAAGCATATCGTCATCGGCGGCAACGGCGATTCGATCTTCAAGCGCCTGGCGCAGCTGATGGGGCGCGACGACTGGGTGGTCGATGCGGGCCTGGCCGACAACGCCGGCCGCGCGGCGCGCGCCGCCGAGCTCGATGACGGCATCGGCGCCTGGTGCGCGGCGCACGACGCCGCATTTCTGCTTGAGGCGCTGGAGGCGGCGCAGGTGCCGGCCAGCAAGATCTACTCGATCGCCGATATCGTGCGCGACCCGCAATACCTGGCGCGCGGCATGATCGAAAAGCTTGCGCTCGATGGCGGCATGGAGCTCTTGGTGCCGGGTGTGGTGCCCAAGCTTTCGCGCACGCCGGGCCGGATTCGCGGGCCTGGCCCGAAGCTTGGCGAACACAACGGCCAGGGCTTCGACAAGGGCTGAACCGCGGCCCGGCGCGGCGTGCCGGAATCCTGATCTTTTCCCGAACGAGAACAGTAGGCTCGCATGGGCTTTGATACCGCCACCATTCCCGCGATCTGGATTGGCGCTGCGACACTGTTGCTGTGCCTGCTTCTGGGGCTGGCCGCTGCCGCAGTCAACTGGCGCAATGCGGCGGCAGGCGCCACCTTGCATCTGTTGCTCGGGTGCTGTCTGGCCCTGGCCTTGCTGTGGCAGGCGCGCGCGCAAATGGCCCCCGGCCTGTCGTTCCAGTTGCTCGGGGTACCGCTTACGACCCTGATGCTGGGGCCGGCACTGGCGTTATGGTGCACCGCGCTGGCGTCCCTGCTGGTGGTTTTGATGCAGGGCCTGCCGCTTGAGGCAGTGCCGTGGAATGCGCTCCTGTACGGCGCGGTACCGGTGCTGGCCACCGATCTGGCGCGCCGTGCGGTCGCGCAAACCCTGCCGGCCCATCCGTTTGTCTACATTTTAGGCGCCGGTTTCGCAGCCGCCGGGGTGGTCGCGGTAGCCACCCAACTGGCGGCGTCCGCCCTGGCCATGCTGGTGGGCGGGCGCGCTGCCGCACTGCTGTTCGGCCAATACGCGCCCTTTGTCGCGCTGATGGGGTTTGGCGAGGCAACGCTTTCCGGCATGCTGCTGACCTTGCTGGTGGTTTACCGCCCCGCCTGGGTGGTCACGTTCAATGACAGCCACTACTTCAAGGACCGTCCCGACTCTTGAGCGAAGCGGCCTTTGCAGCGGCCAGCGCCCGCACCTGTCATTGCGCGGTCCAGCCGCCGTCGACCACATAGCTGGCGCCGCGGATTTGCGCGGCTGCCTCGCTGCACAAAAAAACCGCGAGCGCACCGAGTTGCTCGGGCGTGACGAACTCCAGCGAAGGCTGCTTCTCGCCCAGCAGGTCACGTTTGGCCGCATCCACGCTGATACCCTGCGCGCTGGCGCGCGCGTCAATCTGCTTTTGCACCAGCGGCGTCAATACCCAGCCCGGACAAATCGCGTTGACCGTGACACCCGCCTGCGCGGTTTCAAGCGCCGCTGCCTTGGTGAGGCCGATGATGCCGTGCTTGGCTGCCACATAGGCCGATTTCTGTGCCGACGCCACCAGGCCATGGGCGGAGGCGATGTTGATGATGCGCCCCCATTTTTGTGCCTTCATCAGCGGCAGGGCATGCTGCATGGTGTGGAAGGCCGAGCTCAAGTTGATGGCGATGATCGCGTCCCAGCGCTCGGGCGGGAAATCCTCGATCAGCGCGACATGCTGGATGCCGGCGTTGTTGACGAGAATGTCGACGCTGCCCAGGCGCGTGGCGGTCTGCCTGACCAGGTCGGCGATTTCAGCCGGCCTGGTCATGTCGGCCGGGTGGTAGTCGACCCTGACGCCGGCAGCCGCGATTTCCCTTTTGAGGCCGTCGATCACGGCGGCGTCGCCGAAACCGTTGAGCATGATGTTGGCGCCGTCGGCGGCCAGCGCATGTGCGATGCCCAGGCCGATGCCGCTGGTGGAGCCGGTGATGATGGCGGTTTTGTTCTTCAGCATGATGGTCTCGCTTGATGAATCCTGGTTGTTGGCATGATCGTGCAAGTGCGAAGCGCGCAGGGCGCGATTGTTGCAGAAGTTATCCGCTGTTGCGCAGGCCCGCAGCGATGCCGTTGATCGAAAGATGGATGCCGCGCCTGATGCGATCATCCGTGTTGCCGGCGCGATGCCGACGCAGCAGCTCGACCTGCAGGTGATTGAGCGGGTCGAGATAGGCGAAGCGATTCTTGATCGAGCGCGCCAGGGATGGGTTGCCGGCCAGGAAATCACGCGCGCCGCTGATCGCGAACAGGGCTTCCCTGCTCAATTCCCACTCCTTGCGGATGCGTTCGAAGATGCTGCGGGCGAGTTTCTTGTCCTTGACCATTTCGGCATAGCGCGAGGCCACCGCCAGGTCCGATTTGGCCAGCACCATGTCCATGTTCGACAGCAGCGACTGCAGAAACGGCGAGGCGCGGTAGAACTTCGCCAGTTGGCGCATGCCGGCCTCGCCATGCGCTGCGCGGTAAGCGGCCACGCCAGAGCCGAAACCGTACCAGCCGGGCAGCATGACGCGGCATTGCGCCCACGAGAACACCCAGGGAATCGCCCGCAGATCCTCGATGCGACCGCTGGGTTTGCGCGAGGCCGGGCGGCTGCCGATGTTGAGCTGGGCGATTTCGGAGATCGGCGTGGATTGGAAAAAGTAGTCGGTGAACCCGGGGGTTTCATACACCAGGTTGCGATACGCGCTGTGCGCCGCGGCCGAGATTTCCTGCATCGCGCCGATGAAGGCCGGCGTGCCCTGAACCTCGGCGCCGGCCAGTTGTGGCAGCAGCGTTGCTTCCAGGGTTGCTGCCAGCAGGGTTTCGAGATTGCGCCGGCCGGTGTCGGGGCTGGCGTACTTGCTGGCGATGATTTCGCCCTGTTCGGTGAGGCGGATCTGCCCGTTCACGCTGCCGGGCGGCTGCGCCAGGATGGCCTGGTAGCTGGGCCCGCCGCCGCGTCCGACCGAGCCACCGCGGCCGTGAAACAGGCGCAGCGTCACACCATGGGCGTTGAACAATTCGACCAGTGCCACTTCCGCCTGATACAGGGCCCAGGTCGAGGTGAAGAATCCGCCGTCCTTGTTGCTGTCGGAATAGCCCAGCATGATTTCCTGGGTGTTTTCCAGCCCGCCAAGCACCGTGCGCGCCAGCGGCAGGGCCAGCCAGCGCGCCATGATCAGCTTGGCGCGCGTAAGGTCGATGATCGATTCGAACAGCGGAATCACGTTCATGCCGGCCACGCCCACCTGCGGCAGGTAAAGCCCGGCCTCCTTCAGCAGTATCAGAACCTCGAGCATGTCGGATACCGATTCGCAGCGCGAGATGATGTAGTTGGGGCAGGCCTGGCGGCCGAAGCGTGCCTGCATTTCGGCCGCCTTGCGCACGATGGCGAGCTCCGACAGGGTCTCGTCGGAATAGGTGGCATAGGGCGAATGCAGCAGGCGCGGCTGTGCCAACTCGGCTTCAAGCAGCGCGATGCGCGCTTCCTCATCGAGCGTCGCATAAGCGTCGCTGGTGCCGGCCATGGCGAGCAATTCGGTCACCACCCGTTGATGCACGTCGGAGCTCTGCCGCATGTCGACCGGGGCCATGTAGAAGCCGAAAATGCGCACTGCGCGCAGCAGGGGCGCAAGCCTGGGCTTGGCCAGCAGCGCCGCGCCGTTGGCCTTGAGCGAGGCTTCGACAAGCTGCAGATCGGCGATCAGTTGCTCCGCTGCCTCGTAGGCCGGGGCGCTGCCGATTTCGTGGCGCTGCGACTGGCTGCCGGTCAATCCGCGCATGGTGGCGGCCAGACGGGCGTAAACCCCGACCAGGGCGCGCCGGTAGGGCTCGGCACGACGATGTTCGGAGCTGTCCGGCGAGGCCTCCGCCATCTGCGCTAATGCAGGGCTCACCTTGACCAAAACCGTGGAGAGCGAAAGTTCGGCGCCCAGACAATGCACCTCTTCCAGATAGTGTTCGAGCACCAGCGTCGCGCCACGCGTGAGGGCATGTTCCAAAGTGGCGGCGTTGACATAGGGGTTGCCGTCGCGATCGCCGCCAATCCAGCTGCCAACCCGGAAAATCGGCTCGATATGCGGCAGACGTGCGCCCGGCGCGGCGCGCGCCAGCAGCTCTTCGACCTCGCCGTACAAGCGCGGCAATTCGCGCAGGAAGGTGTAGCGAAAGAAGGAATGGCCGTTCTCGATCTCGTCGACCACGCGTAGCCGCGTCAGGCGCAGCATGCCGGTCTGCCACAGGGTCAGCACCTTGGCGCGCAAAGACAGGGCGTGCTGCGCCAGCTCTTCCGGCGGCAGCGGCGCGGCCGTCAGCTCGCCGATCAGGCGGGCGATATCGAGCTCGGTGTCGAGAATGCTTTTGCGCTGCACCTCGGTCGGATGCGCGGTGAGCACAGCGGCCATGCTGGCGCTCTCGAAAAACTCGCGCAGGCGTAGCGGCGGCACCTTGGCGCGCGCCAGCCGCTTGAAGGCAAAAGCGATCGAGCCTTCGCCGGCTTCGATGCCGGCGATCGCGTCGGCGCGGCGGCGTCGCCTTGCATGCACATCTTCGGCGATGTTTGCCAAATGCGAAAAGTAGGAAAACGCGCGCACCACCGATACGGTGCGGTCGCGTGACAGGCGGTTGAGCAAGGTGGCAAGCCGGCGCCGTGCCTCGCTGTCGTTGTCACGCCGGAAGCGCACTGCCAGTTGGCGCACGTTCTCGATGGTCTCGAACGCCTCGCGACCTTCCTGCGCCTTGATGGTGTCGCCCAGAATGCGCCCGAGCAGGCGAATGTCTTCCTTGAGCGGGGTGTCGTCGGTTACGAGGGTCTTTTTTGGGGTCATTGCGGGCTGTCGAAAGGGAAAAGGCGCACTGGTGGGGCACCGAAGCGAGCGTGGCAGCATCAGAGCGAAACGGATGAAAACCGCGCGTCAAGCTGCACTGCATCGCGTGTGCAAAACTCATGCCAGGAGAACGCTGGTGTGGCGCTGCGCTGCGCAGGGCGACGCTCAGCCGGAGTGGCGGTAGCGCACAGGCTGCCAGGTCAAGACTTCGCCAAACGCGCGCTTGCTGCTTCCAGGCGCTGCTCAAGATAGGCCGCGTAGAAATCCGGCACGGTGAATCCGGCCAGCGGCTCGGCAATCAGCTTCCCGCCCGCATCGACAAACACCACCGTTGGAAACACCCGGATCCCATAGACGCGTGCGAGGTCGCGTCCATTGATGCGTTTACCGTCGAATCCGGTCAAGGTCGCTTCGATCGGTACCTCGCGCATCAGGGCGCGCGTGGTCCAGGCGCCACTTGCGGCAAGCGGACGCAGGTATTCGCGTCTGGCGCGTTCACAGAATCCGCAGTTGGCCTGACTGAAAAAAAGCAGGATTGGCAGCTTGCGATCGCTGGCGACGCGGGCGTCACCGGCCAAGGTCTTGGCGTGCGCAAACTCGTTGGCGTTCGCGCAATGCGCCGCTGGCAGCAAAAACGCGCATGCTAAAATCAGGCTTCCGGGTGCTTGCAGCAGCCGCTTCAGGCAGGTTCGCATCATGTGTTCCGGCACGGCGATCACGCTGCGCCGTGGCTGCACAGCGTGGCGGGCGTGGCGCCAAGCCTGATGTTTATCGAAGGGCGAGCCACCCGGTGTCCGCCGTTCTGCTCAGAACTTCTCCGCACGCGATCAAGCGGCATTCTGGAACCCCCCCGTATCTCCACAACATGAATAGTGAACCTCGGCGGCTCATCATCGCTTCGCGCGAAAGCCGCCTGGCGATGTGGCAGGCCAATCACGTTCGCGCTGCGCTTACGCAAGTATATCCGCGCTGCGAGGTGTCAATTCTCGGCATGACCACCGGTGGCGACCAGATCCTCGATCGGGCGCTTTCAAAGGTCGGCGGCAAGGGTTTGTTCATCAAGGAGCTGGAAAGCGCGCTGCTCGAAGGCCGCGCTGACCTGGCGGTGCATTCGCTGAAGGATGTGCCGGTCGACCTGGCGCCCGAATTCGCGCTGGCCGCCACTCTTGCGCGCGACGATCCGCGCGACGCTTTCGTCTCCAGTCGATATGCCGATCTGGCAAGCCTGCCTGCGGGCGCTGTCGTCGGCACCTCCAGCCTGCGCCGCGAGTCGCAGATCAGGCGCATGTTTCCACGACTCGTGGTGCGGGCACTGCGTGGCAATCTCGACACGCGGCTCTCCAGGCTCGATTCCGGCGAGTATGCTGCCATCGTGCTGGCCGCCGCCGGACTCAAACGCCTGGGGTTGGCCGAACGGATCCGCAGCGTGCTGACGCCGACCGACATGTTGCCCGCTGCGGGCCAGGGCGCGCTGGCCATCGAGATACGCGCCGGTCGCGTCGATCTGGAAGCCTGGCTGGGTCCCTTGAACCATGCGGACACCGGGATCTGCGTGCGCGCCGAACGTACCATCAGCCGGGTGCTCGGCGGCAGCTGCAGCGTGCCGCTGGCCGCCTATGCCGAGCTCGAAGGCGAGCGCCTGCGCCTGCGCGCGCTGGTGGCTTCGCCAGACGGTGCGGAATTGATCCACGCGGATTCGACCGCAGCGCGGGCGGATGCTGACGCGCTGGCGCATGCGGTAGCCCATGACTTGCTGGGGCGTGGTGCGGAGCGCATCCTGAACGCGCTGAACCCGGCGGCGTGACGCGCAGGCGATGATTGCAATGGCGAAGATTGCGCCGCCGGCAGGCGACCTGGCCACACGCGGCGACGCTTCCGAAAATGCGCTGCTCGGGCGCGAAGTTCTGCTGACCCGCCCGCGCGCACAGGCTGCAGCCCTGGTCGACGCGATTGCTGCGGCCGGCGGGGTGGCATGGCGTTTTCCCATACTGTCCATTGAGCCGGTGGCGGAATTCACCGCGCTGGACGCCGCCCTGCGTCGTCTCGCTGATTTTGATCTGGTCGTGTTCGTCAGCGCCAATGCGGCAGAACAGGCCGCGGCGCGTTGCGCGGTGCTTGGCTTGCCAGGATTGGTGCTGGTGCGGTGTGCCGCGACGCCCGGCCCCGGCACCGCGTCGGCGCTTGCCAGGCTCGGGGTCGTGCGCGTGATTGCGCCATCCTCGCGCTTCGACAGCGATGGCCTGATCGAGGCCATCGATGCCGTCGGCTTGAAATTTCCCGGCGTATTGATCCTGCGCGGCGCCGATGAGGTTGGCGATGGCACGGCCGGTAGTGGCAGGCAGCAGCTTGGCGAATGGCTGGTCAAGCACGGCGCGGTAGTCGAGGTGGTTGCCAGCTACCGGCGTAGTCACGTGCGGTTCGCAGCCGGTGAGGTCGATGCGCTATTGGCGCGGCGCGCGCCGGATGCGCTGGTGGTGACAAGTTCCGAAGGTGGGCAACGCCTTGTGCATCTGTTGGGTGGCAAGGGGCTGCGTTGGCTGCGAGGTGTGCCCACATTCGTGCCCCACTCGCGCATCGCCGAGAGCATGCGCGCCATCGGCCTTGCCGACGTGCATCTGACTGCGGGTGGCGACGCCGGCATCATGAACGGGCTGATCGGGCATTTTCGCGGGCGCGCACATGACTGACAGCACTGCGACGGCAGCGGACCAGGCCGCGGGCACGCCCGCAAGCGCGGCGGCAGAAAGCGCCACCAAGGCGACGGCGGCGCACGGCGGCACAGCAGGCGGCGCGGTCGGGCGCGCGTCTGGTCGAGTGGCCGCCTGGCGTTCCTGGTGGAGCGGTGCGCGCCTTGGCATGCTTTTGCTGGCCTTGCTGTTCGCCGTCAGCTGGTGGGATTCGCGTTCGCAGGTCACGGCTTTGCGCGCCGAAATGGCCACCCGCCTGAAACAGGAAGAAGACCTTTCGCGCCAGACCCAGGCGAGCGCGCGCGAGGCACAGGAACGGATGCGCGACGCATTGGTGAAGATGGCTGCACTGGAAACGCGATTGGTCGAATCGCAAAGCCGCCAGGCGGCGCTCGAGAACATGGTCCAGGACCTGTCGCGCAGCCGCGATGACTGGGCCTTGTCCGAGATCGAGCAGACCCTGACCCTGGCGGCCCAGCAATTGCAGCTTGCCGGCAACGTGCGCGGTGCGCTGCTGGCGTTGCAAAACGCCGATGCGCGTCTCGGGCGCGCCGACCGGGTACAGTTCATATCGGTGCGTCGCACGCTGCAAAAGGACATCGAGCGCCTGCAAGCGCTGCCCCAGGTCGACACCGCCGGCATTGCCATCAAGCTCGATGCTGTCATAGCCAGCGCCGATTCGTTGCCGCTGATCTTCGACGAAAAGCTGCAGCCGCAAGCGGGAAGGTCCAGTCCGGGCGCGCGTGAAGCTCCGGGTGTCAAGGGCGCTGAGCCGCCAGTGCCATCCCTGTGGCAACGGCTGCGTGAAGACGCCTGGGAGCAGTTCCGCCAGATGGTCCGGATTCGCGACATCGAGAACGCCGATCCGGTGTTGCTCAATCCCTCGCAGGCGTTTTTTCTGCGTGAGAACCTGAAGCTGCGCCTGCTGAATGCGCGCATCGCCCTGTTGCAGCGCAACGAGGCCCTGTTTCGGCAAGACCTGGCGTCGGCCAACCAATGGCTGATGCGCTACTTCGATGTGCGTTCGCGCGCCGGTGCCGCCGCGGTGTCGAGCCTGAACGCGCTGGTGGCAAGCGCGGTGAGCATCGAACTGCCGACGCTGGCCGACAGCCTCAACGCGGTACGCAACTTCAAGGCGCCGGCGCGCCCGCCGCCCAGGTAGCATGCGCGGCCTGTTCTGGATCCTGGCCTTGTTCGCCACCGCGGTTGGCCTGTCACTTACGGCGCGCTACAACGATGGTTACGTGCTGCTGTTCGTGGCGCCCAAGCGCATCGAGCTTTCACTGACCCTGTTTGCGATTCTGCAGATAAGCGCGTTCGTGCTCTTGTACTTTTTCGTGCGCGCCGCAGCCTACACCCTGCGCTTGCCCGACATGGTGCGCGAGTTTCGCGCCACGCGCTTGCGCCAGAAAGCGCGCCACGCGCTGTTCGACGCCCTGGTCAGCACGCACGAAGGGCGCTACACACGTGCCGAACGCGCAGCGCGACTGGCGCATGACACCGGTGAAGAGCCCGCTCTTGCAGCACTGGTGGCGGCGCGCGCGGCGCATCAGCTGGGTCGTTCGGAGTTGCGTGAAGAGTGGCTTGAGCGCGCTTCGCGGGCGGCCACCAGGGATGGCGGAAAGTCCTTGTTGCATGCCGTTCTCATGACCCGTGCGGAACTGCTGTCGGAGCAGCGGCGCGATGCCGAAGCACTGGAAGTGCTGGCAGAACTCAAGCGCGGCGGGGCACGCCACATCGCAACCCAGCGCCTTGCGCTCACCTCGATGTCGCGGTCAGGCGCCTGGGACGAGGCCCTGCGCACCGCGCGCCAACTGGAGGAACACAAGGCCATCCATCCCGCGCTGATGCACAAGACCCGTGAAGCGGCGTATGCAGGCTTGTTCGCCACTGCAGACCAGGAAATTCTGCGCCACCGCTTGCGGCGCGTGCCGCGCGATGAGCGATTGATGGTGCCGGTGGCGCGAATCATCGCGCAGGCCCTGATCGCAGCAGGTGTTTTCGCCGAAGCCGGTGAATTGATCGAGGCCGCGCTGGATGTGGTCTGGGACGACGAGCTTGGCGCCCTGTACGCGGATTGCGACGACGCCGGTGGCAGCGCGCGCCTGGAACGCTGCGAGGCATGGCGCGCGCGCTACCCGGGCGAGGCGGGCCTGCTGTTCACGCTTGGGCGGATTTGCGCCGCCAAGGGCTTGTGGGGCAAGGCGCAGGAGTATCTCGAACTGTCGCTGGCATTGCGGCCGGCGGCGCGCGTGCACGTTGCATTGGCGCGCGTCCATGACGCTGCGGGCCGCACCGATGAGGCGAACCGCCAGTTCCGCATGGCGGCACAAGCCTGATCCGCGCGCAGTGGTGCCCACAAGCGCAAGTGGTGGCCGCAGCACGTGGCCGCAGCACGGAGTTTGGGGCCGCCCGGTATGGCATAATTCCAAGTCTCTTCCCAGTCACACCATTGCTGCAAAAAGGGGCATCTTTCCCATGTCGCAAACGCTCTACGACAAACTTTGGGATGCACACTTGGTGCATTCCGAGGAAGACGGTACCGGCCTGTTGTACATCGACCGGCATCTGGTGCATGAGGTCACCAGCCCGCAGGCATTCGACGGGCTGCGGGCCGCCGGGCGTCCGGTGTGGCGCACCGATTCGATCGTCTGTACCGCCGATCACAACACGCCCACCACCGGCTGGGATCTGGGCATCGATGGCATTACCGATACTGTCGCGCGCGAGATGGTGGTTACGCTTGATCGCAACATCAAGGCCTTCGGCGCGCTTGCCTACTTTCCGTTTCTCGACAAACGCCAGGGCATCGTGCACGTGATCGGACCGGAGCAGGGCGCCACGCTGCCCGGCATGACGGTGGTGTGCGGCGATTCGCATACCTCGACCCATGGCGCCTTTGCCTGCCTGGCACACGGCATCGGTACCTCGGAAGTCGAGCATGTGCTGGCGACCCAGTGCCTGGTCACCAAGAAAATGAAGTCGATGCTGGTCAAGGTCGATGGCAAGCTGCCAGCAGGGGTGACGGCCAAGGACATGGCACTGGCGATCATCGGCAGGATCGGGACTGCCGGTGGCACCGGTTGCGCCATCGAGTTTGCCGGCAGCGCGGTGCGCGCGTTGTCGCTCGAAGGCCGCATGACCCTGTGCAACATGGCCATCGAAGCCGGCGCGCGCGCCGGCTTGGTGGCGTTTGACGAAGCGACGGCGGCCTACCTCAAGGGGCGTCCGTTCGCGCCCAAGGGCGCGCAATGGGATGTCGCGGTGGAATACTGGAAAACGCTCAAGTCTGACCCCGGCGCGAAGTTCGATGCCGCCGTGGAAATGCGCGGTGAGGACATCCTGCCGCATGTCACCTGGGGTACCTCGCCTGAAATGGTGACCACCATCGAAGGCCGGGTCCCGGACCCCGAGCGCGAAAAGGATGCCGCGCGGCGCAGCAGTATCGAGGGTGCGTTGACCTACATGGGTTTGCAGCCGAACATGGCGATTACCGACATCCGCATAGACAAGGTGTTCATCGGCTCCTGCACCAATTCGCGCATCGAGGACATGCGTCAGGCCGCGTGGGTGGTCAAGCGTCTCGGACGGCGGGTTGCCGCCAATGTCAAGCTTGCGCTGGTTGTGCCCGGATCGGGCCTGGTCAAGGCGCAGGCCGAAGCCGAGGGGCTGGATCGGGTATTCATCGATGCCGGCTTTGAATGGCGTGAACCCGGATGCTCGATGTGCCTGGCGATGAACGCCGACAAGCTGGAGCCGGGCGAGCGTTGTGCCTCGACCTCGAACCGCAATTTCGAAGGGCGCCAGGGCGCCGGTGGCCGCACCCACCTGGTGAGCCCGGCAATGGCGGCAGCGGCTGCCATCGAGGGCAAATTCGCCGACGTTCGCAAGCTCATTTGAAAGACGGCACCCGCGTGGATCGCGGGTGCCCGACAAGGAACCCATCGATGGACAAGTTCGTTTTGCACAAAGGCCTTGCGGCCCCGATGGATCGCGACAACGTCGATACCGACGCGATCATTCCCAAGCAGTTTCTCAAGTCGATTCATCGCACCGGCTTCGGCGAGAACCTGTTCGATGCCTGGCGCTACAAGGACGTGGGCGAACCGGGAAAGGACCCTGCCTCTCGCGTGCCGAATCCGGATTTCGTGCTCAACTATCCACGCTACCGCGGTGCGTCGATCCTGGTGGCCGGCAAGAATTTCGGCTGCGGGTCTTCGCGCGAACACGCGCCGTGGGCCCTGCAGCAATATGGTTTTCGCAGTGTGATCGCCCCCTCGTTCGCCGATATATTCTTCAACAACTGCTACAAAAATGGCCTGTTGCCGCTCGTTCTTCCGGAGAGCACGGTGCGACGCCTGATCGACGGCATCAACGGTTTCGTCGGATATCAGCTAACGGTCGATCTCGCAAGCCAGGTGGTGCTGGCGCCGGATGGCGAGAGCTACGGGTTCGATATCACGCCGCACCGCAAGTTCTGTCTGACCAACGGTTTTGACGATATCGGCCTGACCTTGAGGCAGGCCGACAAGATTCGCGCCTTTGAAGCTGAGCGCCGTGCGCGCCATCCCTATTATTTCAATACCAGGATCGTCGCATGAAGATCGCAGTATTGCCGGGTGACGGCATCGGCACGGAAATCACGACCCAGGCGGTGCGGGTTCTAAAGGCGCTGGCTTTGCCGCTGACGCTCGAGGAGGCGCCGGTTGGCGGCACCGCGTTCGATCAGCTCGGTGACCCGCTGCCGGATTCGACGCTGGCTCTGGCCAAGGCGGCCGACGCCATCCTGTTCGGCGCGGTGGGTGGCTGGCAATACGACAGCCTGCCGCGGGCCAAGCGGCCCGAGCAGGCGGTATTGGGTTTGCGCAAACACCTGAACCTTTTTGCCAACCTGCGCCCGTCGATTGTTTATCCCGAGCTTGTCAACGCTTCCACTCTCAAGCCGGAGATCGTGTCGGGGCTGGATATCCTGATCCTGCGCGAACTCACCGGCGATATCTATTTTGGCCAGCCGCGCGGCGTCCGGGTAGTCGAGGATGGACCCTTCAAGGGGCAGCGCGAAGGCTTCGACACCATGCGCTACGCCGAAGGTGAGATCCGGCGCATCATGCACGTCGGGTTTCTGGCGGCACGCAAGCGCAAGCGGCGCCTGTGCTCGGTCGACAAGGCCAATGTGCTCGAAACCATGCAGTTCTGGAAAGAGATCGCGGCTGCGGTCGCCACCGAGTATCCGGATATCGAATATTCGAGCATGTATGTCGACAACGCTGCAATGCAACTGATCCGCAACCCCAAGCAGTTCGATGTGATTGTCACCGGCAACATGTTCGGCGACATACTTTCCGACGAGGCATCGATGCTGACCGGTTCGATCGGCATGCAGCCCTCGGCTTCGCTCAACGAGACCCGCAAGGGTTTGTACGAGCCGATACACGGTTCGGCGCCGGATATCGCCGGCAAGAACCTTGCAAATCCGTTGGCGACAATCCTTTCGGCGGCGATGATGCTGCGCTATTCGTTCGAGCAAGAGGCGGCAGCGCTGAGTATCGAGGCAGCGGTGCGCAAGGTGCTGGCGCAAGGCTTGCGGACCGCCGACATTTTCGAGACCGGTACCACCAAGGTGGGCACCGTCGAAATGGGCGACGCGGTGTTGAAAGCGCTGTAGCACAGCGTTTCGGTTGTCAGGGTTTACGGCCGCTGACGGCCGGGCCGGGATGGATTGACAACCAGCAAGTGAGGCAGGACATGCAAAAAGTAGGCTTGGTCGGATGGCGCGGCATGGTGGGCTCGGTGCTGATGCAGCGCATGCAGGACGAAGGGGATTTTGCCCACATCGAAGCGTATTTCTTCTCGACATCCGCCGTCGGTGCCGATGGCCCGGCAGTGGCAGGCAAGGGCACTGGCAAGCTGCACGATGCGGGCAGCATCGAGGCCCTCAAGGCGATGGACATCATCCTGACCTGCCAGGGAGGCGACTGGACCGGCGAGATCTACCCGAAGCTGCGCGCCGCCGGCTGGCGCGGCTACTGGATTGACGCAGCCTCGGCGTTGCGCATGCAGGACGACGCCATCATCATCCTTGACCCGGTCAACATGGAGGTCATCAAGAATGGCCTGTCGGCCGGTATGCGTGACTTCATCGGCGGCAACTGCACCGTGAGTCTGATGCTGATGGCGCTCGACGGGCTGTTCAAGGCGGATCTGATTGAATGGCTGAGCGCCATGACCTATCAGGCGGCCTCCGGGGCGGGGGCGGCCAGCATGCGCGAGTTGCTTGTGCAAATGGGTGCGGCGCATCAGGTTGCCAAGGCCATGCTCGATGATCCGGCTGCGGCGATTCTTGATATCGACCGCGAGGTTGCCGCACTGCTGCGTGCCCCCGCCTTCCCCGCCAGGGAGATCGGTGCGCCACTTGCAGGCAGCCTGATCGCCTGGATCGACCGTGATTTGGGCAACGGCATGAGCCGCGAAGAATGGAAGGCCGGTGCCGAAGGCAACAAGATTCTCGGGCGCTCCGCGAATCCGGTTCCGATCGATGGACTATGCGTGCGCATCGGCGCCATGCGCTGCCATTCGCAGGCCCTGACCATCAAGCTCAAGCGCGATGTGCCGTTAGACGAGGTTGAAGGCATGCTGGCGGCCGCCAACCCATGGGCGCGTGTCGTTCCCAACCGGCGCGAAGAAACTGTAAAGGCGCTTTCACCGGCAGCGGTCAACGGCACCCTTGGTATTCCGGTGGGCCGCTTGCGCAAGTTGTCGATGGGGCCGCAATACCTTTCTGCTTTTACCGTTGGCGACCAGTTGTTGTGGGGCGCGGCCGAGCCTTTGCGGCGCATGCTGAGGATTGTGCTTGACCGCTGATTCACGGGGCTGTTCGCAAGGTGGCGTTGCGCCGACCCAACAGGCGTGCATCAGTCGTGGCACACGTCACACTTCAAGTCAAGGGTTAGCTTGCATCGCTAACCTTTTGATGTTAACTTCATAATCTGGGGAAAACCGTTATCTTGGGCTTTTTGCCCCTGTTATCAGCATCGTCGATCGCCCAGTAGGTCGCCCAGTAGGTCGCCCAGTAGGTCGACGATCGGGGTTGAAGTCTTCGTTTAGGGCCGCCCAAAGATTCATGCGGGAGCCGGGGGTTACACATTGTGAGACAACACAAACTCAAGAAGATCGTTGTTGCCGCCGCGTTGGCTCTCGCGGGCTTGGCGTTGACAGCGCCCGTCGGTGCTGCAGGCCTTGGCAAGCTGACCGTTACATCGGCGCTTGGCCAACCGCTGCGGGCCGAGATTGACTTGACGGCCGTTACGCGCGAGGAGGCGACCAGCCTGACGTCGCGCCTGGCTTCGCCCGATGCATTCCGGCAGGCCGGTATCGACTACAACCCGGCGCTGCTCGGCATCCGGTTCAGCGTCGCGCGACGCCCATCCGGCCAATTTTTCATCAACCTCGTCTCCAGCCAGCCGATCAACGAACCGTTCCTCGACATGCTCGTCGAGTTGAACTGGGCTACCGGGCGGCTAATCCGCGAATACACCTTCCTGCTCGATCCGGCCGACATGAAGCCGATGGTGCCGCAAGTTGCCACCGCCGAGCCCAAGCCGGTAGCGCCTGTAGAAGCTCCGCGTATGGTTGAAGCACCCGCTGCCCGTGCGCCAATTGCCGTTGCGCCTGCAGTCAAGCCAGCGCCACCGGCGGCCAAGCCGGCGCCTGCGGCCAAACCCGAAGCTGCCCCCAAGGTTGCCGGCAGCTACGAAGTCAAGAGGGGCGATACCCTGGGCAAGATTGCCCGCCAGTCCAAGCCTGAGGGCGTCACTCTGGAGCAAATGCTGGTGGCGATCCAGCGCAGCAATCCGGATGCGTTTGTCGGCGGCAATATCAACCGCATGAAAAGCGGCGTGATTCTGAATTTGCCGGACAAGGACAATGCGGCCGGCGTGGCCCAGAATGATGCGCGGCGGGTGGTCACCGCGCAAGCGGCGGATTGGCGCGCGTATCAAGACAAGCTCGCAGGCAACGTGCAGGCAGCGCCTGCAGCCAAGGCCGATGCGCCCAAGCAGGCTGCGCAAGGCCGCATCACCGCAAAAGTTGAAGACAAGGCGCAGAAAGGCGATGCCAAGGATCAACTGAAGTTGTCGAAGGCGGACCCGGGCGCCGCGAAGGATGGCGGCAAAGGCAAACCCAAGGCTCCCGAGGAAGACAAGGTCGCCAAGGAGCGGGCTCTCAAGGACGCGAAAGCCCGTGAGGCCGAACTCGAAAAGAATGTCAAGGATCTGCAGAAACTGGCGGAAGTGAAAAACCAGCAACTTGCGGATATGCAGAAACAGGCGCAAGCCAAGGCCGCAGCCCCGGCCGCGCCGGCGCCAAAAGCCGATGTGCCCAAGGCTGAAGCACCAAAGATGGCGGCGGCGACCCCGCCGGCCAAACCGGAGCCTCCCAAAGCGGTCGAGCCGGCAAAGGCGCCAGAGCCTCCCAAGGCAGCAGAACCACCGAAGGCGCCCGAACCAATGAAGGCTGCTGAAGCTGCGAAGGCAGCGGAGCCGCCCAAGGCTGCGGACGCGCCCAAAACCGCCGATGCACCCAAGCCTGCAGATGCACCGAAAGCGGCTGACGCGCCGCCGGTGGTGGCAGAGGCGCCCAAGCCTACGGACGCACCGAAGGCCGCGGACCCCGCCCAGGCGACAACGCCAGCGCCCGCAGATGCGGCCAAGGCACCGCCCAAGAAGGCCATGGCGCCACCGCCTCCGCCGCCGCCCGAGCCGAGCCTGATGGACGAGTTCCTCGACAACCCTGCGTATCTCGCCGGCGGCGCTGGCGTACTTGCGCTACTGGGAGGCTATGCTGCCTACGCCGTGCGCCGCAAGCGCAAGGTCGAGAAGTTCGAGAACAGCATCATCACCGGCGGCGACCTCAAAGCCAATTCGGTATTTGGCAACACCGGTGGTCAGAGTGTGGATACCGGCAACAGCTCGTTCCAGAGCGATTTCAGTCAGGTCAGCAGTGGCTCCATCGATGCCGACGAGGTCGACCCGGTTGCCGAAGCAGATGTTTACATGGCTTATGGGCGTGACGCCCAGGCCGAGGAAATTTTGAAGGAGGCGCTGCAGAAAGATCCGGCGCGGCACGCCGTTCGCACCAAACTGATGGAAATCTACAGCCAGCGTGCCGATGCGGCTTCGTTCGAAAGCCATGCCAGGGATTTGCACGCTGCCACCGGCGGGCAGGGCGAACATTGGGCCCGTGCTGCCGAACTCGGGCGCGCCCTGATGCCGGGCAACCCTTTGTTCAGCGCCTCCGGCGCAGGCAAATCGCCCGCCGGTTCTGCGGTGACATCGACAGTGACTCTCGGTGCAGGTACGTTGGCGGCGGCGGCGGCCGCATCGGCGCCAGCGGACATGGAATCGACCATGCAAATGGCGGCCTTTCCTGGTGCCGCTGCGGTTGCGCCTGACAGCATGACCAAGACGCTGTCACTCGCTCCGGTGCAGGCTGCGGCGCCGTCCGTCGACGTCGATTTCGACCTCGGTGGGGCGGTGACGCAGCCGCTTGCCTTTACTACAAGCACCCCTGACTTTGAACTTGATATCGGCGCGGCAGCGCCGGAAGGCGATCTGGGCATGAGCCTGGATTTCGACATCGGCGGGTCCGATCCCGTGCCGGTGGCCGCCCCTGCGGTCACGCCGGTGACCGACTTCGCGCCTGGCGGAACCCTGATCATGGACGCCCCGCAGGCACTTTCAGGCGATGCTCTTGATCACTCGATGGACGAGACCCAACCGCTGGCGGATGTACGGCCGCCGGAGTTGCCTTCGCCGACGATCGATTTTGACTTTGATCTGGGCGCAGATGCGCCGGCGTCGAGTGGCGCAGCAGCATCGACTGCTGCAGCCGGCAATATGATGGACTTCGACCTTTCGGGCATCAACCTGGATTTGCCGGTCGACGCCCAAGCCGCTCCCGGTAACGAAGGGCCCGTGGACGACGCTGCCACCAAGCTTGACCTCGCCAAGGCCTATCAGGATATGGGCGACAAGGAAGGTGCCAGGGAATTGTTGCAGGAAGTATTGAAAGAAGGCAGCGCGACGCAGCAAGCGGAAGCGCAGAACCTGCTATCCGCGCTCGGCTGAGAGAGCAGCGCGTGGAGGCAGCGGGCGGCCGGCTGGCCGCCCGTTTTTTTTTGGAGTCAGCTTGCGTATAGCAATGGGGATTGAATACGACGGTGCGCCGTTCTGCGGCTGGCAGACGCAACCGCAGCGCCCCACGGTACAGGACACAGTCGAGGCGGCCGTGGCGCGTATAGCGAGCACAAAGGTCCGCCTGGTTTGTGCCGGCCGTACCGATACAGGCGTCCATGCATTGGGACAGGTGGCACACTTCGACACCCTGGCCCAACGACCGCCGAGCGCCTGGATCAGGGGCGTCAATGCCCATTTGCCCGGCAGCATTGCCGTTTTGTGGGCACACGTCGTGCCTGACGATTTCCACGCCCGCTTCAGCGCTGTGGGTCGCCACTACGAGTATTTGCTTGTCAACCGCGCGGTGCGCCCTGCGCTCGGGGCAGCAATCTGCGGCTGGTTTCCTTCACGCCTTGATCTTGCCGCCATGCGCGCTGCGGCCGTCCACCTGGTGGGAACGCATGACTTCAGCGCCTTCCGCTCGTCTCAATGCCAGGCCAAATCACCGCTACGTGACCTGCGCTGCCTGGTGATTGAGCGCGATGGCGATATGATCCGTTTTTGCCTCGAAGCGAACGCTTTTTTGCATCATATGGTCCGCAACATCATTGGCTGCCTGGTCTACGTCGGCAAGGGCAGGTTCGACCCTGACTGGATCGGGGATCTGCTGCGCTCGCGCGATCGCAGCCTGGCGGCGCCGACCTTCGCACCCCAGGGCCTGTACCTGACTGCGGTTGACTATGCGCCGCATTGGCAATTGCCGATATTGCGCGGGCGCCGCCCATTCATGGCCGCTAGCGCATGAGCGACCGAACCCGAATCAAGATATGCGGGGTAACGCGTCCTGCCGACGTCGACGCCGCCGTGGAGGCCGGAGCGGATGCGATCGGATTCGTGTTCTATCCGCCCAGTCCGCGCTACGTGACACCGGCCGCCGCCGCGCGCCTGATTTCGCGCATGCCGCCGTTCGTGACCGCGGTGGGCCTGTTTGTGAATGCCCAAGCCGCGCTGGTGCGGGACACCGCAGCACAGGCCCGCTTGCAGTTGCTGCAGTTCCACGGCGATGAGGATGCCGCTTTCTGCAACAGGTTTGCGCTGCCATTCATCAAGGCTGCCAGGGTGCACCCGGACCTGGATTTGCTAAAATACGGTGACGATTTCAAATCTGCGCGCGCGATCCTGCTCGATGCATTCGTTACAGGCTATGGCGGCGGCGGTGAGGTGTTCGATTGGTCTCTGATTCCGGCAAGAATCGCGGCTCGGGCCGTTTTGTCTGGTGGGTTGCATGCCGCAAATGTCGCTGCAGGGATTGCTGCGCTTAGACATTTGGGCGCATCTCGGCAGGCGCCATTGGGAGTCGATGTTTCCAGTGGTGTCGAGGTCGCCCGTGGCATCAAGGATGCCAACCTGATCCGCGCCTTCGTGGCGGCGGTCAGGGCGGCGGACCAGCAACTCGCAGCCGGCGACGGCGCACGCAAGGACACTTGACATGAAAATCAACGATCTCCCCCCTGCCTCGGCGGCAGGTTACGACCTGCCTGACGCCAACGGACACTTCGGGCCCTATGGCGGCATCTTTGTCTCCGAAACCCTGATGCACGCGCTTGACGAACTCAAGTGCACCTACGCGCATTACCGCACCGATCCCGAATTCATGGCCGAATTCGAATCCGAACTCAAGCACTATGTGGGCCGGCCGAGCCCGATTTACCATGCCAAGCGCCTGTCGGCGATCCAGGGCGGGGCGCAGATCTACCTCAAGCGCGAAGACCTCAACCACACCGGCGCGCACAAGGTGAACAATACGATGGGCCAAGCCCTGCTGGCCCGCCGCATGGGCAAGCCGCGGGTGATCGCCGAGACCGGCGCCGGCCAGCACGGTGTAGCCACCGCCACCATGGCGGCGCGCTTCGGACTCGAATGCGTGGTTTACATGGGCAGCGAGGACATCAAGCGGCAGGCGGCCAACGTCTACCGCATGAAACTCCTGGGTGCCACCGTGGTGCCGGTCGAAAGCGGCTCCAAGACCCTCAAAGATGCGCTCAACGAGGCCATGCGCGACTGGGTCACCAATGTCGAAAATACCTTCTACATCATTGGCACCGTCGCCGGGCCGCATCCCTACCCGATGATGGTGCGTGATTTCAATTCGGTGGTCGGCAAGGAATGCCTGACCCAGATGCCCGAACTGATCGGCCGCCAGCCTGATGCTATCCTTGCCTGCGTCGGCGGCGGTTCCAACGCCATGGGCATCTTTCACCCCTATATCGGGCACAGGGAAGTGCGCCTTATCGGTTGCGAAGCGGGTGGTTCCGGCATCGCCAGTGGCAAGCACGCGGCATCGCTGTCAGCCGGTACGCCCGGTGTCCTGCACGGCAATCGTACCTACCTGCTGCAGGATGCAAACGGCCAGATCATCGAAACCCATTCGATTTCCGCCGGCCTCGACTACCCGGGCGTCGGTCCCGAACATGCCTGGCTAAAGGACATCGGCCGCGCCGAATATGTGGCGGTCAACGACGATGAGGCACTCGATGCATTCCACCAGTTGTGCCGTATCGAGGGCATCATTCCCGCGCTCGAATCCAGTCATGCAGTGGCGCAGGCGATGAAGATGGCGCCGACCATGCCCAAGGATCATGCCTTGCTGGTGAACCTGTCCGGCCGTGGCGACAAGGACATGCATACGGTGGCCGAGCGCTCCGGCTTGAATTTCTAGAAAGCGCCCATGTCACGCATCAAGGAAGTACTGGCTGCGGTCGCGGCACGCGGCCGCAAGGCGCTGATTCCGTATATTTGTGCGGGTGATCCGTATCCCGCGTTGACTGTGCCGCTGATGCATGCCTTAGTCGATGCGGGATCCGATGTTGTCGAACTCGGGGTGCCGTTCTCCGATCCGATGGCAGATGGCCCGGTGATCCAGCGCGCCTCCGAGCGCGCGCTCAGGCATGGCGTCTCGTTGGCCGGCGTGCTTGACATGGTGGTCGAGTTCCGCGCGACCGACGAGCGGACGCCGGTGGTGCTCATGGGGTACGCCAATCCGCTCGAGCACATGGGTGTGGATGTGTTCGCCGCACGCGCCAAGGCCGCCGGAGTCGATGGCGTGCTGGTGGTGGACTATCCGCCGGAAGAATGCGCAGCCTTCGCCGCCTCCATGCGCGGCAATGGCCTCGACCCGATCTTCCTGCTCGCGCCGACCTCCACCGAAGCGCGCATCGACGCTGTTGCGCGTGTCGCTTCGGGTTACATCTACTATGTCTCGCTCAAGGGGGTCACCGGGTCGGCCACGCTGGACGTGAGCGAAGTGGCGCGGCGGATTCCGCAGATCAAGGCCCGCGTCTCGGTCCCGGTCGGCGTAGGGTTCGGCATTCGCGACGGCGCCAGCGCCAAAGCCATCGCCGCGGTTGCCGACGCGGTGGTGATCGGCAGTCGCATCATCCAGGAGATCGAGACCTCCGCGCCCGGCAGCGAAGTCGAGAACGTGCGTCGCTTCATGTCCGGCATCCGTGCCGCGATGGACCAGGCAGGGGCTTAGTAGTCAAGCTGGGGCGATGTCGGCGCTACCAAGTGGACGGATGCGAACGGTGACGCTGGATTCTCTTGCGTACCTGAGCACGTTGGCTGCGCAGCGCGTTGCCGCTGTTTCCGCATTACTCATCAATGGGGAGCGAACATGAGCTGGATCGACAAGCTGCTGCCGCCGAAAATGAACCGCGCCGACGGCGGGCCCAAGAAAAGCGTGCCCGAAGGCATCTGGGTCAAATGCCCCGCTTGCGAGGCGACGCTGTATGCCGTCGATTTGAGCAACAACGCCCAGGTCTGTCCCAAGTGCGGCCATCACCACCGGATCGGTGCACGCGAGCGGCTCGATCGCCTGCTTGACGCGCAAGGGCGTTTCGAGATCGGACCTGAAGTGCGAGCGCTGGACAGCCTGAAATTCAAGGATAGCCGCAAATACCCCGAGCGGCTAAAGGAGGCGATCGAGGTCACTGGCGAGACCGATGCGCTGGTGGTGATGCAGGGGGCGATCAGGACTTTGCCGGTGATCGCCGCCGCGTTCGAGTTCGGCTTCATGGGCGGTTCGATGGGCTCGGTGGTGGGTGAGCGTTTTGTGCGCGGGGTCGATTGCGCGGTGGAACAGAAACTGCCGTTCATCTGCTTTGCCGCCAGCGGTGGTGCGCGCATGCAGGAAGGCTTGTTTTCGCTGTTCCAGATGGCCAAGACTACCGCTGCGCTGACACGTTTGTCGGCGCGCAAACTGCCTTTCATTTCGGTGCTGACCGACCCCACCATGGGCGGTGTTTCCGCCAGCTTCGCGTTCATTGGCGACGTGGTGATCGCCGAACCCGGGGCGCTGATCGGTTTCGCCGGGCCGCGCGTGATCGAGCAGACCGTGCGCGAAAAGCTGCCGGAGGGTTTTCAGCGCTCCGAGTTTCTGCTGGAGAAAGGTGCGATCGACATGATCGTTGATCGCCGCGAGCTCACGCCCAAGCTGGCCCATCTGCTGGCGCTGTTGCAGGACTTGCCCGCCGAAGCGGTGGCGCCGGCCTGACGTTCGAGGGCTGCTGCGCTCGCCACGGCTTCGCATACGCGACCTGCGCTGCACCGCAATGACACGTGTCTTTGACATGTGTCAATCCGTGCTTGCTTGACGTCGTTAATGTTCCACTATGGCAGAACACTGATTGGAGCAAGGCAATGCTTGAGGCGCAGCAGCTAGATGCAATTTCCCGCCACTTGGCGGCACGGGCGGAAGACTTGCGGGAGCAAATCCGCGGCAAGATTGGTGAAGCTGCGGATTCCGTGTTGGCCACCGACCATCAATGGAGTGATGCCGGTGCGGCATTCGCCGAAGCAGGCGTGGAGTACGCCGAGGCGCGGCGCGATATCTTCGAGTTGCGTGGTATCGAACAGGTGATGCTGCGCATCGCCGATGGAAATTATGGGGTATGCGCCGACTGCGGCGCGCATATTCCCGCCGCGCGCCTGCTGGCCCAGCCCGCCGCACTTACCTGTGTGGTGTGTCAGGCTGCGCGCGAGCGGCGCGGCCACATTGCCACAAGCGCCTGAAATGGCGCACCAGTCGCGGTGCTTGGGCGGGCGGGTCGGCTTGCCCGGAAAGGCTGCAGCTGCGCCAGTGAATTTGCACGGGCGCTCGTCTCAAGTTGGCATGCATCGCTCATGCTACCGGCGACGCTGCGGTTCCAGTCTGTCGCAATGGCTGCCACTTGCGGGATAATGATTGCACGTGTTGGCACTGCGCCGGCCGCGAATTCGGTGTCTCGTGCTCTTCCCCGTGCTTCCGCTTACGCCACAATCCCCGACTCCGGCGCCTGATGCCGACGCCGCGCTGGCTGCGTGGCTCGCCTACATCGAGCGACTGCATCCGCGCGGCATCGAACTCGGCCTTGAGCGGGTGGCTCAGGTGTGGCGACGCATGGGTCTTGCGCTCGGATGCGTGACCATAGTTGTCGGCGGCACCAACGGCAAGGGGTCGACCTGCGCCATGCTCGACGCGATCCTGCGCGCCGGCGGCTACCGCACCGGGCTGTACACCTCGCCGCACCTCCTGCGATTCAACGAACGCGCGCGCATCGCCGGGGTTGAAGTCAGCGACGCTGCGCTGACTGGTGCGTTCGCGCAGGTCGAGACGGCGCGTTCGCGCGACGCGGCCGTGGAACTCACCTATTTCGAATTCACCACGCTGGCGGTGTTCGCGCTGTTCGCCGCAGCGCATCTCGATTGCGCGGTGCTCGAAGTGGGATTGGGCGGGCGCCTGGATGCGGTCAACATCATCGATGCCGACTGTGCGATCCTCACCAGCGTCGACCTTGACCACCAGGAGTACCTGGGCGATACGCGCGAGCAGATCGGCTGGGAGAAGGCGCATATCTTCCGGGCCGGCCGCCCGGCGATCTGTGCCGATCCGCAACCCCCCGCCAGCGTGGGCGAAGTGGCGTCCGGCATTGGCGCACGCCTCTTGCGCTTTGGTGTCGATTTCGGGTTTGCCGGGCAGCATGATGCACAGGTTCAACAGTGGAAATTCTGGTTCCATGCCGGTGGCGGCCCGGTGACGCGCAACGGCCTGTCGTATCCGGCGCTGCGCGGAGCCAACCAGTTGCTCAATGCCTCGGCGGCAATGGCGGCGCTTGAGACACTGCGCCCGCACCTGCCGGTGTCGATGCAGGCCATCCGCGAGGGCCTGATCGGCGTCGAGTTGCCGGGCCGCTTCCAGCTCTTGCCGGGCCGCCCCGTCGTGGTGCTCGATGTCGCACATAACCCGCATGCCGCCGCGGTGCTGGCGGAGAACCTGTCGAACATCGGCTTTGCCTCCTACACGCACGCGGTATTCGGCATGCTGGCCGACAAGGATGTCGCTGGCGTGGTGCGCTTGTTGCGCGGAAAGATCGATGTCTGGCATCTGACCGACCTGACCGGGCCACGCGGACTGCCGGCACATCGATTGCGGCAAATTTTGGCGACCGAACAGGTGGGCGGCGAGGTTTTCGAGCACGCAAATCCGCAGGCGGCCTATGCGGCGGCGCGGGAGAGCGCTGCCGAGAATGATAGAATCGTGGTGTTCGGTTCATTTCTGACCGTAGCCGGGGTCTTGCAGGTTGTCAACCGGCCCTGACGCGCGCACAGCCCCAGCCCATGGCGTCCAGTTCCCCGCCAGATTCCGCCGATTCCACTTTCAAACGTCGCGCCCGCCGCCGCCTGATCGGTTCGATCGCGCTCGTGCTGGTCGCCGTAATCGCGCTGCCGTGGATTTTCGATGCCGAGAAGAAGCCGCTCGACCAGGATGTGTCTGTGCAGATTCCGAGTCAGGATGTTGTGACCGTGCGTCCTCCCGCCGCCGGCAGTGCCAAGCCGAAAAGCGTCGAGCCCAAGGAGCCAAAAGCGCCGCCATCGACTGCGATCGAGCGTGAGGCCGGCGCGCCCCCTGCGCCAGTGGCATCTGGCACTGCTGCCAGGGCCGAGGCGAACCGTGAACCCAAGGTGGAACTGAAAGCGGATTCCAGGGCGGCCACCAAAGCCGACCCGAAAGTCGTGCCGAAGGCCGATCCGAAGCCGGATCCGACCCCGCAGCCGCCACAGCGCGAAGAAACGCGCGTCAAGGCGATTCTGGACGACAAGGCGGCCGCCGCAGCCGGCACCAAGGATGCCGCTGGTTTTGCGGTGCAGATCGGTGCCTTCGCCAGCGAGGAAAAGGTACGCGAAGCACGCGACAAACTGGCCGTTGCCGGCTTCAAGAGCTACGTCGAGAAGCTCGATTCCAAAGATGGGGAACGCACACGCGTGCGCGCCGGACCCTTCGCCGGTCGCGAGGCGGCCGAAGCCGCGCGCGATAAAATCCGTACCCTTGGTTTCAGCAGCGCAGCAGTGGTTGCCCGCTGAGTTCGCGTGACCATTTTCGATTACGCCGTGCTGGCGATCCTGCTGTTATCGATCACCGTATCGGTATTGCGCGGCTTGGTACGCGAAATACTTTCGCTGATCGGCTGGGTCGCGGCCTTCGTGGTGGCCAGCCTGTTCGCCGAGCAATTCGCCGGCATGCTGGTGTTTTTGCCATCCCACCCGGTACTGCGCACCATCGTCGCATTCCTGCTGCTGCTACTGGGCATGGCCTTGCTGATGGCGCTGGTCAGCTGGGGCATCATGCGCGCGGTGCAGGCAGCCGGGTTGAGCCTCGCCGATCGCGGCCTGGGCGGCTTGTTCGGGCTTGCGCGCGGCGTGGTGATCGTATTGGCGTTGGTGATGGTGGCCGGCATGACCAAGTTGCCGCAAATGGATTTCTGGAAACATGCCTTGTTCAGCCCTTTGGCCGAAACTGCGGTGCGTACAGTCAAGCCCTGGCTGCCTGACACCATCGCAGGCAAGGTAAACTTCTGATTCAGGAAAACACTGAACAAGCAGGCAGGGAGCGGGAGCCGCTTGTGCAGTGTGTGGTATGGATCCAAGACTGCTGTTCGGGAGTCCGTGGCACAGAGACTCAATCAGTGTTTTCTTAACGCGGTTGTCACCCTCTCGCGGAGAGCTTCATGTGCGGTGTCATAGGCGTGGTTGCGAAAACCCCGGTCAATCAGTTGCTCTATGACGGGCTCCTGCTGTTGCAGCACCGCGGGCAGGATGCGGCCGGCATCGCCACCATCAGCGACAACTCGTTTCACATGCACAAGAACATGGGTTTTGTGCGTGACGTGTTTCGCACCCGCAACATGCGCGACCTGCCGGGCAACATCGGCATCGCCCACTGCCGCTATCCGACCGCCGGCTCATCGTCCAACGCCGCCCTGGCGCAGCCTTTTTATGTCAATTCGCCGTTCGGCATTTCGCTGGCGCACAACGGCAACCTGACCAATACCGCGCAATTGAAGATCGACATGTACCGCCAGGACCTGCGGCACATCAATACCGAATCCGATTCCGAAGTGCTGCTCAATGTGCTGGCGCACGAGCTGGAAAAGGCCACCAGGAACTATCGTCTCGACCCGGCCGCGATTTTTCAGGCGGTGGCGCGGGTGCATGAGCGCCTGCGTGGCGCATACGCGGTGGTGGCGCTGATCGCCGGCTATGGCTTGTTGGCGTTTCGCGATCCGTTCGGCATCCGGCCGCTGTGCCTGGGGCGCCGTGGTTCGGGTCTTGGTGAAGAGCACATGGTGGCCTCCGAGTCGGTGGCGCTCGAGGGCTCGGGGTTCGAGATGGTGCGCGACGTGGCGCCCGGCGAGGCGGTGTTCATTGATCTGGACGGCAACGTGAAGACGCAGCAGTGCGCGCGCCATCCGAGCCTGAATCCCTGCATTTTCGAATACGTATACCTGGCGCGGCCGGACTCTTCGCTCGATGGTGTTTCGGTCTACGCGGCGCGTCTCAAGCTGGGCGAATTTCTGGCCGATCGCATCGAAGCCCTGGGGCTGACCTCGAAAATCGATGTGGTCATGCCGATTCCCGATTCGAGCCGCCCGGCGGCGATGCAGCTGGCGATGAAGCTGAAGCTCGATTACCGCGAAGGTTTCATCAAAAATCGCTACATCGGCCGAACCTTCATCATGCCCGGCCAGGCCCTGCGCAAGAAAACCGTGCGCCAGAAGCTCAACGCCATTGCGGTGGAATTCAAGGGCAAGAACGTGCTGATCGTCGATGACTCGATCGTGCGCGGCACCACCTCACGCGAAATCGTGAACATGGCCCGCGAGGCCGGTGCCAGCAAGGTCTATTTCGCCTCCGCTGCGCCGCCGGTGCGCTTCGCCAACGTCTATGGCATCGACATGCCGACCCGGCACGAACTGATCGCCAACGAACGCAGCGTCCTGGAAATCGCGCGCGAAATCGGTGCCGACGAGCTGATCTACCAGGACTTGGACGCGCTCGAACGCGCGGTGCGTGAACTCAACCCGAAGCTGACCTCGTTCGAGGCTTCATGTTTTTCGGGCTGTTATGTCACCGGTGATGTCACCACCGAATACCTGTCGGGCGTCGAGTCGCAGCGCGACCAGCATCGCGATACCGGCGACGAAGGTGAAGAGGATGGCGTGCAGCTCGGGCTGAACCTGGCCGCGGCCTGAACCATCGAGCGGCCAATTGCGGCGCACGCCAATCCGCGTGCCTGCGCGGTAGTTGCCGACGAACTGAAAGCACCCGTTGAACGACAGCGAGCGGCGGGGAAAGTAGCGCCATGTCTGGCGCAAAGCCGCACCTCACAAGCGCGGTGTGCAACCAGTCGGCGCAGTAAACCCGGATTGCCGGCCGGGAGCGCTGGTATGATGCGCGCCTTCTTACTTGCAGCGTCCGACGCATGCGCGATCCGTCGCCGGCACTGCGAACTTCCCAGCCACATCATGATCCAAAGCATCGATCACATTGTCATCACGTGTAAAGACTTGGCAGCGACCATCGATTTCTACACCCGCGTGCTCGGCATGCGGCTCGAAACCTTCGGTGAGCCGCCCAAACCGCAGCGCAAGGCGCTGCGGTTTGGCGATCAAAAATTCAATCTGCATCAGGCCGGCGACGCCAACGTCACCGACATCTATGCCACTGTACCCACGCCCGGCTCACTGGACATCTGCCTGATCGCAGCCGTGCCGCTGGACCAACTGCTCGTCCATCTTTCCAGGCAGGGTATCGCGGTGGAGCTTGGTCCGGTAAAGCGCACCGGCGCGCGCTGGCCGATCCGTTCGATTTATCTGCGCGATCCCGATCGCAATTTGATCGAGATTGCCGAGCCCTGGCGCGATTGAGCGCAACCGGGATTCGTCAGGACCATCACCATGCCGCTGGCAACACTGGACGCAGCAGACTTGGCCTATGGCCATGTGCCGCTGCTTGATCACGCGGATTTCGCAATCGATAGTGGTGAACGGGTCGCGCTGATCGGCCGCAACGGTGTCGGCAAGTCCAGCCTGCTCGCGGTGCTCGCGGGCAAGCGCAAGCTCGACGATGGAGCAGTATGGTTGCGGCCCGGGCTGCGGCTGGCGGTAGTCGATCAGGAGCCTGACTTGCTGCCCTCCGATACGGTGTTTGCCGCGGTCGCCGGCGGCCTGGCCCTGCAAAGCGCCTTGCTGGCGCAATACGAAGCGCTTCTCGCCCGGGGTGCCGATGAGCCCGACGCGCTGGCCGGGCTGGGTGAGCTGGAAGCGCGCATGGCCGAAAGCGGTGCCTGGGACGTGCCGCGGCGGGTCGAGGCGGCGCTGGAGCGCCTTGGGCTGGCCGCCGATGCGGTGGTCGGCGAATGCTCCGGCGGCACCAAGAAGCGCATCGCGCTGGCACGCGCGCTGGTCGGCGAACCGGAGCTCCTGTTGCTTGATGAGCCGACCAACCATCTGGATATCGAAGGCATCGCCTGGCTCGAGGACTTGCTGGTCGGCTTTCGTGGTGCGGTACTGCTGATCACCCACGATCGCGCCTTCCTGGATCGCGTGGCAACACGCGTGGTCGAGCTCGATCGCGGCCGCCTGTTGTCATTTCCCGGCAACTTCGCCGCCTACCAGGCGCGCAAAGCGGAGCAGGTCGAAGTCGAGCGTGTGGTCAACGCGAAGTTCGACAAGTTTCTCAAGGCCGAAGAGGTGTGGATCCGCAAGGGCGTCGAGGCGCGCCGCACGCGCAATGAAGGAAGGGTGCGGCGGCTTGAACGCCTGCGCCGCGCGCGCAGCGAGCGTCGCGAACGTCAGGGCGCGGTGGTGCTGGCAGTCGACAACTCGGCGCGTTCGGGCAAGCTGGTGGCGGAATTCACGGCGGTGTCAAAGGGTTGGGAGCAGGTCACTGCCGTGCGCGAGCTCACCACCACCATCATGCGCGGCGACAAGATCGGCATCATCGGGCCGAATGGCGCCGGCAAGTCGACCCTGATTCGCCTGCTGCTGGGCCAGATCGAACCGGATGCCGGCGAGGTACGCTTGGGCACGCGGCTGGAGATCGCCTATTTCGACCAGTTTCGTGCCGTGCTCGACGACAACGCAACCCTGATCGACACTATCAGCCCCGGCTCCGAATGGGTTGAAACCGGCGGGCCGGATGGCGTGGCACGCAAGCATGTGATGACCTATCTGGCCGACTTTCTGTTTCCGCCGGAGCGCGCGCAGGCCAAGGTGGGAGCGCTGTCCGGTGGCGAGCGCAACCGCTTGCTGCTGGCACGCCTGTTCGCGCGGCCGGCCAACCTGCTGATACTCGACGAACCCACCAACGACCTCGATATCGATACGCTGGAGTTGCTCGAATCGATGCTGCAAGACTATTCCGGTACCGTGATTCTGGTCAGCCATGACCGCGCCTTCCTCGATAACGTCGTCACCGAGGTGTTGGCGTTCGAAGGCGACGGGCGCTGGACCGCCAATCCTGGTGGCTACAGCGAGTGGCAGGCGGTACTTGCGCGCCGCGCGCGGGCGCCAGGCAAGGATGCCGCGGCGGCCGCCGCGCAGGCTAACGCCAGGGTCGCCGCGCCCGCGGCGCAGGCACGGCGACCCAGGCTTTCGTACAAGGACGCGCGCGCCCTTGAGGCCCTGCCCGGGCAGATCGACGCTCTCGAGGCCGAGCAGGTGGCGCTCAACGCGCGTCTGGCCGATCCCGACATTTATGTGAAGGCACCGCACGAAGTGGCGCTTGCCAGCGCGCGCATCGAAGCGATCGAACGCGAACTTCTGCTTGCACTGGAGCGCTGGGATTTGCTTGAAAAGGCGCGGGCCTGAATTGGCCTGGCGTAGCCCGCCGCGTATAATTTGCGCTTGAAGCCAGCGACTGTCCGGACCGCGCTGGCTCGGTTCAACCACCAAGCCATGCGCCACGAATCGATGTTGCAAGCCGCCGCGCCAGATGAACCCCTGCGCTGGCTGCCGGCCGTGCGTGCCTGGCGCTACGCACTGGTAGTGGTGGCAAGCGCTCTGTTCGCACTTACCTTCGCCGCCTGGTTGCGACCCAACATGGTGTTCGACCTTGCGAACATGATTTTTTGCGGCTAGTCGTCAAGGTCCGCCTGATTTTTCAGCGCCCCAGCAAGACCGTTGACCGGCTTGGCTTTTTTTGTTTTCGGGCCGGCTTTTTCCACCTTTTCTGTGGATAACTCAGGCCCATCATTCGCCGTCCCGCATATTGACAATGGCAAAAAACGCATATAACGAATCCTCGATCCGTGTGTTGAAGGGTCTTGAGCCGGTGCGCGAGCGACCCGGCATGTACACCCGTACCGAAAGCCCGCTGCATATCATCCAGGAGGTGTTGGACAACGCCTCCGACGAGGCACTGGCCGGGCATGCAAAGGGAATGCAGGTGGTGTTGCATGCCGACGGTTCGGTGTCGGTGGTCGACGACGGGCGCGGCATTCCGGTGGGCATGCATCCCGAGGAAAAGGTGCCGGTCATCGAGATCGTCTTCACACGCCTGCATGCGGGTGGCAAGTTCGACAAGAAAGGCGGCGGCGCCTACACCTTTTCCGGCGGCCTGCACGGCGTGGGCGTATCGGTGACCAATGCCTTGTCGACGCGGCTTGAGGTGGTGGTGTGGCGCGATGGCGGCGAGCATCGCATCGTCTTCAACGACGGTGGCCAGGTCGCTGAACCCTTGAAGCGGGTTGGCAAATCCGATCGTCACGGCACGCTGGTGCGCGCCTGGCCGGACCCGAAGTATTTTGATTCGGGCGTGGTGCCGCTGGAGGAATTGCGCAGGCTCTTGCGTTCCAAGGCGGTGCTTCTGAGCGGCGTTGCCGTCACCCTCACGGTCGAGAAAACCGGCGAGGTCCAGAGCTGGCTGTATCGCGACGGCCTGCGCGGCTATCTGCAGGAAGCCTTGTCCGGTGCCGAGCCGGTGATTCCGTATTTCGAGGGTGAGAAATACGTAGGCGCGGCCGATGATGCCTTTGCCGAAGGCGAGGGCGCGCAATGGGTGGTGGCCTGGACCGAAGACGGCGCCACCGCGCGCGAGTCCTATGTCAACCTGATCCCGACTTCCGCCGGCGGCACCCACGAAGCGGGCTTGCGCGAAGGCTTGTTCGGTGCGGTCAAGACTTTCATCGAGTTGCATTCCCTCCTGCCCAAGGGCGTGAAGTTACTGCCCGAAGACGTGTTCGCGCGCGCCTCTTTCGTGCTGTCGGCCAAGGTGCTCGACCCGCAGTTCCAGGGGCAGATCAAGGAGCGTCTGAACAGCCGTGATGCGGTGCGCCTGGTGGCGCAACAGACGCGGCCCATGCTCGAATTCTGGCTCAACAGTCACGTAGACCAGGGCAAGAAGCTGGCCGACCTGGTGGTCAGGCAGGCGCAGGTGCGCATGCGTGCGGGCCAAAAAGTCGAGAAGCGCAAGGGCTCCGGCGTCGCGGTGCTGCCCGGCAAGCTTACGGATTGCGAATCCAGTGACGTTGCGCGCACCGAGGTTTTTTTGGTCGAAGGTGATTCGGCCGGCGGCAGTGCCAAGATGGGCCGCGACAAGGGTTTCCAGGCAATCCTGCCGCTGCGCGGCAAGGTGCTCAATACCTGGGAGACCGAGCGCGACCGCCTGTTTGCCAACAACGAAGTGCACGATATCGCGGTGGCCATCGGCGTCGATCCGCACGGCCCGCATGACACGCCGGACTTGAGCGGCCTGCGCTACGGCAAGATCTGCATCCTGTCCGACGCCGATGTCGACGGCTCGCACATTCAGGTTCTGCTGCTGACGCTATTCCTCAAGCACTTTTCGAAGTTGATCGTCGCCGGCAACATCTACGTGGCACGGCCGCCCCTGTTTCGTATCGATGTGCCGGCCGCCGGCAAACGGCCGATGCGCAAGCTCTATTGCCTGGACGACACCGAACTCGAGATCGCCGAGGACAAGCTTGCCAAGGAGGGTGTGCGCCCCGGTTCGTGGCAGATTTCGCGCTTCAAGGGCCTGGGCGAAATGAGTTCCGTGCAGCTATGGGAAACCACCATGAATCCGGATACGCGGCGGCTGTTGCCGGTTCGTTTCGGCAACCTCGATTTCGCCGGCACCGGCTTGAAGTTTCACATGCTGATGGGCAAGGGCGAGGCGGCAGCGCGGCGGGTCTGGCTCGAGGAACACGGCAACGAAGCGGAAGCCGATATTTGAAGCGCAGTGCTTGCGCCGCGTTGCGAATGTCACTCAAGGCGGCATTGGTGCGCTTTGGCAGAGCCGCCGTGGTCTTGGCGTTGCCACTATCGCGCGTTCGGCGCCGCCTGATGAGTTGGCTTGGCGTTTTCCACGCCAGGCCGTTGGAAAAGGCGCAACAAATCCCTCTACCGCGGACGCTCGAACGGGTTTGTTGCAACAAGACAAACCATCGCAAAAGCGGCTTTTGTTCCCTACGGACGTAGTATTTGGCGTTGGTCAGCCGGCCAAGCTTGGCTTTTTTGGTCGGGTTGGCAACGCTGCCCAATTCTCGTTATGCTAAAGGTTTGGCTTGTCCGGCACTTTCGGCGCTTTTTGTGCATTCGCAAGCAATGCCGGTCACGCAAGCCTGACCGCCGCGCCAAGACGACGCCACCAACGGGGAGAATGCAGTGACAAGATTGTATGGCCGCCAGGCCTTTCTGGACTTGCTCGTAAGCGAGGGCGTGACGCACCTGTTCGGCAATCCGGGCACCACTGAACTGCCTATCATGCAGGCGCTGCCTGATTTCGCGCAATTGCAGTTCGTGCTGGGCCTGCAGGAATCCGTCGTTGTCGCCATGGCTGATGGCTTCGCGCGTGCCTCGCGCAGTTTGACTGCGGCCAACGTGCACGTGGCGCCTGGCTTGGGCAACGCGATGGGGGCGCTGTACAACGCCAAGTTTTCCGGCTCGCCCATCATCGTCACCGCCGGCCAGCAGGAGCAGGGCCACGGTCTGCTCGAACCGCTGTTGTACGAGCCCCTGCCGCCAATCGCCGCACCCCTGGTCAAGTGGGCAGTCGAAGTGGGTCGTGTGCAGGACCTGTCGCGCATCATGCGGCGCGCCGCCAAGGTGGCGATGACGCGCCCGACCGGGCCGGTCTTCATCAGCCTGCCCGGCGACATTCTCAACGAATGCGCCGACCTCGACCTGGGTCGCAGCGTGCGCATCGATGATCGTGTGCGGCCGTCGGACGAGTCGATCGGTGCACTGGCGCGCCTGCTGCTTTCGGCCAAGCGGCCGGCCATCATCGCCGGGCAGGAACTGGCCACCCACCATGCGTTCGGGCAGGCCGGTGAACTGGCCGCCATGCTGGGCGCGGCGGTCTACCAGGAGCCGGTGCCATATGCGGCGTCGTTTCCGACCGCGCACCCGCAATACGTGGGTGCGCTCACGCGCAGCCAGAAAGCGGTGCGTGCGCTGCTCGAGCCCTACGACATGGTGATCTGCCTGGGCGCCGACCTGCTGCGCATGTCGGTCTACAGCCCGGTTGAACCACTGCCGGAGCACGTGGCCGTGGTGCATTTGAGCGAGCGGCCGTGGGAGCTTGGAAAGAATTACCGCACCGACCTTGCGATCGCCGCCAACGTGCGCGAGACCCTCATGGTGCTGTTGCCCGCGCTCAAGGCGGTTGCGGATGCGGCCTGCCGGAATGCCGCCGAAGAGCGATGTGCGCGCATTGCCGCCGACAACTGGAGCGTGCGCCGCATGCTGGCGCGCGACCGCGCCCTGCTGCGCCAAGCCGAGCGCCCGATGGACCCCACGATACTGATGCTGCGTTTGGCCGAAAACCTGCCGCCGGACGCTATCGTGGTCGACGAGGCCTTGACCTCGGCCACCAGCTTGCCCCACTTCATGCACCAGCACGACCCCTGCAGTCTGTTCGGCCTGGCCAGTGGCGGGCTCGGGTTCGCGGTGCCGGGCGCGGTCGGCATCAGCCTGGCCAAGCCGGGCCGGCCGGTAGTGGCGATCGTTGGTGACGGTAGCGCGATGTATGGCATCCAGGGCCTGTGGACGGCGGCCCACCTGCGCTTGCCGATCACCTATGTGATCACCAACAACCGCAGCTACCGCATCATCAAGGAACGCCTGGTGGCAATGCAGGGTTCGGATCGATTTGTGGGCATGGACATGCGTGATCCGGCGATCGATTTCTGCAAGCTGGCCGAGTCGTTCGGGCTTTCGGCCAGTCGCATCAGCGATCCGGCCGATGTCGGCGCGGCGTTGCGGGCAGCGCTTGCCAGCGGCAAGCCCAACCTGATCGAGATCGCGGTGGCCGACGGTTTCGGGGGTTGAAGGCGCCCATCATGGCCGAGGCGTGGGCGGGGCCGGTCGAGAAGGGCGCCAATGCCATTCGACAAGGCATCGAGGCGCTGCCGACGCCGGTGTTTCCGCAGGCGGTCGGCTACACGTTTCTCGGCTGCTACATCCTGTTGGCCGTGGTGACGCTGACCATCGCGCTTTTGCGGCGCCGCAATCCCGCGCGTGGCTTCAATGAAATTCGACTGCGCGTTCGCAGCTTCTGGTTCATCGTGATACTGGCCACGCTTGCGCTCGGGTTCGCGCGCTGGTTCTCCATTGTCTGCATCGCATTCATCAGCTTCGTGGCCTTCAAGGAATACCTGTCGCTGATCCCGACCCGGCGCGCTGATCATCGCGTGCTGTTCTGGGCCTATATGGCGATCCCCGTGCAATACCTGCTGGCCGGGTCCGGCTGGTATGGCCTGTTCATCATTTTCATTCCGGTGTTCTGGTTTCTGGCGTTGCCGATGCGCATGGTGCTGATCGGCGAGACCAGGGGCTTCCTGCGCGCGGTCGGCCTGTTGCAGTTTGGCCTCATGACCTGCGTATTTTCCCTGTCGCACATGGCTTACCTGCTGGCTCTGCCCGAGGCCGGCAATCCGCAGGGCGGTGGCGTGGCCTTGTTGTTCTACCTGGTGTTTCTGACCCAGTTCAACGATGTCGCGCAGTATGTCGCGGGCAAACTGATCGGGCGACGCAAGGTGACGCCCTCGGTGCACCCGGGCAAGACTGCCGAGGGCTTGCTGGGCGGGGTGGCGGTGACAGTCGCGCTGGCGCTGCTGCTGGCGCCGTGGCTCACCCCCTTGTCGCTCTACGACGCGCTGGGTGCAGGCCTTCTGATCGGTTTTGGCGGCTTTCTGGGCGACATCATCATCACCGCGATCAAGCGCGATCTCGGGGTGTCGGAAGGCGATTCCCTGACGGTGGGGCACGGCGGCATTCTCGGGCGGGTCGACAGCCTTACCTTTACCGCGCCGGCTTTTTTTCATTTCGTGTATTTCCTTCATTACTGATGCCGCCTTTCTTGCGTGCCCTGTGCCGCTGGGCCTTCCTCATCCTGGTCGCCTGGCCGATCTGTCTGGTGGTGCTGGGCATGAACGTGCGGCACCGCAACCGTTTGCCGCGCCAGGGGCCTGCGATCGTCACGCCCAATCACAACAGTCACCTTGACACACTGGCGATGTTGACCCTGTTTCCGTGGCGCCAGATCCCCAAGGTGCGGCCGGTGGCCGCCGCCGACTACTTTCTCAAGACCGGTTTGCTGGGTTGGTTCTCGCTCAATTTTGTGGGCATCATTCCGATCGCCCGCAAGCGCGGCGCCGACCAGGCCGATCCGCTGGCCGAGTGCTATGCGGCGCTTGCACGCGGCGAGATACTGATCATCTTTCCCGAAGGTACGCGCGGCGAGCCCGAGCGCATGCAGGAACTCAAGTCCGGAGTGGCAGTACTGGCCTCGAAGTTTCCTCTGGTTCCGGTGGTGCCGATCTTCATGCACGGCCTGGGCCGTGCGATGCCGCGGGGGGCGTTTGTACCGGTACCGTTTTTTGTCGACGTATACGTAGGCCAGGCCATGCAATGGGGCCAGGATTCGGCAGGCGGTGACAAGAAAACCTTCATGGCGTCGCTTGCGACCAACATGCGCATCCTCGGCGAAAAGCACGAGCGGCCGGAATTCGATTGATTGTCCATACCCAAAGACACGGCAGTCCCGCCAGAGGCGCTTTTTTTCATGCTTTCCGCAATTTTCAATAGTGGCGCGCCCTGTTGGCGCAGTTCCATGGATGGCCGGAGCCGGCGCATCCTCTAGAATGGCGCCATGAGGCTTCTTGCTTGCGCCATGGTTTCCATGCTGCTTTCTGCCGGCGCGTCGCCGGCGCTGGCGGATCTGTATGGTTTTGTCGACGACCAGGGGAAAATCCATCTGGCCAATGAAAAGCTCGATGCCCGCTATGAGTTGTTCGTCAAGGGCGAGACCAAGACCGAATTCAAGCTGTCGTCGGAGCTCAAGTACCTGCCGCCGACCGACGCATTGCGCGACCACATCATCTACAAGCGCCTGCAGAAAACACCAAATGTCGCCAAATTCGAATCCCTGGTGCACCAGGAAGCGACGCGCCAGAAGCTTGAACCTGCGCTGGTCAAGGCGGTGATCGCAGTCGAGTCGGCCTACGATCCGGCGGCGGTTTCGCCCAAGGGTGCGGTGGGGCTGATGCAACTCATTCCCGGCACCGCTGCGCGCTACGGCGTAAAGAAAAGTACGGATCCGATCGAGAACGTCGGTGGCGGCACGCGCTATTTGCGCGACCTGCTCAAGATGTTCGATGGCAACTTGTCACTGGCACTGGCCGGCTACAACGCCGGCGAGGGCGCGGTGCAGAGATATCGCAACACCATCCCGCCGTTCCCCGAAACACAGGCCTATGTCAAGCTGGTGATGCAGTTCTATGAGCATTTCGGCGGTGGCGTGCAGCCGGTGCAGAAGGTGGTCAGGGTGCAGGAGAGCGGACGCATCCGGCTCACCATTCCCGGCCGCCGCAATCTGCCGCCAGAGGGCATGACCGCGCCCGGCCTGATGGTCGAGCCCAGACCGGGCACTCTTGCCCCGGGCCAGCCCGCACCCTTGTGAGCAAGTTGCGTCTGAAGGCCAAGGCTTCGGTCAGGCGGCCGTCGGCGCAAGTCGATCTATTTGCCGCCATTGAAGAACCCAACGAAGTGGAAGATTCCGATTTGAACCAGCAGGACAGCAATTCATCGGCTTCGGCGCAGGCGCACGAGGAAGCGCTGCAAGTGCAAGACGACACGCATGCGCTGGCGCCGACACCAACCCTGATGTCTGGAGTCACCGACGAAGCAGGCCACAATCTCGACGGCGGTGGTGGCGCTGCACCACCGACTGGTGGTGGCGGGCCGCTGCCGCCGTTGCCCGACGGCGACTACCTGCCCCTGGCGCTCTATGCGGAGCGCGCCTATCTCGACTACGCGGTCTCGGTAGTCAAGGGCCGTGCCCTGCCGGACGTGGCCGACGGTCAGAAGCCGGTGCAGCGGCGCATCATTTTCGCGATGCACGAAATGGGTTTGGCGGCCAGCGCCAAACCGGTCAAGAGCGCACGCGTGGTGGGTGATGTGCTTGGCAAGTACCACCCGCATGGCGACCAATCGGCCTACGATGCGCTGGTGCGCCTGGCCCAGAGTTTCTCGATGCGCTACCCCCTGATCGACGGCCAGGGCAACTTCGGCAGTCGTGACGGCGACGGCGCCGCCGCGATGCGCTACACCGAGGCAAGGCTGACGCCGATTGCCCGCCTGCTGTTGGACGAGATCGGCATGGGCACGGTTGATTTCGCGCCCAACTACGACGGTTCGTTCGAAGAACCCAAACGCATGCCGGCACGGCTGCCGATGCTCCTGCTCAATGGCGCCTCGGGCATCGCGGTCGGCATGGCCACCGAGATTCCTTCGCACAATCTGCGTGAAGTAGCCAAGGCTGCAGTGGCGCTGATGCGGAAACCCAAAATCGGCAGCGACGAATTGCTCGAACATGTGGCGGGCCCGGATTTTCCCGGTGGCGGGCAGATCATTTCATCACGCGCCGAGATCGCGGACGTCTATGCTGCCGGACGCGGCTCGCTCAAGGTGCGCGCGCGCTGGTCGGTCGAAGAGCTGGCGCGCGGGCAGTGGCAGTTGGTGGTGAGCGAGCTGCCGCCCGGCACTTCCTCGCAAAAAGTGCTCGAAGAGATCGAGGAGCTTACCAATCCGAAGATCCGCATCGGCAAGAAGGCCTTGAGCCTGGAGCAACAAAACCTGAAGGCGCTGGTGCTGTCGCTGTTGGATGCGGTGCGCGATGAATCCGGCAAGGACGCTGCGGTGCGCCTGGTGTTCGAGCCCAAGACTTCGAAGATCGACCAAACCGAGTTCATGACCGCTCTCCTGGCACACACCAGCATGGAATCGTCGGTGTCGCTCAACATGGTGACCATCGGCCTGGACGGCAGGCCGCGACAGAAGTCTTTAAGGGACGTATTGGCCGAGTGGTGCGAGTTCCGCTTCGCCACGGTGACCCGCCGCACGCAGCATCGGCTGGGCAAGGTCGACGAGCGCATCCACATCCTCGAAGGGCGGATGATCGTCTACCTGAACATCGACCGCGTGATCCGCGTGATCCGCAAGTCGGATGAACCCAAGCCGGCGTTGATCGAGGCGTTCAAACTCACCGCGATTCAGGCAGAAGACATTCTGGAGATCCGCCTGCGCCAGCTGGCGCGCCTGGAAGGCATCAAGATCGAGCAGGAGTTGCAGTCCCTCAGGGGCGAGAAGGAGGATCTGCAGCACCTGCTGGCCGACGAAGCGGCGATGAAAAAACTGGTCATCAAGGAGATCGAGGCGGACGCGAAGCAATTCGGCGACGAGCGCCGTACCCTGATCGAAGAAGCCGTGCGCTCGGTGGTGACGCAAACCGTGCTCGACGAACCGGTCACGGTCATCTTTTCCGAAAAAGGCTGGGTTCGTGCGCGCTCGGGGCATGGCCACGACACCGCCCTGTTCAATTTCAAGGAAGGTGACGCGTTGTACGGCGCCTTCGAATGTCGCACGGTCGACCAGTCGGTGTTCCTGGGCTCCAACGGCCGCGCCTATTCGGTGCCGGTGGCGCAACTGCCGGGTGCGCGTGGCGATGGTGTACCGCTCACTTCCCTCATCGACCTTGAGGCCGGCACGCGGGTGGTGCACATGCTGGCCGCAGCGGCGGAGCTGCGTGTGCTGGTGGCCGGCAGCAATGGTTATGGTTTTCAGTGCAAGGTGGGCGATATGTTGTCGCGCGTCAAGGGCGGCAAGGCTTTTCAGAAGCTTGACGAGAAGAGCGAACCGGTGCGCCCGGCCCTGGTGCAAGACGGGCAGACCAGGCTGGCGGTGATGGGCAGCATGCAGCGCCTGCTGGTGTTTGGCGTCGACGAGGTGAACACCCTGAGCAGCGGGCGCGGCGTGATCCTGATGGAGCTTGAATTGCGCGAGACCCTGCTGGCGGTGGCCGCGGTGGGCGCCAGCGGCATCGTCGTCGAAGGCGCCGGGCGTGGCGGCAAGGAGTTCAACGTGCCGCTTAGCTTGCGCGCGCTCAAGACCTACGAAGGCAGGCGGGCACGCAAGGGGAAGATGTTGGTGGAGAAGATCAAGGCGGCCGGGTTGCGGGGCGTAGGCGTGGTGTAGCGCTGCCATACGCCTGGATGTCCGCGCGAGGGTTGTGCCCCGGGGGCGCCACGCTGCTGCGGCTTTCGCCGCGCATGAATTCGAGGTAATTTGCATAAGGCGATGCAAATCACCGGATAAGCGAGGGGCGATGATGCTTCGGTGGTGCAGGTTGGGCGGTCGCAAAAGCTTGTCCCGGACATTGCGCGACGCTGCCCCGCGATGACGGCAGCTACGCAATGCGCCGCTTGCGGTTCGGCCTTTTCGCCCGGTCAGAAATTCTGCGGCGAGTGCGGGAGTCGGTTATTGCCGGAAGCGGTGCCTAGCGCCGACGCCGAGTTGGGCGGAGTTGCCGGCGGCGAACGCAAGCAGGTCACCATCCTCTTTTGCGACATTGTTGGCTCGACTTCGCTGGCGGCGAAGCTGGGCGCTGATCGCATGCATCGTGTGTTGAACGAGTTCATGCCGGTCGCCGAAGCCCATGTGCGCCAGTACGACGGCGATCTGAACCAGTTTCTTGGCGATGGTTTCATGGCGCTGTTCGGTGCGCCGATCGCCCGCGAGGATCACGCCCGGCGGGCCGCGCTGGCCGCGCTGGCGATTCGCGACGCGGTGGCTGCGCGTGTCTGGTCCACACTGCCTGCGGGCGAGCAGTTGCGTATTCGCATCGGCCTCAACAGCGGCCCGGTCGTGTTCGGACCAGTGGGCGACAAGCAGGGCGCGAGTGTGACTGCGATCGGCGACACGGCAAACGTGGCGGCCCGCCTGCAAACCGAGGCACAACCGGGTCAGGTGGTTTGCAGCGTGCCGGTGGCCAAGGCGATTGCAGCGTTTGTGGAAATCCGCGCGCTCGGTGCGCGCAAAGTCAAGGGCAAGGCCCTGCCGATCGAGGTGTTTGAGCTCATCGCAGAGGGGGCGCAGGCCCTGCACCGCCCGGCGGGATTTGATGTCGACGCAGAATTGGTCGGCCGCGGCAGTCAGTGGGCGGCCCTGCGGGCGGCGATGGAAAGGGCGTGCGGCGGTATCGGCGGCATTGTGAGCATCGTGGGTGAGGCCGGGCTGGGAAAGTCCCGGCTGCTGGCTGAAGCGCAGATGCTGGCGCTGGCCAACGGTGTGCGCTGGGTGCAGGGCACCTGCGTCTCGTATGGAAAACCCATCAGCTACCTGCCGTTTCGCGCGCTCATGCGTGACGCATTGGGCATCGCTGAAGAGGACGACGAAGCAAGCGCCTTGCGCAAAGTGGCAAGAGCAATCGACGATTTGTTCGGCGCGGAGTCGGCGGACATCACGCCGTTTGTCTCCTTGCTGCTAGGGCTTCATCCCCAGGGCGCGGACGCGCAGCGCCTGCAGGCGCTCGAAGGCCAGGCGACCGGGCACCAGATATTTTTCACCAGCCTGCGCGTGGTGGAGCGCTTGGCGCAGGCGCGCCCGCTTGCGTTTGTGCTGGACGATTGGCAGTGGGCCGATAGCTCCTCCGCGGCCTTGCTACAGCATTTGCTGCCGCTGGCGTTGAAACTGCCGATACTTTTCGTGATCGCATATCGACCAGGTGGCGAAAGCGGCAGCGTCGCTGGCCTGGCGCATGCGCTTCGCGGCGACGGGCAGCTGGCAGGTTTGCATGCTGCGATCGCGCTGGCGCCGCTTGACCAGACCGAGGTGCGCGCGTTGGTTGCTCAGCTGCTGCCGCCTGGCCCCGTGCCGAGCACACTCGAAGCCTACTTGTTGCGCCGCTCGGGCGGCAATCCGTTTTACCTCGGAGAACTGGTGCGCACCCTGGTGGCAACCCAGGCGATCGAACCTGACCGCTTGGGAGGCGGATGGCGCACCACCGGGCGCCTGGATGCGAATCTGCTACCCGACCGCATTGAAGGAGTGATTCTGGCGCGCGTCGATCGACTCGACGGCCGCGCCAAACAACTTCTCAAACTGGCGGCGGTTATCGGGCGCAGCTTCAGCTTGCGCGTGCTTGAGGCGGTCGCGCAGGCGCATCCCGACCTGGACGGCGATCTCGCAAGGCTCAAGGCCGCGGAATTGCTCGCCGACGCGCCGACGTCGCAGGATCCGGGCTGCGCTTTCTGCCACCCGCTAATCCAGCAGGCGGTCTACGACAGCCTGCTCGAAGAGCAGCGCCGCCAGTTGCATGGCCAGGTGGGGGCTGCGTTCGAGCGATTGTGCGCTGATCGTTTGCAGGAAATCTATCCACTGCTCGCGCATCATTTCGCCTGCGCCCAGGAATGGGACCGCGCCCAGGAATACCTGTTTCTTGCCGGTGGCGAGGCTGGGCGGATCGCAGCTGACACCGAGGCGCTGGATCTCTACGAAAGCGCGCTGGGTGCGGCGCTGGCGTCGTCGCGCCCGATGGACCGCGTGCGACGCGCGCAGGTGGCCACGCACATGGCCGAAGCCATGCATCGCCTGGGGCGCAATGAAGCCGCCCTGAAGCATGCGTTGGGGGCCTTGGCCGAGCTCGGGTTCCCCTATCCAGTCACGCCTCAAGCCACTTATGTGGCGATTGTCCGCACCTTGCTTGGACGCTCGGTACGACGAGTGCTGCGCCCGTTCCATCCCGCAGGGTTGGGTGGTGCCCGTCCGGCGGATCCGGCTTATGCGACAGCTTCGCAGTTGTTCGAGGTGATCGGTTCCATCGACTACTTCCTGCATCCGACGCGTTTTGCATTTGACATTCTCACCATGCTCGACGAGGCCGAGCGGCGGCCCTTGTCGCGCGGGCTGGCGATCAGTACCGCATCGCTCGGATTGATCTGCGATTCGCTCGGGCTGTACCGGATCGGTGCGATGCTGCATCGGCGAGCGTTGCGTGCCGCGCGGCAACTCGATGACAGGCTGGCGCAAGGCTATTGCCTTCACCTGCGGGGCATGCATCAATACAGTCGCGGGGATTGGGCGGGCGCACTCGCGACACTCGATGCCGGGGCACGGGAACTCGATGCCGCAGGTCACTTGCGCTGGTGGGCATCGTGCACCGGCGCGGCCTATTTTGTCCTGCGCTCCATGGGCGACGTGCGCTGGATGGACCTGGCAGCGCGGCAACTGGAAGTCGGCACCGCGATCGGTGACGACCACGTAACGGCCTGGGGCATCAACGCCGCCGGCGTGGCGCACCTGTATCGCGGCGAACATGCCGCCGCCCTCGGCATGTTCGAGACGGCCAGCGCCGCATACGAGGCAATTCCGGATTACCGCTTTCTGGCGGGCGCGTGTGCCAGACGGGCTCTGTGTCATGCCCTGGCCGGGCAGGTCGACACCGCAATCGGCTTGCTTGACCGTTGCGAATCGCTGATCAGGGACTACCGCATCAGCGGCATGTCGGCATCGGCGCCGGTGCTGGTGTCAGCCGATGCTTATTTGTGCCTGGTAGAGCGCATCAGCGACGCGTCGCGACGCCATGCCATGCTGCGACAGGCGGCCAGCGCCTGTGCCCGTGCTGGCCGGCATGGGCGCGCGGTGCACGATGAAAGCGCGGCCGAGGCCTTGCGACTGCAGGGCGTGCATGCCTGGCTGAGCGGAAATCCGGCGCGCGCGACGCGGCTGTGGCATGCCGCGCAACACGCAGCGGAGGCTGTTGGCGCCCTGTACGTGCTGGCGCGCACGCACCATGAATTTGCGTCGCGGACCGGAGACGCCACGCATGCCGGCCGCGCGCGCGAGCTGTTCGAGAAAACCGGGGCTGCGCCTTTTTAGCGGCGCAGGTTCAGCCGGGTGACCGGGGCGCGACCGGCGCTTGGCGACATGTTGTCGCCAACGGTCCATGCCGAGTCTTGCTGCAAACGTCACGGCCCGCGATAGCTGCAGCGCTTGCTCCGGCACCAAGGCTAAGCGCCGCCAGCCTGGCAGCGCGCAATCCACTTGGCCGTGAGCTTCTCTTGCAAGGAATTCTGCGCCAGCCGGTCATTCAGGATGCCGAAATCCACGCGGTCGAGTTCCTGATCCTGGTTGAAGCAGGAGAACACGTAAGTCGTCTCGCCGGTCACCGGGTCGTGGTGCGGCTGCAGGCATTGCGCGCAGATCTCTTTCATCATGCATTGCATCGGCGAATTGATCGAGCCCAGGGCGATGTGTTGCACCTTCAGATGCGGTTTCAGCACATGGTGGCGCGCGCGCCCGACCGCGGCCATCATGCGGTCCGAGCCGATGGCGATGATGCGGTCGGCATCTTCAAGCCGGATGCCGATGTCGCCCAGGCGCCCGGAGGCATAGGCGTCCATCGCCTGCACGATGTTGCCCACGAAAGTGCGGTCCTGCGGGCGCGTTGGCGCGAAGCCGGGCTCTTCGTCGCAACACCACACCACCAGGTCGGCGGCACGCTCGATTTCCTCGACCTTGTAGCGGTCGATGGTTTTCTTGTAGCCGGCGAAATACAGCACTTTCGAGCCGACACTGCGGAACGCCTGGCCGATCGAGAACAGCACGGCATTGCCGAGGCCGCCGCCAACCAGGGCTACGGTCTGGTCGGGCACGATGTGGGTGGGCGCGCCGGTCGGGCCCATCAGGATCACCGCTTCACCGGGCTTGAGCGAGGCGCACAGGTTTGACGAACCGCCCATTTCAAGCGCGATGGTCGAGACCAGGCCGGCCTCGCGGTCGACCCAGGCGCCGGTCATTGCCAGGCCTTCCATTTGCAGGCGCGTGTCCTTGACAAAAGGCGCCAGTGATTCGAAGTTTTGCAGCCGGTAAAACTGGCCGGGCTCGAACTTGCGCGCCGCAGCCGGCGCCTTGATCACCACTTCGATGATGGTGGGTGTGAGTCGGACAACCTCATGAACCGTGGCACGCCAGTCGGAGTTCAGGTGGGCGATGAATGGATTGGGGTGAGTGACGCCATGCGCCGCGCCCGCACTGGCCGCTGCGCAGAGCGACGGCGCTCGCTGCGCGAGCACGCGCGTGACCACCGGGAAACCCTGTTTGGCGGAACCCAGTGCCTTGACGACGTTGCCGAAATACGAAGGATGGACATCGCCGAAATAAGAGACAAAACGGCCGTCGGCGGTTTTCGCTAGCAGCACGTCGGCCTTGCGCGGCTTCGAGATCGAGCTTTCAGGCTTGAGCGCTTGGCCGTCTTCATCACAGGCGGCGAAATACTTGCCGTCGACCTTGAATTGCGCGCGTGCGGCAGCGTCGCCCTCGCGCGCCAGCACCGTGTTCGGCTGGGTGCCGGCGGCCACGAACACGGTGTGTGCCGGCAGCCAGGTGTCGCCATCGCCTTCGAACTTGCCATCGGCCTTGATGCGACTGCGGGCGAACGCCATGCCCTTGACCGCACCGTAGTTGTCGATGTCGGCGCGCTTGGGCGTCAGGCCTTCGGCGAAGCTGATGCCTTCCTGCAGGGCAAGCTCCACTTCCTCGTGATTGAGGGTGTAGGACGGGCTGTCGACTAAGCGCCTGCGGTAGGCAATGGTCACGCCGCCCCAGTTCCTGAGCAACTCGATTACGCGCGGCTCGCGGCCCTGGCGCGCGGCGGTCTCACGCTCGGCGCGAATCGCGCGCGCATGTGCCAGAAACTCCTCCGCGACTTCGCGTTCTTCGTCGCGCCAGGCGGCGCGCACCGCGCTGATGCCCTGTTCCTTGACCAGGATCTCGTGGCGCGCGAGAAACTTTTCCACTTGTACCTGGTAGTAGGCCAGTGACTCGGTGGCGGTGTCGATCGCGGTCAAGCCGCCGCCGATCACCACCACCGGCAGGCGCAACTGCATGTTGGCGATGGAATCGGCCTTGGCTGCGCCGGTCAGTTGCAGCGCCATCAGAAAATCGGAGGCGGTGCGCACGCCGCGCGCAAAGCCGTTGGGAATGTCGAGGACTGTCGGGCGGCCGGCACCGATGGCCAGCGCGACATGGTCGAATCCCAGCGCCCACGCATCATCGAGGGTGACGGTGCCGCCAAAGCGTACGCCGCCAAACAGCGCGAACTCCGCTCGACGCTCGAGCAGCAGGCGTATCACCTTGAGAAAGCTCTTGTCCCAGCGCACCGTGATGCCGTATTCGGCAACACCGCCGAATCCGGCCATGGTGCGTTCGTCGAGTTCTTCCTTGATCTCGGCGAAATCGCGAATCGGCTCGAACGCGGTGCGCGAACCATCCAGGCGCACGCCGGAAAGCGATTGCGCAAGCGGTTCGATTTTCAGGCCGTCGATGCCGACCACGGTGTGGCCGTCATTCAGAAGGTTGTGCGACAGGCCGAATCCGGCCGGGCCCATGCCCGCCACCAGTACCTTGTAGCCGCTCGGGACAGCCGGCAATGGGCGCCTGAGATTGAGCGGGTTCCAGCGCGTCAGGAGCGAATAGATCTCGAAGCCCCAGGGCAGTTCCAGCACGTCCTTCAGGGTGCGGGTCTCGGCTTGCGGTATGTTGACCGGTTCCTGCTTCTGGTAGATGCATGATTTCATGCAATCGTTGCAGATGCGGTGCCCGGTGGCGGCGGCCAGCGGGTTGTCCACCGCGATGATGGCCAGGGCGCCAATGGCGTTGCCGGCCACCTTGGCCATATGGAACTCGCTGATCTTTTCTTCCAGTGGGCAGCCGGCCTGGCGCACACCGAAAACGGTGCGCTTGAAAGCTACGCCGCCGTCGGCCGCCGGCTTTTCCTTGAGCCCGGTGGAGCACGAATCCTTGCCCTGCTTGTGGCACCAGATACAGTAATTGGCCTGGTCCAGGGCGCCTGTCAGATCGGTGCCGGCGTCGGTCAGCTTGAAGCCCTGGCGGCGGCGAATATGCGCAGGCTTGATGGTGAAGGTGGTGGTGCCGTCGACTTGGCGGCGCTCGATGGCGTGATCGATCACGGTCAGCGGGTCGATCTTGCGCGGCGCCTTGAACAGCACGCCGGGGGCGTGGTGGTGCGCGCCAGCTTCAGTCAAAAGGGCCCAGGCAGCATATTTGAGTGCCAGGTCGAGGCTACCGGCAAAGCCGGTTTCGTCGGCTTGCCAGCGCTTCACCTGGCGCGCGAACGCCAGTTCGAAGGCAGCGACATCGCTTGCGGCAGCGCCTAACAGGCTGCCCAGTTCGGCACCAAGGGCGGCGCCGTCAAAGCTTGCGGCCGCCACCGCATCATGGGTCTTGGCGGCCTTGCGCTGCACGAACTGGCGCTTGACTTCGAACAGCGGCGCCAGTTCATGGTGGCGTTCGGCCAGGGCGCTTACTTCGGCCGAAATGCCGAAGAGCTGGCCCAGAAAATCGTCCATGTGCGGGCTCAAGTCCAGCAACAACTCCGACTCGGCCCTGGCATCTTGGGCCGCGGGATTCTTGCGCGCTTCACCTAGCCTGGCCCGCAAGCCCATGTCGGACTCCGCCAGGTGCGCGAGAAAGGCCGCGTCGACCCGGGAAAGCCCGGGCAGGTTGTAAAGATCAGGAAATTGCAGGTCAAAGGCCAGATTGAGCATCAGGGAATGTCCGTAAAAACAAAAAGGCCGCGCGGGCGGCCCATTCGGGGGCTGCGCGCGGGTCTTAACCCCGGTCCAGGAGCGGCAGCTTGTCGGCCTTGTCTTTCCAGTCCTCGGCATCCGCCAGCGGGCCCTTGGTCTTGGTGATCGACTTCCAGGCCTTGGCCAGTTCGACATTGAGATCGTAGAAGTGCTTCTGGCCGTCCGGCACGTCTTCCTCGGCATAGATCGCGTTGACCGGGCATTCGGGAATGCACACCGCGCAATCGATACATTCGTCGGGGTCGATCACCAGCATGTTCGGCCCTTCGCGGAAGCAATCCACCGGGCAGACGTCGACGCAATCGGTATATTTGCACTTGATGCAGGGTTCGGTGACGATGTGGGTCATGAAACGGGTGTCCTTGGTACGGGCCGACGCCTTGAGAATAACCGGCGCGGCGATGGAGTCAAGCCGCCATTGCTTATGGGCGGACTAAACGAATGAGTCGGATGGATGTTTAGGCTATGAGGCGACCAAGCACCAAATTTTAGCCGATTCGCGGTCGCGGCGCACTTCACGGGGCCGCATATCAGGCTTGCCCGCTCCCTTGATTTTGCAGGTGCCTGCAGGCAAAGGTCCGCTGCAATGGTGGGGGGGCGTGCGATCCTGGTCTTGCCTTCGGCCGCGTTCAGGCTATCGGCTATTTTCTCTGCAGAACCGTGATCTCGCTACGTAGTGCGTCCAAAATGGCCTTTCCATCCGCGCCTCTGCTCTTGACCTTTTCCACCCATGCCTGTTCAAGGCCGGCGGTGCGTGCCTTGAGGTCAGTCACCAGCTGCGGGCTGGCGTTCACCACCTGTATGTTGTTTTCCGCCACGGCCTTCTGACCGCGGCCATCGGCGGCATCCCATGCCCGACCGAAGCGGCGTGCGAGCGCTTCGCCTGAAATTCGGGCTATCGCGTCGCGGTCCGCCTGCGAAATCTGCAACCATTTCGCCGGGTTGGCGATCAGCGCGAAACTGACGTTGTACAGCCCGCCCGGGACATAGGTAACATGCTTGATCACACGCATCAGATTGAGCCCTACCGGGCTTTCCTTGGGCAGCATGGTGCCGTCGACGATACCCGAGGAAATCAGTTCATAGCTTTCGGAGGCTGGCTTGAGTACCGCCGTGGCACCCACGGCTCGGGTCACGTCGCTGACGACCCCGCTGGCAATCCGCAACTTGAGACCTTCGAAATCCTTGATCGCGACAACCGGTCGGCGCGAGTTGTAAACCTGGCCAGGACCATGGGTAAACACGCCGAGCGTGAGTACGCCCTTGTGCTCGTCGTATCTGGAAAGCAGGCGCTCGTAGATCCGCTGATAGGCGACCGACATCACCTCGGCCGAATCGGCCATGAACGGAAGTTCGACCGCTTCGGCCAGCGGAAAACGCCCCGGCGTGTAGCCATGCACCATGAACGAGATATCGGCCACGCCGTCACGAATCGCGTCGAAGGTGCCGGGCGGGTTGGCAACCGGTTTGGCCAGCATGCGGCAACTCACCCGCCCCTGCGTAACGGCCTCGATCTCCTTGCAGTACGGCACAGTCATCTCGGCAACCAGAGGATGGCTGGCGGGTACCCAGGAGCTCAGATCCAGAATGGTTTGGGATGCCGCAGGTGCGGCGGCTAGTATCGACGCCCCAATGACGGCGATCAAGGCGCGAAAAGTACTTTTCATAATGAGTTTTCTCCTCGGTTGGCAGCACGCTTGCGGCGCTGTTTTGTGTTGACCAGACTCAGGTCAGGCCTGGTAGTTTCGGCTCGATCGGCAAACAGCCCGGATGAAATCAATCGGGTGAAGGTGGTGGCAACCGCGTCCAGGCCCTGGTCGGCGGCGACGCCGGACCAGCGGGCAACGGCGTTGCACATGCCCAAAATGGCCAGTACGGTGAGCTTGCGGTCAATTTCCCTGGCGATCACGCCGCGGGTCTGGCCTTCAACCAGGAGCGCATGCCACAAATCCTCATAGTTGCGCGCCAGCGTGTCAAGCGGTCGCCGCACCGCCGCAGGCAACTCGCGGCGCTGAAACAGGAAGGCATGGACATAGAAGCGGTTTTCGAGCAGGGGTTCGAGGTGCGCACGCACGGCCTGACGAACCTTGTCCTCGACCGGAAGCGCCGCTGCCTGTATCGCCGCGAGGCGTTCGACGAACTGCGTGATGCCGTAATAGCAGATCGCCTCAAGAATGCTGGCCTTGGATGGAAAGTAATAGTAAAGCGCTGCCGGTTGTACGCCGCAGCGATCGGCGATTTCGCGCATGCCGGCGCCGTGATATCCACGCTCGGCAAACACATCGGCTGCGGCGCGCAAGAACTCGTCGCGCCGCTGGGCCTGGCCGGCGGTAGGCTTGTTGGCCAACTTCGAAGTTGCCGGTGAGGTTCTCAAGTCGTTGAACGATCGTTAGAATTATTTCGAGTATAGGTTGCGGAATTTCCCGTGTCAATCCGTCGTTCAAGTCTCATAAAGTGACGCTTTCCGTAGTGGAATCAGCGCTTGACGATACTGAACCAACGTTATATTCTGGTACTTGTCAGGTACCGGGCCGAGGCGGACAGAAGTTCCCGCGACAGGCAATTCGTGAAGGGTTCGCCATGGGTGCGCTTGAGGAAATGGGGCGGTTGACGCAGGAGCGGCAACCGCGGAACGAGGGGCCCTATCGCCTGAAGGCCGCGCTCCGGCATGCCAAGGACGAAGCCTGCGGCTTCGAGGTGCTCGATACCTTCGAACGCTTCAACCAGTCCAACGACATCTACACGCGCGGCCAGTGGGATTCGCGGATCCGCTCGGAGAAGGTGCTCAACTGGTTCAAGGGCATGTTCAAGCCCGGCCTGGGCGCGCGCAACGCGGATGGCTATTCGGTACGCGACTTCGCCTTGCGCAATGCCGGCTGGATGGGCGCCAACCTGACCATCCAGCGCAGCCTGCACCAGGGTCGGGTCGATGGTTTTCTCGACTATATCCAGCCTTATTCGGAGCCCAGCGCGGAACAGGTAGCGGTCGAGTCGCCGGCTGCCATGGCCGAAGAGATCAAGCGTGTCAGTCGCCTGTTCGGGGCTGACGGGGTTGGCATCACCCATTCCGATCCGCGCTGGCATTACACGCACAGTTTTGCAACCAAGGCCCTGGCCGAGAAACCCTACTCGATTCCGGAAGGTTTGCCCAACGTGATCGTGATCGTCACAGCGATGCACTACGACGCCGTCAAGTGCTATCCCTCGGCTACCGCCGGCATCGCCGTGGGCCATGGCTACTCGCGCGACTGCGAACTGGTGCAAAGCATCGCCACCTACATTCTCAACCTGGGTTATCGCGCGATTGCCAGTGTCAACGACTCATCGCTGGCGATTCCCTATGCGATCCAGGCCGGGCTGGGAGAGTATGGCCGCAACGGGCTTCTGATCACCAAGGACTTCGGTCCGCGCGTGCGAATCGGCCGGATCCATACCGACATGCCGCTTGACCATGATGAGCCGATCAGGTTCGGCGTGCGCGAGTTCTGCGATACAACCTGCCGCCGCTGCGCCGATGCCTGCCCGCCGAAAGCGATTCCGCAGGGCCCGCCCACCGAGGTGATTCCCAACCAGTCCTCGATCATCGGCATTCGCAAGTGGCAGATCGATGCGGAAAAATGCTTCAAGTTCTGGGTCAACCAGGCGACCGAATGCGGTATCTGCATGCGTGTTTGCCCCTACAACAAGGACATCTCGCGCTGGTGGTCGCGCTGGTATTACCGTGCCTGGCAACGGCTGGCGGCTTCACCTTTCAAGAAGCTGGCGCTGTGGCTCGATGTCAAGCTCAAGTTCGGCGAGCGCATGAAGCCCGCCCGGTTCTGGCAGCAGTTTCGCTCCAAATGAATCTGGTCAGGGCGCTCGCCTCGACGGTACGGCACCACGGCCCGCGGCCGGCCATGCAGGACACTGCACGAACCTACACATGGTCCGAATTCGGGGTGCGGGTGTCACGTGCTGCCGGCATGCTCAGGCGCCTGGGCGCATTGCCCGATGAACGCTTCGGCATTCTTGCGCGCAACGGCTTTCGCTTCGAAGAACTCAAGTGGGCCGGTTTCTGGCTCGGTGCGATTCCGGTACCGCTCAATTTTCGCCTGGCCGCGCCGGAGCTTCTGCAGATTCTCGAAGATGCGCAATGCACCTGCGTCATGGTGGAAAGCGTGTTTGCGCCGATGTTTGAACATCCTGCTCTTGCCGCCTGGCGCGCCCGCATCACCATCTTTGGCGAAAGTGCCGGCGCCAACGCGGCCGCCTACGAAGCGATGCTTGCCGAGACAGCGCCGATTGCCGCGAGCGATCCCGATGCGGATGCGGACGCACTGTTGCTCTACACCGGGGGTACCACCGGCCGCAGCAAGGGTGTGCGCTTGTCGCACACCAATATTCTGTCCAACAACCTGGCGTTTGGCCTTGCAGTGGGTGCGCGACCCGAACATGTGTACCTGCATGCAGCACCGATGTTCCATTCGGCCGACCTGCTGGCAATGGGCTGGTTCCTGCAGGGGGCCGCGCAGTGTTTCTTGCCGATGTTCTCACCCCAGGCCTTCCTTCAGGCCATCGCATACCATCGGGTCGGCGCGGTGGTAACGGTGCCGACCATGCTGATCGGCACTGTTTCCTGCGCTGAGTTCGCGGCGGCCGATGTTTCGTCGTTGCGGGTTCTGATCTATGGCGCAGCGCCGCTGCCGCTTGAATGGATCGAACGGGTCGCGGGTGCGTTTCCCGCTGTTGAGCTGTTCAATTGCTACGGCATGACCGAGACCGCGCCCGATCTCACGATTTTCAATTCGCGCGAGTTTCGCTCCGCCATCGAACACATGGCAGTCACCGGTGAGCGCGACGGGCCGCTGCTTTCGGTCGGCAAGCCCAATGCGCACAATGAGTTGCGGGTGGTGGCGCCGGATGGGAGCGAGGTTGCGCCGGGCGCAGCGGGTGAATTGATCGCGCGCGGCCCGAACATCATGAAGGGCTATCACCACCGTCCCGAGGAAACGCGCGCAGCCCTGCGCGACGGCTGGCTGCACACTGGCGATGTGGCACGTATCGACGCCGCAGGGTATGTTTACCTGCTGGATCGCCTCAAGGACATGGTGATCACCGGTGGCGAGAATGTCTATTCTTCCGAAGTGGAGGCCGTGCTGCATCGTCATCCCGCCATCGCCGAGGCGGCGATCGTAGGCGTTGCGGATGAGCGCCTGGGGGAAATGGTCACGGCGGTGATCGTGGCAAAGCCGGGAATGCGGCCCAGTGCCGAAGAGATTGCCGCATACTGCCGGGCATACCTCGGAGGGTTCAAGGTGCCGCGTCGCTTCGAGTTTGTTGATCAATTACCCAAGAGCGCGCTGGGCAAGGTGCTCAAGGGTGAGCTCCGACGGTCCAGTCTGCGGGAGAAACACCATGTCCAATCTGGCTGAGCTGGTACGTGCGGCGCTGGCCCCCGACGCGGAAACGGCCATCGCGATGGCGCGTGCCGACGAACTCCGCAAGCTCGCACTGACATCCGGTGTGGATGTGGTGGGCATCGCACCGGTCGAGCGCTGGGACGAATTCGTGCCGCCAGGCTCGCGGCCCTACGACATCCTGCCGGGCGCGAAGTCGGTGGTGGTGGTCGGCGTGCGCGGCCCTTCGGCCGGTGCATGGCAGTCACCGGACCACCGGCTGATCGAGATGAACGGCTACGACTTCGCCAACGATCGCGTGATTCATCTGGTGGCCGACCACATCGAGCAGGAATACGGTTACCAGGCGATCCAGGCGCCGGGCCTGCCGGTGGGCGGGCATCAGCCGGCGTTCTCGATGATGCTGGCGGCGGTGCTTGCAGGTCTGGGCACGCGTTCGTTCGCCGCCAACATCATCCTCAATCCGCAGTACGGCCTGCTGTATTACTCCGCTTGCCTGACCACGCTTACGTTGCCGGTCGATCCGATGCTGGAGCAGGACGTGTGCCCGGCGCCGATGTGCGTGCAGGTCTACAAGGCCGGCGGCAGGACACCCTGCCAGGCGGCCTGCCCGTCGGACGACGGCGGCTGCCTGCACGGGACGATCGGCCCGGACAACCGGATTGAATCGACCTACTACGATCGCGAGCGCTGCGTTTCGCGTGCGATGAATTTCGGCATCAACAGTTTCCAGAAGGCCTTGGAGCAGATCGCCAACGAAGATGATGACGAGCGCCGCCGCATGATGATCCACTCCGACTTCTTTACCCGTTCGGCGTCGGCCATCGCCTTCTACAAGGAAAGTGTGGCGCAGTGCTTCGAATGCATGCGCGTATGCCCGATCGGCCGGGCTGAAAGGAAGCTCAAATGAGCGCAGCGGATCTGGACCTGATGGAAGCCCACAAGCGCGAGCTGGGCGAACTGGCGAAGAAGGCCGGGGCACTGGTGTCGGGTGTGGCGGACGCCAACGCGTTCACCGCAGCCATGGAGGGACAGCGCCCGGGCGAACTGCTGCCGGGTTGCAAAACCGTATTCGTGCTTGGCGGCGCCCAGCCGCGCGCCGGCGACTGGGCCAGCCCGAGCTATCGCCACATGGAAACGACCTCGACCTCCGACCGCGTCACCGCGATGGGTAACCGCATCGCGCAGCACATCGAACGGCGCTTCGGCTATTACGCGGTCACCATCCCGCCGGGCGTGGACCGGGCGCGCCGGCCGTTCTTGAACATCGCGCTTGCCGCCGAACTTGCGGGCTGCGGTTCGCCGAGCCTGGCCGGGCCGGTATTGCATCCGCAATTCGGCTTCATGTATTACACCGCCGTGCTGACCACCTTGCCCTTGCCGGTGGACGCGCCGCTTTCGACACCGGCCTGTCCCGCACCCGAGTGTGTCTCGATGTGGGATGAGTTGGGCACCACGCCGTGCATGGCGACCTGCCCGATCGACGATGGTGGGTGTCTTGGCGGCAAGCTCGAGGGCGGCCGCGTCAAGGAGCGTCGCTATGATGTTGCGCGCTGCACCACCCGCGTGCAAACCTCGTTCATCCCGGGCTTTCAGAAGGCGCTGGAAGCGGTGTTCGACGAGCCGGAAAAGGAGAAGCGCAAGATGATCCTCTATTCCTCGCAGTTCACCCGCACTTTGTGGTCGATGTCGTACTCGAATGTGAGCCAGGGTCAGTGCTTCGAATGCATGAGGGTGTGCCCGGTCGGCTCCACGCAGCGCAATTTGCTTTGACGAAACGCCGCATAAGTCCGTATGGAACACGAGTCGCTTTTGCATGGTCTTGATTTGATTCCAGACTGCCGTCCGCGAGTCCGCGATACGGGGACTGTTTCAGGGTTTTCTTAGGGAGCATGCGAATGGGTTTCTATTTTGTCGATCCCGAGCTGTACCGGCAGTACAAGGAACAGGTGTTGTCGATGTCGCAGGCGATCCAGATCAACTATCCCGAGCACCTGCCGCCGGAGAAGCGCCAGCCGGGTTTTTCCGATCGCCAGATTGCCGAAAAGCTCGGCATCGAAGAGCGCGTTGTACGAGAAATTCGCTGCGTGGCCGAACGCGAGTATTACCCGGTGGATGAATGGGAGCGCGCGCTCGAGTTCAAGGATCGCGCTTGCAAGGGCTATGCCGAAAGCGGCGTTGCTTATGCGACCAAGAAGTACATCGATCGCGCCAAGGCGGCAAAGGCCTCAGGCTCCACCTGAGCGGGGAGAGTCCATGCTCTCGATGTCTTCGGCGCTGCAACGCGCGCGTCGTCAACACGCCAGCCGGCCGGCAATCATTGAACCCGAGCGCATCCATTCGTGGGCGGAGCACGTCCACCGGGTGGCATGCCTTGCCGGTGCACTGCTCAAAATGGGCCTGGCACCGGGGGCGCGCATCGGCATTGTTTCGCGCAACTCGTTTCGCCAGGCCGAATTGCTGCATGCGGGCTACTGGTCGGGTGTGATTCCGGTGCCGGTGAACGTTCGATTGGCGCCGCGCGAGATTGCGTTTGTGCTCAAGGACGCAGACTGTGCGCTGCTCGCCATCGATCCACTGTTGTTGGCGCTGCTGGACCGCGATGAGCTCGCACCCTGGCGAGAGCATGCTTTCGTGCTCGGTGCAAACGGCGCCGGTCGGCGCTCGCATGATGATCTGATCGATTCCGCCGCTGCACTTCCGCCACGCGATGCCGACGAAAATGACGACGCGATCCTGCTCTACACCGGGGGTACCACCGGGCGTGCCAAAGGGGTTCGCCTCACCCACCGCAACATCGCATGCAACGGATTGCAGGTCGGCCTCACATTGGGTATCCGGCACGACGACATCTACCTGCACGTCGCCCCGATGTTCCATTCGGCGGACTTGCTCGGGTCTGCCCTCACCCTGACCGGCGGCGCCCACGTCTATCTGCCGGAGTTCAACCCGACGGCGTTCCTGGCGGCGATCGAGCGGCATCGGGTCAGCTTCACCATGCTGGCCCCGACCATGCTGATCATGGTGCTGCAGCATGCGGATTTCGCGAAGTTCGACCTGTCTTCGTTGCGTATCCAGGTGTATGGCAGTTCACCCATGGCCGAGACCTGGATCCGGCGTGCCCTGGAAGCCTTGCCCGCGACCAGCGTCACGCAAGGCTACGGTCTGACCGAGACCGCGCCGATCCTCTCGTTCTTCGAACATCGCCACCATCTGGAGGCGCTCGCCAGCGGCAATACGGCACGCCTGGCATGCGCCGGGAAGACGCTGCCGGGCGTCGATCTGCGCATCGTCGACGACGCCGGCCGCGAGGTACCGAGCGGCGCCTCGGGTGAGGTGATCGTGCGCGGCCCGAATGTCACGCCGGGGTATTACGGTTTGCCGGAGGCCAACCGCGAGACCTTTCGCGACGGCTGGTTCCATACCGGTGACATCGGCCGTGAAGACGGGGAAGGGTTTCTGTACCTGCTCGACCGCAAGAAGGACATGATCGTGACTGGCGGCGAAAACGTCTATTCGTCGGAGGTTGAAGCGGCCCTGTTCACGCATCCCGGTGTTGCCGAGGCGGCGGTGATCGGCGTGCCGGACGAAACCTATGGCGAGGCGGTGTTCGCGGTGGTCATTCCCAAACCTGGTGTGACACTCGATGCTCCCGGGCTGATTGCACACTGCCGCGGCGCTATCGGCGGCTACAAGATTCCGCGACGCTTCGCCTTTGTGGACGCTCTGCCCAAGAGTGCGCTGGGCAAGGTGCTCAAGGCGGATCTCAGGCAGCGCTTCGGCGGCAAGGGTGCGACCGGCGCGCTTTGACGGCACGCCAGGGCCGCGCGCGCCTTTTCGCCGGGTTGGGGCAGTCTGCTGTAACGGCACGGTGAGGCACGATTCAGGGTCTTTTCGGGGCACTGTCAGGTGTGGGGTTGAGGCAAAGTGGCAGCATGTGCCAGTTGTTCGCCCTTTCCAGCAGCGCACCTACCGCGGTGACGTTTTCGTTTACCGGCTTCTCGGCGCGCGGTGGTCGGACCGGGGAACACGTCGACGGCTGGGGTATCGCCTTTCATGATGCAAGCGGCTGTCGGGTGTTCATCGACGAGCGGCGTGCCAGTGACTCGCCTCTGGCGGAGTTTTTGCGCAACAACCCGATCCGCTCGCGCATCGTTCTGGCGCACATTCGCAAAGCCACCCAGGGACAGGTGCATTTGTCGAATTGCCATCCGTTTGTGCGCGAATGGAAAGGGCGGCACTGGACCTTTTGCCACAACGGCGATCTAGGTGATTTCCAGCCGCGCCTCAATGGTGATTTCGAACCGGTCGGCAGCACCGACAGCGAGCGCGCGTTCTGCTGGCTGCTGCAGGAACTGCGCGCACGGTTTGGTGCATCCGGGCGCCCCGGTTGGCAGCAGATCGCCTACGCGTTGGCCGAATTGACACCTCGGGTAGCCGCGCATGGCGTGTTCAACTTTCTCATGGGCAACGGCGAAGCCCTGTTCGCCCACTGCGCCACCGATCTCACCTGGATGGCGCGCCGGCATCCGTTTCCCCGTGTCAAGCTGGTGGATCACGATCTCAGTATCAATCTGAGCGAGGCCAATCGCACGCAAGACCATATGGTTCTGGTGGCTACCGAGCCGCTCACCCATGGCGAGACGTGGACGCGCTTTTCGCGCAACGAACTCAAGGTGCTGGTTGACGGCGCCGAGGTGTGGAGCAGCCAGGCCGGCGCGGCGATTGCTTCGGTGCTGCCGGCAAGGGGCGGCCTGGCTGACGCGATCGCGGCTTAGCCGACATCGCCTCTGCCCTGCCGCCGTGCATGCGGCAGGGCGCGCCCGTTTCAGTTGGCGCGAAGCGCAGGGTGGGTATTGGGCTCGGTTTCCATCGCCGCCACGTCCTCTTCCATCCTGAGGACATCACCGTTGAGCGGCAACACGCTTCCCAGCCATAGCGCATGCACCAGGTGGTCATCGCGCGGCGCGCCGGTATTCGGGTGCACCAGCACGGTGAGGCCGGCGCGGTTGAGCATCAGCCACGGCACGAAAGCCGGGAACAGCGCTGGCAGGAATGCCACCTGAAACATGGGGCCCGGGTGCGGGCCAACCGGAACATCGTGCCAGCGTCCGAGGCGCACCGAGAAGCGTTCGGCGATGCCCTCGCGCAAACGCTGGGCCGCGCCGCGCGAACTCGCAAGGTCGTAGTAGATGTGGGCGTGGTAGCTGCTGATGCACAGAGTCATGTGGGCCTGGTAGCGGGTTGGGGCGTGACTAAAGCGGCACCGGCGTGGGTAGCGGTTGCCCGGCGAAAAACGCCGCCAGATTGGCCAGCACGATCGCATGCATCGCGCTCTGCGCCTCGTGCGTGTTGCCGCCAATGTGCGGTGTCAATGCCACGTGCGCCAGGTCAAACAAGGCCGGCGTGACCTGCGGCTCGCGTTCGTAGACGTCCAGCCCGGCGCCTCGTATGAGGCCTTCCTGCAAGGCGCTGACGAGCGCCGCCTCATCGACCACCGACCCGCGTGAAATGTTGACCAGAATGCCGTCGGGACCTAGTGCGGCAAGGACCTGCCGGTTGACCGCATGGCGATTGCTGGCGTCCGCCCGCACCGCCACCATCAGCACGTCCGCCCATTCGGCCAGCGCGGCCAGCGTCGGGTGCCAGGGGTAGGCGACATCCTCACGCGGCTTGCGGCTGTGATAGGCGACCTCCATCTCGCAGGCCGCCGCGCGGCGGGCGATCTTCAGGCCGATGGCGCCCAGGCCATAGATGCCCAACTTGCGGCCGGTGAGACCGCGCACCGCAGGCAGGCGCACGCCGGCGTTGCCTTCGAACTTGCCGGCACGCAGGTAGGCGCGCGCGCCGTCGAAATCACGCACGGCCGATATCAAGAGGCCCAGCGCCAGGTCGGCCACTGCGGAAGCGTTGGCGCCGGGGCTGTTGGTTACCGTGATACCGCGCTCGCGCGCCGCGGCGATGGGCACGCCCTCGTAGCCGCTGCCCAGGCAACTGATCAGACCGAGCTGCGGAAAAAGTTCAAGAGCCTCGGCGGCAACCCCGACCGAGCCGATGGTGACCAGTGCGCGCACGCGGCTGGCATCGGCGGTCGGCAGGTTTTTGGCGGCGTCCAGAAAAGGTGCGGTGAGCGGGCCCAGCACTTGGTAGCGTTCGGTCAGCGCGGCATGAAAAGAGTGCGGCAGCTTGGTGGCGAGCAGCAGAGTGTCGGTCATGGCGGGTTGGTGACGGGAGAGTCGTGCGTTTTACGCATCGGGCAGCGCTATTGTGGCGCATGCCGGCGCTGGCAGAGGCGGCTGCGCCGGCGCTGATCATGATCCAATACAGGCTCCAGCCAGAGGGCATTCCACGATGGATCACGAAGCACTGCAACTGCTGGTCACGCGCGTCATGCCCTACGGCAAATACAAGGGGCGCGTGATCGCCGATTTGCCAGGCTATTACCTGAACTGGTTCGCGCGCCAGGGCTTTCCGGCGGGCGAACTGGGTCGATTGCTGGCCTTGATGCACGAGGTGGAGCATAACGGTTTGAAGTCGCTGCTCGACCCCTTGCGCAAGTGAGTGCTGCGCCATGCACGCCAGGCCTGGCAATTCAGGGGCGTTTGCGCAGCAGCAGCGCTACCGAACCCAGGGCAAAGAGCGTGAACCAGACCAGCGACCATTCTGCGATCGACAAGCCCATGAGGGTCCAGTCGACCTTGGCGCAGTCACCGGTGGCGCGGATCGCATTGGCGATCACGCGTCCGAGCGGCAGGCGGTCCAGTTGCGAATACAGGTCGCCGGCGCAGGAAGCGAATTGCGGCGGGTTGTATTGCAGCCAGGTGTGGCGTGCAGCCAGGCCAATGCCGGTAGCGGAGGTCAGTATCGCGAGGCTGGCATAGACGCGGGCGCCGATCATGCCAGGGCCATGCAGTGCGCCGACAAGAAACACCAGCCCCAACGCAATGAAGGCCACACGTTGCAGCATGCATAGAGGGCAGGGTTCGAGGTTGGCAAAATACTGCAGGTACAAGGCGAATCCGATCAGGCCGGCGCATGCGGCGAAGCCTGTGAAAAGCCAGGTACGTGTGGCGAAGTTGGGCATGTGTGGGATCTGGATTGTGATCCGGCGTGGGCCTCAGCCCTGAATCCAGGGCAGCCCATGTTTGCGCCAGCCGCCCACATGGTTGCGCTGCTTGCTTGCGTCCGGGTTGCCTTCGAATCCCTCGAGGATGTTGAACGCATTGGCAAAACCGGCGGCGCTAGCCGCTGCGGCCGCGCCCTGCGAGCGCACGCCGCTGCGGCACAGAAACAGCAGCGTCTGGTCCGCTCGCGCCTGTGCCCGCAACTGGTCGACGAAGTGCTCGTTGGGTCGGCTGCGTATGGCGGTGGTGCCGTCGGCTTCGTAGATACGCCATTCGATCAGCGTGCTGGGATCGATGCGGCCGACAAAATCCCACTCGTAGCGGCTGCGCACGTCGATGATGCGAGCCGAACCGGAGGCAAGCAGTTGGCCCGCTTCGAGTGGTGTCAGGTCGCCGGCATACGGCGTGCCGTTTGCGCGTGCGGCGGTCTTGGCGAGTTCAGTGATGGGGTGCGTCATGGTTGATGGAAAATTTCGGGGAGCCTGCGGTTGGCGCGATGGCGGATTCGTAATTGGCAGTAATCACGCCTGTCCGGGTCGATCGCCTTGCGCCCGGCAGCGCAAGATACACCACCTGCGGCCATGTGCGGCGGTGGCAAGGGTGCCGCGGGTGCTGCTGGCGATTTGAATCCTTGCCGCTTGCCGTGCATTCGGGCGCACGGCTTGGCGTCAGCAGGTTTGCGCAAGGTTTCCCGCCAGCTGCCGCCAGCTGCCGCTTGTCGGGCTGCGCCTTTGCAGGCGTGCCGCTGACATTGCGGCGCGGAACACCTCTCCAAACATCAGAATGGTCGGGCCTGTGCCGGGCTCCAGGCCCTGCCGTGCCAGTTCGCCAAGGGTGGTGTAACTTTGCGTGCTTTCAAGTGAGGCCGATTCGACGATCGCCACCGGAGAATCGCCGCGCCGGCCCAGGCCCATAAGGGTGGCGGCGACCTGGCGTGCCTGGTGCGCAGCCATGTAGAGCACCGCCGTATCGGCATGCGCCAGGCTGGCGGCCCATTCGGATGGCTGTTCCTCGCTGCCTACACGAGGTGTTGCGAATGCGACCGAGCGACTGATGCCGCGACGCGTCAGCGAAACGCCCAGGTCCGCGCTGGCGGCCTGCGCTGCGGTCACGCCAGGCACGATTTCAACGCGGATGCCGGCTGCGGTGAGGGCGTCGATCTCTTCCTGAGCACGGCCGAACAGCATCGGGTCGCCACCTTTCAGGCGCACCACGCTTGCATGCTTGCCGGCGGCGTCGATCAGGCGCTTGTTGATGAAGCGCTGCGCGGTGGAGTGGGCGCCGCAGCGCTTGCCTACCGCGATTTTCTCGGCGCGGGTGGCCAATGCCAAAGTGTCGGGGTGTACCAGCGCGTCGTGGAAAACAATCTCCGCGGCTTCGATCAGGCGAGCCGCGCGCAGTGTGATCAAGTCCGGTGCGCCGGGGCCGGCGCCGACCAGGTAGACGGTTCCACTCATCGCACTACCTTCCTGCGACTGCGTGACATCCTCCCCGCGGGTGGATGAGCGCTGCCTTCGGGCGGCCGGGCGGCGGCGCTCATGGCGCAGCCACGCTCGCCAGGCCGGCTTGGTCCTGGCTCTGCAGGCGACGCTGATAAAGCGGTGCCGGCTGCATCGCTGACGCCTGGTATGCGTCCGAGAAGTCGCCAAAGCCATCCAGCGCGTCTTCGATGCTCTTGCCCGGCTTGATGGCGAAGGCGTTGAAGCCGACCCGCTCAAGATAGAACAGCTGGTCGCGCAGCACCTCGCCGATGGCGCGCAGTTCGCCGGCGAATCCGTAACGTTGGCGCAGCAGGCGAGCGCTCGAGTAACCGCGACCATCGGCAAATTGCGGAAACCGCAGCGCAATCAGGGGCAGGATGCCGGTATCGGCAGCCAGCAGGCGAGGCTCGTCGCCGGGTGCCAGCCAGACGCCGCTGCGCCCGCTGCGAGCGGTCAATTGCGCGCGTTGGTCCAGCCACAGCGCGAGCGGCACGATGATGTCGCCGTTGGCGGCAACGGCTTCTCCGGTTTCGATCAATCGCCAATGGTCGTCGGTGATCTTGCGGTCAAGGATCATGCGATTGCTCATTCATGCCACCTTCAGTGCGGGGCTTGCGTAGACGCGCGCCTTGAACGGTTCGAGACCGATCCGTCGCACGGTGTCGACCAAGGGTTCGCTCAGGTCGTTGTGGACGTGGCGCGATTCGACATAGACGTCGATGATCTTTTCGATCGCAGCGGCGATCTCGTTGGCGGCGAACGAACGCCCGATGATCCTGCCGATGGCCGCATTGCTGCCTTGCGAGCCGCCCAGGGTCACCTGGTACCACTCCGAACCATCCTTGTCGACACCGAGGATGCCGATGTGACCGACATGGTGGTGGCCGCAGGCGTTGATGCAGCCGGAGATGTTCAGGTCGATCGGCCCCAAGTCGTACTCGTAGTCGAGGTCCTCGAAGCGCGCCTGGATGTCGGCTGCGACGGAAATCGACTTGGCGTTCGCCAGCGAGCAGAAGTCGCCACCCGGGCAGCACACGATGTTGGTGATGAGGCCGATGTTGGAAGTGGCCAGGTCGGCCTTGCGCGCTTCCTGCCACACGGTGTGGAGGTCGGCCTTTCGCACGTCGGCCAGGATCAGGTTCTGTTCGTGGGAAACGCGCACTTCGCCGAAGGAAAAGCGCTCTGCCAAGTCTGCCACGGCCTCCATTTGCCCGGCAGTAGCGTCACCTGGCGGCACCCCGGGCGCCTTGAGCGACAGGGTCACCGCAGCATAGCCTGGCACCTTGTGGCCGAAGGTATTTTGCGCGACCCAGCGCGCAAAGCCTCGGTCAAGGGCCTTGTTGCGCTCGAAACCGGCGTCGGCCTGTGCCAGGGTTTCATAGGCCGGCGCTGTAAAGAAGGATTCGATGCGCTCGAACTCCGCATCCGGCACGAGCGCGGATCCGCCTTGCAGGTGCGCCCATTCAGCTTCGACTTCGGCGGCGAACCTGGCGGGCGTCAGTTCGCGCACCAGGATCTTGATGCGCGCCTTGTACTTGTTGTCGCGGCGCCCGAAGCGGTTGTAGACGCGCAGGATGGCATCGAGGTAGTTGATCAGTTCCGCGCGCGCGATGAATTCGCGGATCACCGTGCCGATCACCGGTGTGCGGCCGAGGCCGCCGCCGACGATCACGCGGGCACCGATTTCGCCGGCGCCATTGCGGATTATGTGCAACCCGATGTCGTGCACAAATGTAGCCGCTCGGTCTTCGAGAGAGGACGAAACGGCGATCTTGAACTTGCGCGGCAAATAGGCGAATTCCGGGTGAAAGGTCGACCATTGGCGGATCAGTTCGCAATAAGGCCGCGGATCGACGATCTCGTCGTGCGCCACCCCGGCGAACTGGTCGGAGGTGGTGTTGCGCACGCAGTTGCCGGAGGTCTGGATGGCATGCATTTCGACCGTTGCCAACTCGGCCAGGATGTCCGGCCCGTCTTCCAGGCGCGGCCAGTTGAACTGGACATTCTGGCGCGTGGTGAAGTGGCCGTAACCGCGATCGTAAGTGCGCGCGATCGAAGCCAGCTTGCGCAACTGCGCGGCTGCCAGCAACCCATACGGGATGGCAACCCGCAGCATCGGCGCATGGCGCTGCAGGTACAAGCCGTTTTGCAGGCGCAGCGGGCGGAACTCCTCTTCGGCGAGTTCGCCGGCGAAATAGCGGCGCGTCTGGTCGCGAAACTGTGCGACCCGTTGTTCGACCAGGGTCTGGTCGACTTTGTCGTAACGGTACATGGTGCGGTCCTGGGAGTCGCGGCGGGTCACCTCGCCATGCGTGACCAAATCCGGCGTTTGGGAGGCACGATGCTAGCTGAACGTCTTATAACATTCCAATAATAATGAGTGTAATGTAAATCACTAATGGTTATAAAAGACCAAATCTGTGGCTTGCCGCTGGTATGGTCGATCGCGGCCATACGCGCAGCCTGGCATGTTCCTGGCGCTGCCGGCATGCGCGGCGAAGGCGATGGCAAGTCGTCGCTTGTTCCGGTCGCTGGTGACGATGGTGGTCACAAAAGCGGCCCAAAACTGCCACTTTCCGCGCATTTAGAATGGAATAACTCTTTAAATTCAATGTGGTATGTCCTGGCACACATCTTGTATGTACCCGATTGCCACGCCCGGCATTGGGAGTTTTCGACAGGAGGTCGTCACGATGTACAAGGTTCAGCTACAAAAGGGTTTTACCCTGATCGAACTGATGATCGTTGTTGCGATCATTGGTATCCTGGCCGCCGTCGCCTTGCCCGCGTATCAGGATTACACCATTCGCGCCAAGGTGTCGGAGTTGATCCTGGCGGGCAGCTCGTATCGGACGGCGATTTCCGAAAAGTTCCAGGCCGATAACGACGTCACCATCGCAGGTTCGGGGCTGACATTCAACACCGTAGGCAAGATTTCCGGGGGCGGCGTGACTGCAGGTGGCATCGTCACCATTCAAGGCAGCACCGCCGCCACCTCTATTGGTCAGGCCGTATCGATTACCATCACCCCGACCTACAACACCGGCACCGGCACCATCACCTGGGCCTGCCTGGGCACGCCTTCGAAGTACATGCCGGCTACCTGCCGCTGATCGCAAGCGCCCTGTGAACCAGGAGGCCCCGCGCGAGCGGGGCTTTTTCATTGGTGCGCCCGACCCGATGCGAAGCGCTGCCCACAAGCATTGAAATGGGCGCGCAACGGGTCGCTATTGGACGCTTCACCCGAGCGCGGCTGCGCTACTGTGTCGCATGTCAAGTGGCAGGCACGCGTTTGGCGTCGTCATTGACGGTGTGCGGATGCAGGCAGGCTGGCTGACAGGGAAGTGACAAATTTTGTCACTCGGGTGACGCAAAACTGCTGATCTCTATGACAATGGAATAAATGAAGTCGTTTATTTTCAATGGCTTAGGTTTTGGCACGCATCTTGTATATAGTTACTTGCCAAACACGGCATTACCATTTTCCGACAGGAGAGCTTCAATATGAATAAGATTTTGCTTCAGAAGGGTTTTACCCTGATCGAACTGATGATCGTGGTTGCGATTATCGGTATCTTGGCGGCCGTCGCGTTGCCTGCGTATCAGGATTACACGGTGCGTGCGCGCGTTTCGGAACTGATCCTGGCGGGTAGCTCGTATCGCACGGCCATCTCGGAGAAGTTCCAGACCGACAACGACGTCACCACCGCGGGTTCCGGCCTCACCTTCAATACCGTTGGCAAGATATCGGGCGGCGGCGTGACCTTACCGGGCATAATTACCATTCAAGGCAACACTCTCGCTACCTCAATTGGCCAGAACGTATCGATTACCATCACCCCGACCTACAACACCGGTACCGGCACCATCACCTGGGCGTGCCTCGGAACACCTTCGAAGTACATGCCTGCTACCTGCCGTTAAGCGTAGCCGGATCGCGCAAAAGACCCCTCGCGAGAGGGGTTTTTTGTTGGTGCTGTCACATTGGGCGGTGCTGCGGCAAGGCCTCTTCCCAAAACGCCGCAGTTGAATCCTCAGTAGACGCGACGGGCACGCGCTGGCAGTTGCGTCGAATTGAATGGATGAGTCCGTTCTTGCGGTAGTCCGCCGCTCTTGGATTCTTTCAGCGTTTTCCTGATCGCCAGTATCCACCCGTGCTCAAGAACTTGTATCGACAGCTCACGCGTTCGAAAGTGGCCAAGCCGCATTCTTCATTCGATGTTGCGCGCGCGGGTGAACTGGTTCGTGCGGGCGACACCGCGGCTGCACGAGCCGTACTCGCGGGCTGCCTGCGCGCAGACCCGTTGGATGCCCAGGCCCTGCACATGGCCGGGCTGATCGAATTGAGCGACCACCAGCCCGCCGCAGCCGCTGCAATCATCGCCCGCGCAGTGGCAAGCGATCCGCACGACCCGATCATTCGTGCCAATCTCGGGCTGGCGCTGGGGCGCTGCGGGAAGCTGGAGCAAGCACGCGACGAACTGGAGAGCGCGGTGCTTGACGCACCGACCCTGGTCGCGCCGACACTGAATTTGAAGGATGTTCATCTAGCCCTTGGTGACCCGCTGCGTGCGCATCAGGTTCTGCTCAACGCACTGGCCCATGGCGACATGCTGGAGCGGGTCGACGCCGCGGGCTTGTGGCTGGCGCTGGCCGGCCTTGAGGCGTTTTTTCCGCAAATCGACGGCCCGGCCTGCTGCCGGCAGGCGACTGCACTTGATCCGGATTCGGCGACGATCCCGATCCTTGGGTACATGGCGTATGCGCGCCGTTGCGACTGGGGCTTTCCGACCGCAAGGCTGGTTGCGTATCTCGAACAGGACGCGGCCGGCATGCTGCCTGCTGCCACCCCGCTGCTGGCGCCGGCAGTGGCCGACTGTGTGCCTGCCTCGCGTCGCGCGCGCTTCGCCGTGGCGCGCCGCAGCGGTGCGACTTTCGTGGCGCGGGTGGCGCCTATGGCGCAGCAACTGAATCGTCATCGGCGGCAGGCCGGGCCGGCGCGGATCAGGCTCGGCTACCTGTCTGCCGATTTCCATACGCATCCGAGCATGCACCTGCTGCAAGGCGTGCTCGCCAGCCACGACCGTAGCCGTTTCGAGCTGTTCGCCTATTCGCTGGGCGCGGGTGACGGCAGCGACTTTCGCGACCGGGTGATGGCCCTGTTTGATCGGTTTGCCGATATGGCTTTGCACTCGCCGTTGACAACGGCGCAACGCATCATCGACGACGACATCGATATTCTGATCGACCTGAACGGCTACGCCGGTGCCGGCCGGCCGGAAATCGCCGCGTTGCGGCCGGCGCCGGTACAGGTCAGCTTTCTCGGCTATCCGGGCACGGTTGCCGCGGGGTTCATCGATTACCTGATCGCCGATCCGGTTCTGGTGCGGCCGGGCGATGAGCCCTGGTACTCCGAACATGTGGTTTATTTGCCGTATTGCTATCAGCCAACCGACAACGCCCAGCGCACGTCTCCGCAAGTGCCAACACGCGCAGAACTCGGGCTGCCGCCGCAAAGCTTCGTATTCTGCTCGTTCAATTCCTGCTACAAGATCGAGCCGCGGATCTTTGGCGTCTGGATGGATATTTTGCATGCCGTGCCCGGCTCGGTGCTTTGGATACTTGCCGACCGCGATGATGCGCGCGCCAATCTGGTCAATGCCGCCGGCCTGCGCGGCATTGATTCGTCACGGCTGATTTTCGCCGGCCCGCTGCCGCGGGACCAACATCTGGCCCGCATGTCGCTGGCCGACCTTTTTCTCGATACGCACTATGTCAATGCGCACACCACCGCAAGCGATGCAATCTGGGCCGGCTTGCCTCTGATCACTGCAAGCGGTGACAGCTTTTCGTCACGAGTGGCCGCGAGCATCCTGTGTGCCGCGGGGCTGGACGAACTGGCATGTGCAAATCTTGAAAGCTATCGTGACCTGGCGATCGCCCTGGCGCATGACCGGTCGCGCATGGACGACTTGAGGCGCCGCTGTGTGCGGGCACGGTCTGACGGCCCCTTGTTCGACACGCAGTCGTACACCCTTCGTCTCGAAGCCGCCTACAGCACCATGCACACGATGGCGCAGTCTGGCGCGGCCCCCGCAGCATTTTGTGTGCCGCGGCAGATTGCGGCGGCGCCATGCTAGGGCGGCTGCTGGGGGCAATCGGCAAGCGCCTGGCGCCAGACCGAGCGGTCGATCCTGCGCTTGCCGCCACGCGCTGGGTTGAACAAGGCATCGCGCATAACAATACCGGTGAGCTGGCGGACGCGGCGATCTGCTTCGAGCGGGCGCTGGCACTGGATCCGGCCTCGATTCCGGCACTGCACGGGCGCGCTACGATGCACCACCTGGCCGGTGATCACGCGGACGCGATAAGCTTGTGCGACGAGGTGCTGGCGCAGGCGCCCGGTCATGCGCAGGCCTGGATCACGCGCGCCGTGGCGGCCCGCGCGCTGGGCAACCTGGATGACGCACTGCAGGCCTTTCGCCGCGCGGTCGAGTTGCAGCCGCAGCCGGAATTGATCTCTTGCGTGGGTGGCATCCTGTTTCAGCAAGGCCATATCGAAGAGGCTTTGATCCACATGGACCGGGCCATCGCGATGGATCCGCTGGCGGACGCGATTCACAGCAATCGCCTGTTCATCCTGAACCATGACCCCCGCCTGTCGCCGACGCAGATCGCGGAGCAGCATTTCGCCTGGGGGCGGGCGCTGGAGGCGCGGCTGGCGGCGGCACGGACGCCGCACGGCAATGATGCGGATCCCGATCGCCGTCTGAAGATCGGTTATGTGTCGGCGGATTTGCGCACCCATTCGGTGGCGTTCTTTCTGGCGCCGGTCCTTGAGCGGCACGATCGCAGCCGCTTCGAGGTAACCTGCTATGACAACCACGCCGGCCCGGGCGACGCCTTTACCAAGCGGCTGATGTCGTTGTCCGAGCACTGGGTAAAGATCGCCGGCCTGGACGATGCCGCGCTGGCACGGCGGATTCGCCAAGACCGCATCGATATCCTGGTTGATTTGTCCGGCCACACCGGGGGCAATCGCCTGCCGCTGTTCGCGATGAAGCCCGCGCCGGTTGCTGCAACCTGGTTTGGCTACATGAATACGACCGGACTTACCTCCATCGACTATCGCTTGAGCGACGCCTGCCTGTGCCCGCCGGGCTGCGAGGCGCGCTATTCCGAGTCGATTTACCGCTTGCCGCATGCCGCAGCATGGTCCGCAGCCCCGGACGCACCCGAACCCGGCCCGCCGCCGTCCCTGGCACGCGGCCATGTGCGCTTTGCCTCGTTCAACAACTGGACCAAGGTGTCCGATGCGGTCATCGACGTCTGGGCCCGCATCCTCACGCGTGTGCCGTCGGCCGAACTGCTGGTGATAGCTGCCGGTGGCGACACGCCAGGCGGCCGCGCGGCGGTGCGTGCGAAGTTCGTCGCGCGCGCAATCGACCCGCAGCGCATCGTGGTTGAAGGGTTCCAGCCGTTGGCCAGGTTTCTGGGCATGGTCGGGAGCGCCGACATTGCGCTCGACCCATTCCCCTACAACGGCGGCACCACCACGCTGCATACGCTGTGGATGGCGGTGCCGGTGATCAGCATGGCGACCAGCCATGAAATCGGGCGCGTCGCGGAAGGTTTGCTCGGAGGGGTAGGCCTGGCGGACCTTTGTACGCGCTCACCGGAGCAGTACGTGGAGGCAGCGGTGGCGCTTGCCGATGACGCGGCAAGGCGGACGTTTCTGCGCTCCTACTTGCGCCCGCAAATGCAGGTCGGTCAGGCGATGAACGGGGGCGAAATGGCCTCTAATCTCGAAAAAGCGTATAGGGCCCTATGGCGTAATTGGGTCGATGGTAAGCACTCGCGAACATCACAACTGGAGGTTTGAAAATGCAAGTAGCCGAAGCTTCAGGACTCACATTCCGCACATCTCCGACCGCGATTGTGCGTAATTTCCCGGGCGCATGCCGAGGTCAACGAGCTTGCTGAACTTGTACGCCGATGAGTCGCTCGGTCTGGGCCTCCCAGGCGCGCAATAGTTTCTTTACCTAAGTTCAAGATAGCGGGTGCGCGGAAATTTCACCAGCGCGGTGCGATACGCCGCGATGGCGCCAGGGCCGTCGCCGGCGGCCGTCTTGATACGCGCGCCCAGGGCGTCAATCATTGGATGCGTCGCATCCTTCGGGACTAGCGCCAGCGACTGGGCTGCGGCCTTGAAATCGCGCGCCATCAATTGCGTCTGGGCCTGTCCATAGCGGGCAGCACCCTCGTTGGCGTAGTTGCGCTCGGCGATTTGGGTGGCGAAAAATTTGAGGGCATTGCGCACGCCATCCACACCGGCGTCCGCAGTGGCCCGCAATTTCACACGCGCCAGACGAAACCCAAGGCTATCGACATATTGGCGATAGCGCGCCCCCCGGGACGCGGTTCTGCACGTCGGAGATACGCTCGGTCGTCAGCGGGTGGCTGCGCACGTAAACCGGCGCATCGGATTCGTAGACGCGTCCGGCGCGCTGCAGGCGCTCGAAGAACGCAGGCAAGGCGCTGACGTCGAAACCGGCCTTGCGCAGCGTCTCGAAGCCGACACGGTCGGCTTCGCGTTCGAAAGCGCGCGAAAACGCCAACTGCGATTGCACCTGAGAGGCCTGCACACCGGCCACAACGCCCGAGGCCACCTGCCCGTTGGAGCGCGCTGCCAGCAGCGCCAATGCCATCGCGATCATCGACACCATCGAGGTTCGCTGGCCGGCGCTGACGCTGCGGGCGATGTGGCGCTGGGTCAATTGGCCAAATTCATGCCCGATGACGCTGGCGGCTTCGGATTCGCTCTTGCCGCCAGCAGCAGTCCGCTATTGATGCTGATGTAGCCGCCCAGCATCGCGAAGGCATTGATGGTCGGATCCTGCATGACGAAAAACGCGACCTCCATGCCGGGATCGGGCCCGGCGGCGATCAGCCGCCTGCCCGCTCCTCGCAATACGCCTTGACTTCCGCATCCTCCAGATAGACCGGATCGCGCCGCAATTCGCGGTAATAGGATTTACCGATGCGCCGTTCCATCTGCGGGGTCAGGACGCCGGCGGACTCGTCGCCGAGATCGGGAAGGTTCTGCGCATGCAACACCGGGCCGCCCGCTGGCCCGAACGCCAGCAGCAGGCTGAGAACGATACACACGCAACGCCGCATGCCGAATTGCCGATTCATGGATGCTATGGAAAAACAAGGCTCCGTGCGTGGGCTCCCATAGCGCACGCGAATATTGTTGCAAAACGCAAGCCCACGATTGTCCAGGCCACTGTGGATACCACTTCCCCGCCAACGCATTTCGACCATGAAGGCAAGGCGCACATGGTCGATGTGGGCGCCAAGATGGAAACCCGGCGCAGCGCCACCGCGACCGGCACCATCCGCATGCAGGCCGGGACCCTGGCGCTGATCGAGTCCGGCACCGCGAAAAAGGGCGATGTGCTCGGCGTCGCGCGTATCGCGGCCATCCAGGCCGCCAAACGCACCTCCGACCTGATTCCACTGTGCCAACCGCTGGCCTTGACGCGTGTGGCGGTCGATTTCCGCATCGATTCCGAAGTGGTGGCTGTGCACTGCACCGCCACCGTGGAAACCCTGAGCCGAACCGGCGTTGAAAAGGAGGCCCTGACCTCCGTTCAGATCGGGCTACTTACGATCTACGACATGTGCAAGGCCACAGATCGCGGCATGTGCATGACCGACATAAGACTGCAGGAAAAGCATGGCGGCAAGTCAGGTAGCTATTGCGCCGCCGTGGGCCTGGCCAACCTGCCTAAGTGGCCTGCGTCCGCGGATGCGCGCGCCGCGCTTTACGCGCGCTACCGGGCAATGCTGGAGGGCATCGGCGGGCTTGAGCCGACATGGCAGCGAACCCCGCCGCATCTCATCCGGACCTTGCTGTGTTTTCGCGTGCGCACCTCAGGCATCCGCGAGGCGATCGAGACTGCGTGCCGTGCAGTCAACATCGAAACGCGCCGCTGGTATCTGCCGCTGATCAATCATCACGACGGTTTGACCGAACTCCCGGTAGCAGTTCCGCTAACTGCGGCGTCAGCCATTTCCACCGACCTGGTCGGCCTGCCCTTCCACAACCGGCTTGACGGCACCGCGCTTGCCACCATACGCGACGCGGTCGAGCGCGCCACTGGTCCCGGTCGCTGACCGTGTCGCCCCTACGCGAAGGACTGGCGGTCCGAAAACAGCAGGATCGAGTCGTACAGGCTGGGGGCGTAGTGCCGCAGCGCTACGTGCTTGTACGAATGGATGGACTCGACACAATCCATGATCTCGAACAGATCCTGCGGATAGTGATAGCAAGTGACCGCGAGGTCGGGCTTGCATTCGGAGATCAGCCGTCGCGCACCGCCCAGGACCCTGGTCTCGAATCCCTCCACATCCATCTTGAGCAACGAGCAGGATTCGATAGTGTCATCCAGACGCACGCACTCGACCTCGATAGGCACGCAATTGCCTCCACCGGACAACGCGTTGCCGCCGAAGGGATTGCTGGGGTTGTCGTAGAAGGTAAGGCTGCCTGGAGCATCACCGACGGCCTTGCGATAGGTGTGTACGCGTGCATCCGCCTGAGAGCGTCGTTCCAGCTCGCGAAACTGGCCGGGCGTCGGCTCGAACGCATGAATCGCCTTGAACTTCCCGCCGGTTACGCCGACGAATTTGTCGACCGTGTCACCGTGCGCAGCGCCCACGTCGACGTAGGTCTCGTCCGGACCCGGCACCAGGCTTCCGATGGTCCAGCCCGGATTGAAGTACTCGTGCTCGCTGCGCACCCTCACCTCCATCAGCGGGCGACGGGTCCCGCCGGTGATGGCGGCAATGCGGGCGGCAAGGGTGCGACGCGAACGCTCGTCGCCCAGTCGGCTTGACGCTGCTTCTATTCGGCCCCGGCTCTGCGACGACCACCACTCGCGCTCCTCACGCACCGGCAGGTAAGTGTGGCCCAGGCCAAGCCGGTCCAGTTTGGCTATGAAGTCCGTGACCCGCACATCTCCCATCGCTTCCATCTGCGGGATCGACCAGAACTGCTCGTTGTGCTCGAAAAAATGGATCACCTCGGACGGGCGATGCCTAGCGCGCTCCGAAAACTCGGCGAGCGAGATGATCGGTACTGGATGACCATGAATCGTCATATGCGAATGATCCATGATGTAGCTGTCCCCGATGACTGCGGCGACGCGTCGCCCGAGGGCCTGATAAATCCCCGGCGCAAAGGTCATGAACAGCCAACTCGGGTAGCCGACGAAGTAGTGATCCGGCTCATCGGCAGGGGCATTCGGGGGTGAAAACGTTATTCGCGCGCCAGGTTGGCGCAGCACCAGATTGCGGATCAGGCTCATGGTTCAGTCTTTCGCGTCGCGTTTTGCGTACAGGAGCTGGCCGTCGAGCATTCGCGGCTCAGGTACTACTTCCACCTTCTCAAGCTTCAGAGCCGCGCGCGCAAGCAGCGCTTCCCATTCCGGCCGCGTGCGGACTCTCCCACCGGTCCATGTCAACTGCTCCAGATTGCGCAGCTTCAGCAATCCGCCCGCGCGCGGCGATTCTTCGATCAAGCCTTCGACAATCACGAGCGTCGAGTCAGGCCGCATGGCGCGCGCGATATTGGAAAGTATCAGCACGACGTCGTCATCTCTCCAGTCATGCAGGACATGCTTGATCACATAAACATCGGCGCCGGCGGGCACATCACGCAAGAAATCCCCGCCGACGAACCTGGCACGCGCTGCAACACCGGCCTCGGCAAGGCGGCGCCCCGCATGAACGGTGTGGTGAACCTGGTCGTAGATCGTGGCGGAAAGCTGCGGATTGCGCAGAAGGATGGGAATGGTCAGGCTACCGCGCGCGCCGCCGACGTCGACCAAGGTACGGTATGTCGAGCAGTCGATCGCTGCCGCCACAAGCGGCCCCTGCCAGTCGGTGGTGATGTCCATGAACGTCTCGAACCGTTCTCCGTCGCCACGCTCATTTCGGTAGTGCTCCCAAATCGGGGCGCCAAAATGATGGGCGAACGCGGATTGCCCGGATTCGAGCATCCGATCGAGTTTTCCGCAGACCGGGTAAAGCTGCTCCCCCCACAGCAGCGTGAACTCCCTGAGACGGGGTTCCTCGCCCTCGACAAGCCCACGTGCCTTGGGCGCAAGGCGATAGCGGCCTGCCTCGTCGGCAAGAACAAATCCATACGCGGCCAAAGCCAGCAAGGTCTGTCGCAACACGATCGCATCGACAGAGCAGTCTGCCGCCACTTCTGCCACCGTTGCCGGCTCCCCGTCCAGCCGGTCTGCCACGCCTGTCTTGGTGATCGCGAACAGCGCCTGTCCGAGGAAAGCCATGTTCAGTGTCGTGTACAGGTCGAACATATTTGTTGTTCCAGGTTAACTTCCGTGGACAAAAATGGGAGCGTCGTAGCGCGGATCGAACACTGTCCGCGGCGCGACGTTCTCGCGATAGTGCCCCGGAATACCGAGTTCGCTGTTGCGCCCTATCCTGACACCAGCGGCCACGGCCACCCCCTGTCGCAAAGTGACATGAGCGCCGATTTCGACGTCGTCGCCCACCTGTACACCGGCCGCCAGCCAGCAGGATGCCTTGAGACGGGCGCCGGCTCCCACGATCGCGCCGGCGCCGATCACGCAGTTGTACTCCACCACGGCGCGGGCACCGACGATGGCGCCGTCGCAAATGAAACAGTTCGGACCGACCTTCACGCCGGGCGCGACGATGGCGCGCGGACTGACAAACGGCGTCATGCGATATCCGCGTTCGACCCCTGCCTGGAATAACTCGAGTCGCGTGAAATTTCCGAATTTTTCGTCGAAGGCCATGAAAGCCTCGGAATCGCGCGCCACGCAATCGAGCGGAGACCAGTCGAAACGGTAGTCCGGCCCCTGCCCGAGTTCGATGCGCACGACTGGATGGTCAGGCAGTGCTACGGTCCACGCATCGCAAACGGCATCAAGGACGGCACCATGGCCAATCACGAATCTAGATTTCACCGCCGTGCTCCATGACATCCAGGTACCAGCGTTCGATCAGACGGTTCATGGCTTCATAGGCCCCTTGGATCGCCCGCGGCGCTGCGTCGTGCAATCCAGCCTGGACTGCTTCCATAATGCGGACGTCTTCTCCCAGCACCACCTTGCTCTCATGCATGAGAGACAGCAGTGTTGTGCATGAATAGGGATAAAGTCGGCGCTTTGTCGCCGTCATCCAGTAAATTTCAAGGTCGGTTCGTTCGGGGTTGACCGGAACGTGGTGCTCGACGATGAATGAATGCCCGCCATCGCTTGAGGCGATATGGAGGTTGGGGTACACCAGCCAGTTGAAATACGAATCATCGTTTCCCCAGCGCTCCACGTTGTCGCGCCACGCGTAAGGGATGATCCTGTCGAGCGCCGCATCCGGCCCGCCCCAGCTGAAGCGTTGCAGAAGCGCGCGGCGCACGGCACGCGCCTGCTCCGGCGCGGGATCGATATCCGCTTCGGTCACCAGCGCATCGTCGACCTGGGCGACGAAATTGACCGACTTGGCCAGGCTTTGTGGATGCACGAAACGCGGATGATTGGCGTCACGCAGATTCTCATAGGCCAGTTTCCAGTTGAAATGCCCCTTCCACGTCGTGGTGATGACTTCGCCGTCGTAGGCGCTGGAACTCGACTCCAGAGACTCGATGAACTCTGCGCGGAACTGCTCTTCAAAGGGAAGCGGTTGCGCATCCATATTGATGAACACGAGATTGCCGACGCTCCGCAATGCGAAGCGCCGCAGTCGCATGGCCTCGCGCTCCGCCTCGGGAAAGCGGTACAACTCTTCCTGCAGAGGAATGTTGGACACGGCGCCATTGGCGTCGTAACCCCAGCCGTGATATCGACAAAGCAGAGGTCGTCTGCCGACACTTTCCCATTGCAACTGGGCGCTGCGATGCAGGCAGATATTCTCGAAGGCCCGCAACTCGCCATTGAAATTCTGCAACACCACCGGTATACCGCAAATGTTTCGGGTGATGAAGGCATTGTGTCCGGCAAGCATGGTTTTGAGCCCGGCGAACAACCACAGGCGGCGAAACAGCAGGTCGCGCTCGCGGCCAAACCATTCAGGCGACAAATAAGCGGATGGCGGCATGCGCGAGCGCATCAGGCCCTCCGTCCGGGCGCGCGACGCGCGGGCGGCGGCGAGTACACCCGCACCGTGCCGGGAAAATCCGGATGAATGAAGGTTGCGTCGGCGATCGCGTCACGATAGTGGACGGGCGACTCAAGGACGCAATGGCGCCCGACTAAAACACCGCGCGCGACCCTGGCGTCGTTACCGATCACGCTATGGTTTCCTATCTCAGCGCCGCGCCCGAGGCTGCTGCCGGCGCCGATCCAGGCCGACATGCCGACACGCACGTCGGCATCAAGCCGGGCGCCGGCGCCGATGAAGGTGTTGGCGGCGATCCTGCATCCGGGCCCGATCTGGGCGAGCGGCCCGACCCAGCAATTCTCACCAAGGTGGGCCGCCGGATCGACGATGGCACCGGGGTGGATCAGCGTGTCACCGACATATCCGAGCAGCCGAAGCTTGCCGTACAGCTCGAATCGCGCATGATTGAGCGCCGCAGCGTCGACGGCCGCGAACATACGCACGGTCGAGGTCGCGAGATGCGCCATTTTCTGTTCGGCACCGCGCTGGATTTCATCGGTGCTATCGAGCCGGATGAAATGCCAGACACGCGTCGCATCGATGGCGGCGTGGCTGGCCTCGATCGCATCGAATGCGTCGCCACAGCCGATTACGCAGAGCTCGGAACTCATGCGTCCCCCATGAGCTGGCGATAAACCGCGGCGATGTTCAGCAACGGCGCCTCGTATTCGCCCTGCTGCGGCGCCCGCATGCCGGGATGAAGTGAAGCCTGCAGTTGCTCAAGGGCGACGATGTCCTCGTCGAGCACCGATTTCTCGCTCTTGAGATAACCCCACAGGATGGCCGGAAGGCCAACGATTTTGCCGCTCTCGCGTGCAGTCATAAGCGTGAGCCGGTAGTGGGTCAAGTCCGGCGCAGCGGGGTCGAACTGCTGGATGATGAAGTACTTGCCGCCGGGCGAATAGAAGTTGACGTTGGGATAGATGTTGAAGTCGTAGAACCTTTCATCCGACTCGAATCCTTCGACCTGCTCTTGCCAGGGCCAGCGCTTGAGTTGGTAGGGAGAATCGACATTGAGCGTGGCATCGCGCAGCGACGGCATGTCGATCGCCGGTGGCGCCACGGCAGGCACCGCGGATTCAGCCACTGTGGTCGGGCGCAGCAACGGCGCGAAGGTGCGCGGGTGCAGGTAGGCGACGTGGTTGCCGTCGACCACGTTCTCGAAATTGAACTTCCAGTTGTAGCGCACCGGAAAAACGGTTTGGATGCAGGTAGCTGAGAAGTGTTGCGACATCGCCCGCATGCGCTCGATATGCTCCGGCCGGAATTGCAATTCCAGCGGTATCGGGTCGTCGGCCAGGTTGACAAAGACCAGATTGCCGACTTCGGCCACCGCGAACTCGCGCAAACGCAGGCCGGCACGCCGCTCCGGCGTGAAGCGATACAGGGTCTGCTCGTCGGGGATCGCCTTGACGCCACCGGCTTCGTCGTAGACCCAGCCGTGGTATCGGCACACCATGCGGCGCGTGCCGTGTTCCTCGAACTGGATCGGCATTTGCCGGTGCGCACACTGGTTTTCGAACGCCCGGATGATGCCGTCGCAATTCTGCAAGAGGACAGGCACTCCGCCGATCGAGCGTGTAATGAACGCATCTGGCCAAGAAAGCATAGACCTGACGCCGGCGAATATCCAAAGGGTACGGAAGATGCGCTCCTGCTCGCGCCCGAACACAGCCGCGTCGGAGTATGCGGCGTAATCGAGCGTGGTGCGCATGACTACTTGAACTCGAATCGCCGGGCGGGATTGCCGAAAACGGTGATGCCGGCGTCCACCTTTCCCACCACCACACTGCCGGCGCCGATCACCGCACCATCGCCAATCTCAATGCCGGGCAGGATGGTGGCGTGCGGATGGATTACCACATCATTTCCGATGGAGGCACCGCCGCCGACGAACACGAAGCTGCCGATCTGGCTGTAGGAGCCGATATGGACGTCGTGGCCGATGATGGTGGTCGACAGCACGTTGACGAACGACCCGAGCACGGTGTCCGGCCCGATCGATACCCGCAGTTCGAAAATGCAGCCGGGCCCGTGGACCACTCGCTCGGCGAAATTGATTTCCGTCTTGAGGCTGATGAATTCGGCCCCCTTCGCCAGCAGGGGCGCGGCATAGCGCCTGCGCGCGGCCGGATCGCCAAGCGCGCAAAGGAAACGCTCGTTTCCAGCGGGAACGTGGCTGTCCGGATCACCCAGGACAGGTCCCCACGGACCTGCCAGTTCGCGGCGCCCGTCCAGGAATCCCTTGACAACCCAAGACCGGCCGTGATCAACGTCACTGCGGGCAAGGCTCGCCACGGTGCGTCCGAATCCGCTCGCATTGATGATCAGAAGTTCTTCCATGGAGGTTCTTCAGAACGTAACGCCGCCATCCATGACAATGGTCTGGCCTGTCATCCAGCGGCTTGCATCCGAAAGTAGATAGACGATCGCGTTGGCGACATCCTCCGGCTCGCCCAGGCCCAACGGGTGCCGCTTGCGCTGCTCTTCGAGCCACTCGTTCGGGCCGGCAACTTGTGGATCGACACGCAAGAGTCGGGTTTCGACCAGATCCGGTGACAGGCAGTTCACCCGGATGCCGCGTTTTGCCTGCTCCAGCGCGAGGCAGCGCGTAGTGGCGCGCAAAGCGGCCTTGGTGGCCGAATAGATGCCGACTCCGTGAACTCCCAGATGCGCGGCCGTCGACGACAAAAAGACGATGGCGCCGCGCGCGCGGATAAGGTTGCGGAACAACAGCCTTTGTGTAAGCAGAATCGGCGCGTCATAGTTGATGGCGAACACCTCGCGCATGAATTTCTCGGACACCATGCGGATCGGCGACAGGCCGCGCACGCCGGCACAATGCACCACGCCGTCGACTTCGCCGACGGCATCGGCAAGGCGGCGCAGATCCTCCGCGACCGTGAGGTCGCCGGTGATGGCGCGATGGCCCTGCCCTTCCATGCGGCTTAGCGTGGCGTCCAGGTTTTCCTGGCTACGCCCCGCGATGATCATGGTCGCCCCCATCTTCGAGCAGGAAATCGCGGTCTGCTCGCCGATGCCGGAGGAAGCGCCGGTCACCAGAACCACCTTGCCCAGCAATGAAAACGGATTCTTCTTCATGGCGCCGCTTCAGGAAATGCTGATCGGAACGGTCAGGCCGCCATCGATGATCAGGGTGCTGCGGGTGATCCACTTGGACGCGCCTGCCATCAGGAACACCACCGCATTGGCCACGTCTTCGGGCTCGCCCAGCCCGAGCGGCGCAAGATCGTAGTTCTGTTCGATCGATGCCGCACCGTTGTTGATGCCGTCGAGCAAGGGCGTGTTGACATAGCCCGGAGAGATGCAGTTGACGCGAATTTTCTGCTTGGTCGCCAGTTCCAGTCCGAGGGCGCGCGCAGCGGGAAAAAGCGCGCCCTTGCTGGCCGCGTACATGCTCGTTGCGATAGTGCCGATGTGGGCGGTCGTGGAGCTGATGAAGACGATCGAGCCGCCGTTGGCGATCTGGCGTTTGGCGAGCAGTCGCTGGGTCAAAAGCACTGGTGCGTGGAAGTTGGTCTTGAACACCGCGTCGATGGCCTTTTCCGACACCATACGGAACGGAGCGATCATGGAGATGCCGGCGCAATGCGCGACGCCATCGACAACACCGGCGACATCGACCACTCGCGCCAGGCCCTCCGCGTCGGTGAGGTCCGCAGCCACCGCGACATGGCCATCGCCTTCGAGTCGGCCGCGCGTTTCTTCGAGGCGCACCGCGTCGCGCCCGGTGATGATGACCCGCGCTCCCATATCGGCGCAAGAAATCGCCGTCTGTCGCCCGATGCCCGACGACGCACCGGTGACCAGTACCGACTTTCCAGCAAGGGAGAACGGATTGAAACTCATGCCTCGATGAGGTCGGGGAAAACCGCGTTCTCGATGTCGATCACGCACTCGCCCCACGACAGGCCGATGCCGAAGCCGGCGAGCAGCAGGCGCTTGCGGCCCGACCGCAAGGCCTCGGCGATGCGCGCGGTCATGGTGACGGGGATGGACGCACCGCTGGTGTTGCCGAAATCGTGCAGCGTCATCGGCACTTTTTCTTCTGGCAGGCGGAGCTTCTTGCGGATGGTCTCGTTGATCATCCGGTTGGCCTGATGGAACAAGAAATAGTCGATCGCATCGGAATCGGTTTTCGCGTAATCGAGCAAGCGCATCACCGCAGGCGGCACCCGCTGGGTGGAAAAACTCAGCACCGCGGCCCCATCAAGTTGCAGGTCGTAGGGTGTGCGGTTGATGCCATGTTCATCCTTGACCGGCAGGAAGTGGTGCGCGGCCGGCGGCTCGCGATGGCCACCGATCGGAAGCATGATCGCCTTGTAGCCGCTGCCATCGCTGTTGAGATCGAAATAGATGGGTGGAGCATCGGCATCGCCCTCCAGCGCGGTGGCAGTGCCGGCATCGGAGAACAGCGGGTCGAGCTGGGTGGCGCATTTGTCGCCGACCAGAACCAGTCCCTTCCTGACCGTGCCGGCGCTGATCATCGATCCCAGCAGGTGCAGGGCGAACGGATAGCCTGAGCAGCCGAGGTTGACGTCGAAGGCGATAGTGGCCTGGCTGAGCTTGAGGCGATCCTGCAGGATGATCGCGGTCGCGGGGATCAGGTAGTCGGGCGATTGCGTGACCACGATCAGGGCATCGATTTCCTCGCGCTGCCATTTCAGCTCATGGAGCAGCTTTTCCGCGGCGATGAAAGCAAGGTCGGAGAAGCATTGCCACGGCAGGCACAGACGCCGGGTGTGGATGCCTACGTTCCTGATCAACCGCTCGCGTTCCTGCCGCATCTGTGGCGGGCAATCGAGATTGGAGACCACCGTCTTCGGCACGCAGGTCGCCAACCCACGGTACCCGACGTTGCGCAGGGTGGAGAGGCCCATGGCCCGCTCCTATCCGAGCAACGCGAACAGGTCGGCGATGGTCTTGCAGCCCTTGAGGTCGTTGCCGCTGATGGACTTGCCGTACTCCATGTCGAACATCACGATGACGCCCAGCGCCGCCAGCGAATCCCACTCAGCCAGGCTCGCCAATTCGGTTTCGGCTGTAATTTCGACCGGCTCCTGGAAGTCCACGGCCGACTGAAAATTGTCGATGAAGCGGCTGACTGCAGCCGTATCGTTGCTGACTTGATCGCTCATTTTTCACCCCTCATTAGTGATCGTTGCAAGTGCTACTGATTGGATCGATTATGCCACATGGCCCTATAGGCCTTTTCGAGATTTGCAGTGGTTTCACCCCCGTTCATCGACGGACCGGCGCGCATTCTTGCGCGCAGTTCGGCACGCAAAACGGCGCCGCGCCCATTGTCCGCGGCCAAGCCTACTGCCGCCTCGACGTACGCCGGCACGCCATCGGCACAAAGATCCGCGAGCCCAACCGATCCAAGCAAGCCAGCCGCAACGCGACCGGTTTCACGCGCGCCGCCAAGGCTGATCACCGGGACCGCCATCCACAGGGTATGAAGGGTGGTCGTGCCGCCGTTGTATGGGAATGGGTCGAGCGCGATGTCGACTGCGGAAACGAGTACGAGGAAGTCGCCAGGCGGCTTGGTACCTTCGACCGCGATCCTGTCCCGAGCGATGCCGCGCGCAACGAATTTCCCCTGTACCGCGGCCCGTCCGGCATCGGTATCGCCGCCGGCGGCGACCACCAGCAAGTCAGCCGAGTCGACACACCTCAGGATCT
>CAYYFR010000004.1:80617-85573 GCA_964470865.1 uncultured Burkholderiales bacterium | reverse complement strand
TTGGCACTGGAACTTGTCGCCAGCGGCGAGCGCGCCACCCTGGAACTGCGGCGGCGCGGCGCGACCTGGTTCGCCAGCCAGTTGAAGGGGCGTTGCAATGGCGAAGTCTCGATCGGCATGCGGGTTGCCGCCGAACACCTGGCGACACGCTATACGCAAGCCCGGCACGTGCTCTGAGTCTTTCGGCACCATCGTTTCGCGCTGCCATGCGCCTCGCAGACGCCCCGCTACACGGCAATGACTGCGCTCATGGTCCGGCCGCCGCGCACTCAACAGCCTGTCGGACTTAGGGCGTGGAAAGCGAAAATCTGTCCCAACGAGGTCAGTTTTTGCTGAATTCGAAGGCCCATAGCCCGGCTATGGGACAAGAAGGCGGTGAAAATTGGACCGCTGCGGCCGATGTGCTCACCGACGCTCCCCAAGTCCGACAGGCTGCTAAAGCCTGCGTTCGCGAAACAGCCCGAGCTTTTCCTGCGCCGAACGGTCCGAGAATCCGAACAGCACCGAATCGCCTTCTGCATGGTGCGTGTGCTTGAGCCACCCCGGCACCACGAATACGTCACGCGGCTTCCACTTGAGCACTTTCTGTGTGCCGTCCGGCAAGCTGACACGGGTTTCACCCGTGCCCTCGACACATACGAACCCCAGGCCATCGGTGGCTTGATAGGCGCGCGAGGCGAAGCCCTCCGGCAACCACTGCATGGTGGTGGCGATTGTCGGCATCGCCCAATCGCCATTGACCGGGTTGATGTACTTGAGCTTGAAGCCGAAATGCGGGTCGGGGTCACCCGCTCGGCTCATGCGGTACAGGGAATCGCGTGTACGCGCATAGGGGTAGTTGAAAATCGGCGAGGTGGCGCTGGTGGCCTTGTAGTCAATCGGCAAAAGGCCGGCGCCATAGCGCGCCAGGGCATCGCCTTCCGGCCGGTTGAGCGGAAAACGCTCTTCTTCCCAATCTTCGCGGAACTGGCCATGAAAATGCGCAACCGTCGACAAATCAAGGACGTCGAGCCAGACCATCGGGTCGGGCGAGTCATTGCCGTGGTCGTGCCAGGTCCATGAGGGCGTGATGACGAAATCGCCCTCGTGCATCAGGGTTTTTTCGCCATTGACCGCGGTGTAGGCCCCTTTGCCATCAACGATGAAACGCAATGCGGATTGCGTATGGCGATGCGCCGCCGCCACCTCACCGGGCAGGATCAATTGCAGCCCGCCGTAGAGGACATCGGTAATCAGCGACTGGCCACGCAAGGCCGGGTTTTCCAGCACCAGAACGCGGCGCTCGGCCTCACGCGCGGTCAGCAAGGCGCCTGACTCGAGAATGCGCGGGCGAATCGCGTCATAGTCCCACAGGTGCGGCACGGCGACGGGCTTGGGCTCTGCCGGAACCAGGCCCTTGAGCACTTCCCACAGCGGCGCCAAATTGTCGCCATCGATCCTGGCGTAAAACGCCTTGCGTTCCTCGGCGTTGCGAACCACTTCCGCGCTTTTCATTTCCATGCTGTTCTCCCACACGTCAAGTTGTTACAAGTCTACTCCGGCGCCGGCAAGCCGCAAAAAAACCGCCGCACAGCGCCGCCCCGACCGCGCTTCCAACGAGTGCTTGCCTCATGGAGCGGCGTCAGTAAGTCGATCGGCCACCGGAAAGGTCGAAGGCCGCGCCGGTCGAAAACGAACACTCTTCGGACGCAAGCCAGGCTACCATCGCGGCGATTTCCTCGGGCAAGCCAAGTCGCCCCATCGGAATCTTCGACAACATGAAATCAATGTGCGCCTGGCTGATCTGGTCGAATATCGGAGTCCTTACCGCTGCCGGGGTGATGCAGTTGATGCGAATGCCGGTTTTCGCGACTTCCTTGGCCAGCGATTTCGTCAGCGCGATCACTCCTGCCTTGGAAGCGCTGTAGGCGCAGGCGTTGGGGTTGCCATCCTTGCCGGCCACCGAGGCGATGCTGATCACCCGCCCGTAGTCACGCATGGTCATGTGCGGCAGCAAGGCCTGACAGCAGTTGAATACACCGGTCAGGTTGACATCGAGTACCGACTGCCAGTCTGCCGGCGTGTATTCGATCGCCGGTACCGCCGGCCCGGCGATGCCGGCGCTATTGACCAGAATGTCGACCGCGCCCAGCAGTTCGATTGAACGGGTCGCCGCAGCATGCACGCCCGCATGGTCGGCGACATTGACCACCAGCGTACGCACCGGACCCTCGGGCACCAGTTCGAGTGCAGCGTGGTCGAGCGCGTCGGCCCGCAAATCCCACAATGCCACGTTTGCCCCGGATTGCAACAGCCGCTTGGCTATCGCATACCCCAGGCCGCTGGCGCCACCGGTGACTACCGCCTTGCGGCCCTGAAGATTGATCTGGTTTTGTTGCATGCAAGTTGTCCTGAAAGTATGAGTAGCAGGCCAGACCGCAGCGAATGCTGAGCCTGGTGCAAGCCCAGATCTTACCGCGCTGCCTCACGCTCGCCTGCATGGGTTGGCACCATGCGGCGTTAAACTGCGGCCTCGGATTAATCGACCCAAGCACCACACGGCCACCCGACATGATCGAGCTCAAAGACATCATTTACGTACGCCTGGGAACGCGTGACCTCGAAGGGTCGCGCCGCTATGCCACGAGCATCCTCGGGCTCGAAGAGGCACACGCCGAGGGCAATCCAAAGTCCGGGCAAACGCTTTACTTCCGCAGCGACGCGCGCGAACACACGCTGGCGTATTTCGACGGCGACCCGAGTGATCACACCAGCGGTTTCGAAGTCGCACACGGCGCGCAGCTCGATGCCGCCGCCGGCACGCTCGAACAGCTCGGCTACCCGGTGCGACGCGGCACGCAAGCCCAGGCGCAAGCGCGTGGAGTTGCCGATTTCATCAACTTCCGTGACCCCAGCGGCAACTCGATCGACCTGGCGCTGCGCCCGCAGTTCAGCGGCCGGCGCTACTTCCCGTCGCGCGATGCCGGCATCACCGGCTTTTCGCATATCGGCCTGCGCACCACCGACGCGGTGCGTGACGAAGCCTTCTGGACCCAGGTGCTGTCGGCGCGCGTTTCGGACCGTATCGGCGCGGCCGCGCTCTTGCGCATCGACCAGGTGCATCACAAGATTGCGCTGTTTCCCTCAAGCTTTGCCGGTGTGCAGCACATCAATCACCAGGTCGCAGAGGTCGACGACATCATGCGCTCGGCCTACTTCCTCAAGGAGCACGGCATACGCGTTGTGTTCGGCCCGGGCCGGCACCCGACCTCCGGCGCACGCTTTGTGTATTTCGAGGGTCCCGACGCGATGATCTACGAGTATTCCTGCGGGGTACGCCTGGTGACCGACGAAAACGAGGCACCCCGGCAGTTCCCCTTCAAGCCGAGTTCTTTCTGCATGTGGGGATCGAAACCCGACATCGCGGAGTTCCGCGACTGATCAGGCAAGCGCGGGGAGCACGGTACCGGCCGCTTCGCCGAAGCCTAAGCGTGCGAATCCTTCGCGCATGCAGGCCCCCTTGAGAATCAGCGTATCGCCATCTTCGAGAAAGCTGCGCTTTTCGCCATTGGCCAGTTCAATCGGTGTTTTGCCGCCCCATGACAGCTCCAGCATCGATCCGAACTGGTCCCTGGTCGGGCCGGACTGGGTGCCGCTGCCAAACAGGTCGCCGGATTGCAGATTGCAGCCACCAGCGGTATGGTGGGCGACGAACTGCGCCATGGTCCAGTAGGAATCCTTGAAGTTCGACGCTGACAATCGCACCGGCGGCGCACCCGTTGCGCGCATTTGCGCTGTCAGCAGATGCACCTCCAGTTGCATGTCCAGCCCGCCGGCGGCACGATTGGCCTCACTGTCGAGATAGGCCATCGGCTGCGGGTCGCCCGCGGGGCGCGCGAACACCGCCGTGCGATACGGCGTCAGCGCATCCAGGGTGACAATCCAGGGGGAAATCGTGGTCGCAAAGTTCTTGCCGAGAAACGGACCGAGCGGCTGGTATTCCCAACCCTGGATGTCTCGCGCCGACCAGTCGTTGAGCAGGTTGACGCCAAAAATGTGCGATTCGGCGGCCTCGATGCCGATGCGTGTGCCCATGGCGTTGCCGCGACCAATCCATATGCCGACTTCAAGCTCATAGTCGAGGCGCCTGCTGGGCCCGAACACCGGTCCGGGCGCATCGGCGGGCTTGGTTTGGCCAAGCGGTCGCGCAAAGGCATGCGCCGCCGCCATGCTGCCAACCCGCACGCTGGAGGCACGCCCGTGATAAGCAATCGGCACATGCTTGTAGTTGGGCAGCAAGGCACTGTCGGGGCGGAACATGCTGCCGGTATTGGTGGCGTGAAACACCGACGAAAAGAAATCGGTGAAATCGCCGATCGACGCCGGCAACCCCATCTCCGCATCCTTCATCGGCATCAGGCATGCGCGCGCCGCCCCTCCAGCGGGCTGCCGTCGCGCAACACTCGCGAAAGCGCGAGACGTAAGGCTGAAGTCAGCGCCGGGTCCGCAGCCATCAAGGCATTGAGAGTCGGCCCCGAAGCCAGCGTTGCAGCTTCGGCTGAATCACCCGAAAACAGTCCGGCGCGGGCGGCCGCCGACAGATCGAGGATCTGGTCACCAATGGCCACCCCGCCGCGGAAATCCTCATTCCTGCCGGCCCGGCGAAACACACCCATGGCCAGGTTTTGCAGAGGAAAATCGGTTTTGCCGTCGTTGGCGGCATCAACCCAACTCTTCAGCCGGGCGTCATGGGTTTCGTTGATCGTGCTTGCGGACATCGGGGCAACCTGGCGTTAGGCAAAAACAAGTCTGGCGCGACCTGCGAGGATTGCGATTCTACTTGCATTGACGCCTGTTTCGTATCGGCGTGGCCCGGCCTAACCACGCTTCCCCGGGCTGCCTGACCGGCGCATTTCCCCACTGGTGCGCGGACCGCGTTGGCGGGTGGTCCGCGCCCGGTGGCCCAAAGCCCGATCC
>CAYYFR010000004.1:45126-80517 GCA_964470865.1 uncultured Burkholderiales bacterium | reverse complement strand
AGACGCTAACGCCATTCCTGCGGCTTGACAAGTCCGACAATCCGATCGGCATGATCGGCCAGGCGAGCGGTCGCTGTGTCAGCTGCAAGGCTGTGGGTGACCGCGAACTTCGCGGCCTGCCGTCGCAGACCCGCATCCTTCCAGCCGCGCTCGAGCGCTCGTGCGATTTTGCGCTCATTGTCCTGCGGATGGACCCATAGCGCCGCTCCAAGGCGCTCGACGTTGTGCGCAGTGAGGGTCTGTTCATGGTTGGAAGGAAAGATCAACAGCGGTTTGGCCGCCAGAAGCGCTTCACATACCAGGCCGTGCCCGCCGTGGCACACCACCAGATCACAATCGGTCAGCGCCGCCGGAACCGGCAGGGGCGTGGCATGCCAAGCCAAGCCATAACCGGCCACCGCACCGCGATCGCGCACCATTCCACCGGCGTAGAGCTGCACCTGGCCCGGCAAGCGGGCCAGGCTGGCCACGATGGCCTGGAAATTCGCGACCTCGGGCCTCAGGTAAGCGAGCACCCGCGGTCCCGGAACGTCATGCCATGCAAAGCCGAGCCCGTCGGCCATGCTGAAATGGCCGGCATAAGCAGATGCTCGCACCGCGCCATGATGATGATCCAGTTCGGGGTAGGTCGCCAGAATCGTGATGCCGGCCGCCTGCAATTCATCCACCTGCGCGATCGCGTCGCAACCATATTCGGCCAGAACCCTATTGACCGTTGCCACCACCTGCCTGTCAGCTGCCTGGATACGCCGCAAGTCGCGCGCGGCGAGCGGATCAAAAGCCGCGCCGCGCGGCGCTATCGTATAGCCGTCGCCGATGTGGACACAAGCAATCCCGCGGATACGCGCAGCCAGCAACGCCGTTGGCGCGAAATCCGCCACCAGCAATTGCGTCTCGCACAAGGCCATGAGGTCAAGCCATGCTCGCACCAGGCGAGCCAGCACCTGCGGATTGCCATAACCGGCGGCCGAAAGCAATATCTCTGCGTACGATCCGGTCTCCATGCCTTTACCGAGCGGCGCGCGCAGCAAAAACGGCGCCGGTATCAGCCGGGTACCGGCTCTGAAAAGCCCCGGACCCGGTGCCGCAACGTCGCGCACGGCGACCACCGGGCAGCCGCCGCGCTCGCCCAGCGCATGAACCCAGGGCGCAAGCCGGTGCGCATGCCCCAGGCCGCCACCCAGTTCGTTGGCAAAAAGGATCCGCAAGGTGATTTCGTTGAGGCAATCGACTCTATCGACAACTCGGCGTACCGACAACTCGGCAGCCCGTTCATCGGCTGTCGCTGGCCGCTTATCTCCATATGATTGCAGGACAAAACGGCCATAGTATCTTAGCGTCCGTGGATTCAGAAACGTTTCCGCACAGTGAGGATCAACCGTGTACAGCCGCAGACCATGAAGACAGTGCCGCCGTCGTTGTTGCATCGAGCGCCCAGCGCAGGGCCGCGCCGGACCTGCATCGGCCCGGCTCTTGGTGCGCGGGGCTTCACCATCATCGAGCTGATGATCGTGATGGTGGTGTTGGGCGCACTGATCGCGATCGCCGCGCCGTCGCTGCGCACCATGATCGTCGGCAATGCGGTGCGCTCGGTGACAGGCGACCTGCTCAGTGATATCGCGATGTCGCGCAGTGAAGCATCCAAACGCTCGCAACGGGTGGTCCTGTGTGCCAGCACCAACCAGAATACCTGTACCGGCTCAAGCAGTTGGGCGCTGGGCTGGATCTCGTTTGTGGACGCCGATAACAATGGCCAGCGCGATACGGTGGGCACCAACGAGCCCTTGCTGCGTGTCAAGGAGGCGGCGCCGACCTCGGTGCAGGTCAACACCAGCCCGGCAGGAGTCTCGGACATCCGTTTCAGGTCGATTGGCGTGATCGCCGCCGCCACGACCATTACGCTTTGTCCCGCCCAGAGCGGCTCGGGCGCGAGCGGGCGCACGATCGCCGTCAATGCACTCGGCCGCGTCCAGACCGTTACCGTCACCTGCCCCTGACCCCATGCGACCAACGCCAAAATCCGTCTTGCCGGCGCTCCAGGCCGGCTTCACCCTGATCGAGGTGATGGTGGCGATCGTCATCCTGTCGTTCGGGCTTTTGGGCGTGGCAGGCCTGATGGTCACTGGCATTCAATTTACGCACAGTGCGCAGCAGCGTACGATCGCCACCCAGTTGGCCTACGACATGATCGACCGCATGCGCTCCAACCAGGCCGGCGTGGCGCTGCCCGACAATGCTGCGGGCGGCGGCAGCTATCACCGGCCGATCGGCGATGTAGCCGCTGCAGGCAGCCCGTATATCGTGCCGAAAACCGCCTGCATCGGCAATACCGCAGCAGCGACCGGCTGCGGACCCGGCGATATGGCCGACCAGGATGCTTTTGAGTGGCAGCAGTCGGTGCGGGCGCGGCTGGGCAGTGGCGTCGCCGTCGTGTGCCGCGACAGTTCCAATTCCGCCGGCAGCTACAACGGTACCTTGATCACGCATGGCTGCAACGGCATCGGGCCCAAGTATGCGATCAAGGTCTACTGGATTGACGACCGCAGCAGTGTCGCAAGCGCCGGCCAGTACCAGGTGTTTTTGACCACTTTCGTACCATGATGCGCACCCATCCGCCTTTTGCCGCCGCGGCTCGCGGCTTCACCATCGTCGAGTTCATGGTCGCGGTAGCGATCGGGTTGATCATTTCCCTGGTGATCGGCCAGGTGTTCGTCGGTTCGCGGCAGAGTTTCAGCAGCCAGGACGATGCTGCGCGCATGCAGGAAGCCATGCGCTACGCGTCGCAAATCCTCACCCGCAACATTCGCCTGAGCGGTTATCGCAACAACTCGGGGCTCGACCCCAACGGCATTTTCCCCAAGGCGACGACGCCGGCGATCACCGGCGCCAACAATGTGGCCACCGCTGGCCTGCCCTTCGGCACCGATCCGGTGGCCCCGACAGCCGCGTCGCCGGTGGTGGTGCCAGACACCATCACCGTGCGCTACCAGGGCAGCGGCAGCGGTACGGCGGCCGACGGCACCATCGTTGACTGCATCGGCACTTCGATCGATTTCGGCTTCATGGCATCGAATACGTTCGGCATTCGCCCGGTGACCAAGCCCGATGGCATGCTGTCGAGCGCGCTTTTTTGCAGCACCGACGGCGGCACCACCTGGCCGCTAGCCAACGAGCTGATCGCCGACGTCGACAACATGCAGATTCTCTATGGCATCGATACCGACAACGACGGTTCCGCCAACGCCTACGTGCGCATCAATGATGTGGCCGACATCGACACCATTGTCAGTGTGCGCGTGTGGCTGCTGATGCGTTCTCCCACGGCATCGAACATCAACATCACCTCGGCCACCTTCACCCTGGCGGGCGTCAACTACACCTACAACGATCGTTTCGTGCGGCGCGTGCTCTCCACCACCATCAATCTGCGGAATCGCACCCTATGAACCAGCCATTGCGAGCGCGCGCAGCGCGCATCCCTTCGCGGCACCGCCAGTCGGGCGCCGTGCTGGTGGTGGCGCTGCTGTTCCTCCTGATCATCACCATGCTTGGCGTCACCAGCATGCAATCAACCACCGCCGAGGAGCGCATGTCGGGCAATGCGCGCGACCAGAATAATGCGCTGCAGGCAGCCGAAGCCGCCCTGCGTGACGCCTGGTATGACGTCAACGGCGTCTGTTCCCCGGGCGCCACGTCATGTGTACAGCGCGCGTCAGTGATTTCCGGCGCCACCGGTTTCGGCAACGCTACTGCAACCGCCGGTACCTGCTCGACCGACGGCCTGTGCCTGCCCAACGGGACGCATCCGAAATACACGCTGCTCGACATCAGCAACTGGAGCGCTGCCGGCGCCGGTGCGGTCAGTCCGATATCGCTGGGTACCTACACTATGGCTACGGCCGACACCAAGTTTCCGCAAGTGTCGCAGCAGCCGCAATACGTGGTCGAAGCCTTGTGCACGCCGGATTCAAGTTCCTCGTTGGGCGGCGTCGGCTGCCCGAAGTACTACTACCGCATCACCGCCCGCGGCTATGGCGGAAATTCAAATACGCAGGTCACCCTGCAGATGGTGGTGCGGCTCTGATCCGAGCCAGCGCCACCCGATCCGGAGAACCACGCCATGAGTATCCTTTCCCGAACCAGTGTGCGGCGCGCCGTTTGCGCGACTGTCGCCCTCAGCATGCTGCTGCAACCCTTGGCCGGCGCCGCCGCACAATTGAACCTGGTGAAGACGCCCCTGTTCGTGACCCCGCCGATCCCGCCGCTGGTGATGCTCGACATCTCCAAGGATCAGCAACTGCACAAGAAGGCCTACAACGACTATTCCGACCTTGACAACGACGGCAAGCTCGAAACCACTTATAAACACAGCATCGACTATTACGGTTACTTCGACAGCTACAAGTGCTACGACTATGTCGGCAGCAACGCGCTCGAAAGCTTGAGCCACTATGCACCGGCGTCATGGACTGCCGACAAATACTGCGACGGCAGCAAATGGAGCGGCAACTTCCTAAACTGGGCCACCATGACGCGCATGGACTCTGTACGCAAACTGCTGTTCGGCGGCTTGCGGCGGCAGGACAAGGACCCTTCTGCCGGCGGCTGGGCCTACGGCTCGACCACGCTTCTGGAGCGCGCCAACCTGCCGTCGGACGCCCATGCGTTCGCCAAATGGTACGGTGGGTCCGACGTGAACAGATTGTCGCCGTTCGGGGTGCAAACGGTGCCGACCAGTACCGCTACTGTGGTTACGGCCGCGGTAAACGTACAGGTCACGGGATCCGGTCAGGTGACGTTCACCAACATCCCGGATGCGTTTGCGGACAAATTGAGTCCGGGTGACCAGATTCGGGCCACCTCGAAAGACGTGATCGGCAGCAGTGGTAATTGCACCATATCCGGTCGGATCGTACACAAGGGCACCGGCGCCAACCCGACAATCCGGCTCTGGGTTGATGTAGGCGGCAGCTTTGTCGAGCTTGACTACACGACGAACAATCCGCTAACTGGTCAGCCGCCAAGAATCGTCGCCACTGCTGCAGCAGGCGCGCCGGCAGCGTTAAATTGCAGCGGTGGCACGCCTGCAATCACCGGCGCGACCCAGAGCACGCAGTGGTCTTTCGAGAACCTGAGCAGCACCGGCATCTCAATTTGCAATGTCACGCCAGGCACGGCCAACGGCGCCGGACGGTATTCGCACACCAACCAATTCACGCCGCGCATGCGGATGGTCAGTGGCAACTACGAATTGTGGGGCGCTAACGAACGTTGGCAGTGCCAATGGCATGACGACAGAAACAACCAGCAGGGCGGCTTTCTCCCAGCCCCTCAACAGCCCAGCAGCAACGGCAATCAATACGCTCTTTCGGGCCTCTCCGCCAGCGCGGATAATCCTGCCAACAGCACCGGGCGAACTTTTGCCAGCGGCGGCGGCGCGATCGAAAGGCGCTCGCTCGGCTTCGGGGTCGATGCCGGCGAGTATCGCGTAATGGTCGAGGCCTGCCACAACGATTTCTTTCCCGCGACCGCAGCATCCGGTTTCAAGACCACGGAAAAATGCAAGGCCTACGGGCAGGTCGATGGCTCAGGCAAACCCTTCTACAAACCGATCGGCCTCTTGCAGGTGTACGGCGACGATGGCCGCATCAATTTCGGCCTGATGACCGGCAGTTACAGCAAGAATACCTCCGGCGGTGTGTTGCGCAAGAATACCGGTTCAATGAGTGACGAGATCGACTTTGCCACCGGCGTTTTCAAGACCGGCCCGCCCAACGGCAGCATCGTCGGCACATTGAGTCGTTTGCGCATGTACGGTTATGACTATAACGACGGCACTTATATCGGCGCCGACGGCAATTGCACCTATCAACTGACTTCCTCGCAACTGGTCGACAACATGTGCCGTACCTGGGGTAACCCGATGTCGGAAATCTATGCCGAATCGCTGCGCTATTTTGCCGGCGCGACCGCGCCGACAGCGGCATTCCATACCACCGGCGACGCCACCCTTTTTCCGGCTTCCGGCATCTATCCGGCACTTAGTACCGCGACCTGGCCAAGCCCGAACAATGTGCTGACCAATGCCAACTATTGCGCGCCGCTCAATATCCTCGCATTCAATTCGAGCGTAAGTTCCAAGGATCACGACCAGGTCAGCGACCCGTTCAATGGCGCGATCGCCGCTTGGGCCAATCCGAAAACCGCCACCACATTCGTTGGTAGCAAGGAAGGTCTTTCGAGTGGCAATTATTTTGTCGGCAGCGACGGCACGACATCGAACGGCCTATGTGATGCCAAGCCTTCCGCCGGCGGCGGTATCTCTCTGGGTGAGGTGCAGGGCCTGTGCCCGGAGGCGCCGTCGCTCAACGGCACCTACCTGATGGCAGGCCTGGCGTACGCCGCCAAGACCAATCGCATTCGTACCGATCTGACCGTCCCGGCTACCGACAGGACCTCGCTCAAGGTCACCACGTATGGCATCTCGCTGGCCACCAACGTGCCGCGCATCGAGATCCCGGTGCCCGGCAGTTCGACCGGCCAGAAAGTGGTGATTCAGCCGGTGTATCGGCTGGATCGCGGTGCCGGCAATATCGGCGCAGGCGCGATCGTAGACGTGAAGATCGTGTTTCAGTCAGCTGACGGCACGTCAGGCCGCATGTACGTCAACTGGGAAGACAGCGAGCAGGGCGGCGACTACGATCAGGACGTATGGGGCGTGATCGACTATCGCTTCTCAGGCGCCAACCTGCTGGTCACGACCAACGTGGTGGCGGCATCGACTGCAAACCCGCAGGGCTTCGGCTACGTGATCAGCGGCACCACCCAGGACGGGCCCCACTTCCATTCGGGCATCTACAATTTCAACTACACGGATTCGACCAACATAACTGTCAGCAACGCTGCGGGGACGGTGCTTAATGGCGCTGCGGGCGTCATCAACGCCAGCGGCGGGTGCCGCAACTGTACCGCACCCGATATTGCGACCACCGCCACCTATACGATCTCCACCAGCGGATCGGCCCAGGCACTCAACGACCCGCTGTGGTACGCCGCCAAATACGGCGGCTTTATCGACAGCGGCAACAATGGCCTGAGCCCGGTACCCGATCTGTCCACCGAGTGGGACGTCGTCAACAACGCCACCGGTGCACCGGGCAGCGACGGCGTTCCGGACAACTACTATTCGGTGTCCAACCCGCTCGGCCTTGAAACCGCGCTCGACAAGCTTTTCGTGAGCATTCTGCAAACCTCGGCCGCATCCGCGGTGGCCGCCAACTCTTCCAAGCTCAACACCAGCACGCGTATTTATCAAGCGGTGTTCAATCCAAGCGACTGGAGCGGCAAGCTGCTGGCCTTTGGCGTCAATGCGACGACCGGCATTCCGAATACCACCGCCGACTGGGATGGCGGACAAGTGTCGCTCAACGCTGCCACCATCAGTCCTGGTGCGCGGCAGATCCTGACCTTCAACAAGGGGGTCAGCGGGACCAATCCGCGCGGCATCCCCTTCACCTGGCCCAGCAATCCGGCAAGTCCGCTTGCTGCGGAATTGAGTCCGGCGCAGATTACCGCGCTCAATACCAATCCCAACACCAATGCCGCCGATGGTCTCGGTCAAAAACGCCTGGACTATTTGCGTGGCGATGCTTCCAACGAAGGCCTGTCCGCAACCAATTTCCGCCGGCGTCCGACCACCAAGCTGGGCGATATCATCAATTCCAATCCGAATTTCGTGGGTCCTCCGTCCGCCGGCTATCCCGACGCCAGCTACAAGGCTTTCGCGGCGAGCAACGCGAATCGCAAACCCATGCTCTACGTCGGCGCCAATGACGGCATGCTGCACGGTTTCGAATCCGGTCTGACCGGCGCCCCCGGCGCCGAACTGCTCGCCTATGTACCAAGTCCGGTCTACCGCAATCTCTCGAAGCTGACTTCGCGTACCTACTCGCACGAGTATTTCGCCGACGGCTCGCCGGTGGTCGAGGATGCGTACATCGGCAGCGCCTGGAAAACGGTGCTGGTGGCGGGCCTCAATCGCGGCGGCCAGGGAATCTATGCGCTCGATGTGACCAATCCTGCGGGTTTTTCCGGCAACACCGGTTCACTGGTCATGTGGGAGTTCACCGATGCCGACGACCCCGATCTCGGCTACACCTTCGGCACGCCATCGATCCGCAAGATGTCGAATGGAAAATGGGCGGCGATTGTCAGCGGCGGCTACAACAATTCGCAGGGCACGGCGCAAGATCCGGCAGAAGTGCCGTGCGCTTCGGGCTTGGGCATCGTAGGCGATCCCTACCTGCCTGCCGGCTGTAGCACCAGCCTCAACGGCCGAGGATACATTTTTGTCATTTACCTCGACGGTCCGACCGGTACCAACGGTACGTGGCAACTAGGCACCGATTACTTCAAGCTCAGCAGCTCCAACGGGTCTGTGGGTACCCCGAACGGGATGGCGACGCCGCTGGCTGCCGATGTCAATGGCGACGGCATGGTGGACCTGATTTACGCCGGCGACGTGCAAGGAATGTTGTGGAAGTTCGACGTTTCGGCCGCTGCAAGCACCTGGATGGACGTGGGCAGGCGCCTCAACCTGTTTATCGCGGTCGACAGTCTTGGAAACCGCCAGCCAATCACCTCCGGCATTGAAGCGGTACTGCATCCAAGCGGAACCGGCGTCATAGTCTCTTTCGGTACCGGCAAGTATCTGGAGGCGACCGATATCAATCCGCCCGGACCCGCGTATCTTACGCAGAGCATTTATGGCATATGGGATCGAAGCTCGACGGTGAGCGGGCGCAGCGACCTCATGAAGCAACTGTTGCAGCCCGGAATTACCCCGATCGTCACGAACCCGGACGGTTCGGTAAGCCGCATCACGACCAGGCACCAGCCCAACTACGCCCCTTCGCCTTCGACCCGGGTCAATCCGCTGCACGACGGCTCGACGAGTCTTGCCGACAAGCTCGGCGCGACCAGCACGGATGCCACCGACGTCATCAACCACTCGGGCTGGTACCTGGATCTTTTCAACGGTGTCACTCCGGACCCGGTAACGGGCGAACGCATCATCTTCGCCCCGTTTGTCAGGAATGGCGTGGTGTTCTATTCGTCGCTATGGCCACTGGCCAATGCCTGCCTGGGATCGACCGCGGGTGACAACATCACCCTGATGATCACCACCGGTGCGCGCCCCGATGCCTCGGTGTTCGACTTGACCGGCGATCAACAGGTCAACGCCTCGGACATGGTGACGGTGGGCACCGATTCCTCAGGCAACGCGCTCAAGGTTGCAGTGAGTTCACGCCGTATCGACGGCGGCTCGGCGCAGCCGCCGACGCTGGTGTCGAAAGGCAGTGTCGACATCGGCTACCAGAACACCACCAGTGGCAACCTGGCCACGGGGGTGTACAGTTTCGGTCGCGGGCCAGGGCGGGTGTCGTGGCGCGAAATTCTCTATTGATGCGCATCTGAAAGGTACTTGTCATGTATTCCGCCAAACCGGAAGTCCGGCCGACACGCAACCCCTGTCGACGCCAGGCAGGCTTTTCGATCGTCGAACTGATGATCGTCGTGGCGATCATCGGCCTCCTGGCCGGTATTGGCTTGCCCAGCTACCGCGACTACGTGAACAAGGCCAAGCGCACCGAAGGCAAGGCGGCGCTGACGGCGGCGGCCGCACGCATGGAGCGCTACTACACCCAGAACAACTGTTACCCAAGTACCGCTTGTGGCAATCCAACCTCCGCCGATAGCGCAACCGCATTGACCAATACCGGCATTCCCGGCTTTTCGGGAGATGCGGCTAACAAGGCTGCCTACAACATCAGCCTTACTGTGACCGCGCAAGTCTTCACCGTCACCGCAGCACCGCGAGCACCGTTCACCGACCCCTTGTGCGGCAACTTGACGCTCGCCAATACCGGGCGCAAGTGGACCCAGAGCAACGGCACCTCCGACGACGCGGCGCGCGTTGAAGGCTGTTGGTAGCTTCGCGCTTGGCTCATCGACTCGTCTGCCCGGTGCAACGGTGTCTCGGGAGACTGCGGCAAGTCCGCGCGTAGCACTGTTTCGTTGGTTGTTTGTGTCGGCGCTTCTGCACTGGATCGTGATCGGATTCGGTGGCAGTTCTCCCCAGCGCCCGGGTGTTTCCGGCACCACGACAGTCCACGTCACGTTGCGTCCCGCTGCCAACACGAAAAGTGCGGCTGTAGCCGACCTGGGGCTGCTGCCGGCAAGCGAACCCGATGTTCGCAGGCGCCCGGCACCCCCCGCCGCCGGCCCAAACGAAGTGGTAGCCACGGTATCGGCCGGCGATCTGGTGCCCGATCGCCGTGCGCCACGCGAAGAAACCCGGTTGGAAGTTGCCCGTTTCGACCCCGCCGAGTACCTGCCGCCGTCGGCCGTCGAGCGCACCGCCCTGCCGGTCAACCAGGAGCTGTTCGATTTTCTTCCGCTGAGCGGCTTTCAGTCGGGCATGTGGCTGGTACGCCTGTTCATTGACGAGCGCGGCGACGTCGATGAGGTGGAACTGGTCGAATCCAGTGGGTCCCTGCGCAATGCCCTGGAGCTCAAGGCCATTCTGCGGGCCAACCGGTTCATGCCGGCCTTGCGATCCGACGGCCCGGTAAAAAGCCAGAAGATGATCGAAGTCAGCTTTGAGCCGGGACCGGAGGCGTTATTGACAACTCCCGTCCCAGTCCCTTCGGCAACGGGAAGGTGACGGTTTCGGCGATCCCGTCGAGGATGCGCACCCTGGCCACGCCAAGCTCGCGCAAGCGCTGAATCACTTCCTGCACCAGCACCTCTGGCGCTGACGCACCCGCGGTGACCCCAACCCGCTTTTTCCCGACAACCCATTGGGCACTCAATTGATCGGCGCGGTCAATCATGTAGGAAACCGTGCCCACCGTTTCAGCCACTTCACGCAGCCGATTTGAGTTCGAGCTGTTGGGTGAGCCAACCACAATCACCAAGTCGCATTTGGGCGCCATGAATTTCACCGCATCCTGCCGGTTTTGCGTGGCATAGCAGATATCGTCCTTCTTGGGCCCGCGAATCAATGGAAAACGTGCCTTCAATGACAGGACGATCCGTGCCGCGTCATCGACCGAAAGCGTGGTCTGCGTAACGTAGGCAAGACGCGCGGGATCGACAATTTCGAGCCCATCCACATCTTCGGCCGTCTCGACCAAATGCATGCCGGCTGGCGATTGGCCCATTGTGCCCTCGGCTTCGGGATGCCCTCTATGCCCGATCATCACGATCTCCAGGCCCTCCTTGCGCAACTTCAACACCTCGACATGCACCTTGGTCACCAGCGGACAGGTGGCGTCGAATACTCTGAAGCCGCGCTGCTGAGCGTCGCGGCGCACCGCCTGTGGTACGCCGTGCGCGCTGAAGATCAGGGTGGCTCCAGCCGGAACCAGAGCCAGGTCCTCGACAAAAACAGCGCCCTTGGCGCGCAGATCGTCGACCACGAACTTGTTGTGCACGATCTCGTGGCGCACGTAAATCGGCGCGCCGTGAATTTCCAGCGCACGCTCGACAATGCCGATCGCCCGCTCGACACCCGCACAGAACCCGCGCGGTTGCGCCAGCAGGACTTCCGCTTCATTGATCATGGTTCCGTCCCCATCACGGCTGCAACACGCCGATGATCTCGGCCTCGAAAATGATGGTGCGACCGGCAAGCGGATGATTGAAATCGAACACCGCGTAGCCATCCGCCTTTTCAAGCAGGGTACCTGCGAATTGCGCCCCGGATGCATCGGTAAACGCGACCTTGGCACCGACCTCCTCTTCGAGGTCACGCGGAAGGGCGGAACGAGCGATTTTGTGCACCAACTGGGGATTGCGCAAGCCGAATCCGGCCTCGGGCTCCAGGGTGAAAGCGCAGCGCTCGCCGGCGCGCATGCCGATCAGGCAGCGCTCCAGGGTCTCCGCCAATTGACCCGCTCCGAGCGACAAGGTCGCGGGATTCATGCCGAAGGTGCTCACCGCTTCGGACCCATCGGGCAGGCTGACGCTGTATCGCAGGGTCAGGTGACTGCCCGGCCCCACCAAGGTGTCAATGTCTTGCATCGGCTATGCTTCGCACAAGTTATCGCGACCGGGATTGTAAGCCAAGCATGCCAATTTCCGACTGGCCGGAAGACGAGCGACCACGCGAACGTCTGTTGCGCTCGGGTGCCGGCGTTCTCAGCGACGCCGAATTGCTGGCAATCTTCTTGCGCACCGGCGTACGCGGCCAGAGCGCGGTCGATCTTGCCCGCTCCCTGTTGCAGAAGTTTGGCGGTCTCAATCAGTTGTTCGCCGCCCAACGCGCGCAATTCGAGTCGGTATCCGGCATGGGCGACGCCAAGTTCGCCCAATTGCAGGCGGTCATCGAAATGGGCCGCCGCGCACTCAAGGAGGACCTTGCCATACGTACCAGCCTGGCCTCGCCGCAAGCGGTCAAGGACTACCTGTGTCTGAGTCTGGGCGGTCTCGAGCACGAGGTATTCATGGTGCTGTTCATGGATGCCCGCAACCGACTGCTGGCGGCGGATCAGCTTTTTCGTGGCACGCTGACACAAACCAGTGTTTATCCGCGTGAAGTCGTGAAGCTGGCGCTTGCTCACAATGCGGCTGCGGTAATCCTTGCGCACAATCACCCTTCCGGTGCGCCCGAACCCAGCCAGGCCGACCGCTTCCTGACCGAAAGCCTCAAGCAAGCCTTGGCGCTGGTCGATGTACAGGTACTCGACCACATTATCGTAGCGGCGCGTCAAGCCACATCGTTTGCCGAACGCGGATGGTTGTAATCGGTGGTACGGCAGTGCACGCGCGCGAAAAAATTGGACGATTACCGGTTTTCGAATAGAATAGAGGGTTACGCGGGAGGCATGCGGTTTTGCAGACCGCCCGCAAATCTGGTCCGGCACGGGCGTAATCTCCTGGTAGTTCCCCCGCAGCCGCTTTCCGAACAAATCACAGGAGTCGATTGATGGCAAAAGTTTGCCAAATAACGGGCAAGGGCCCGATGGTGGGGAACAACGTGTCCCATGCCAACAACAAGACCAAGCGGCGCTTCTTGCCGAACCTGCAATACCGGCGCTTTTTTGTTGAAAGCGAAAACCGCTGGCTGCGCTTGCGCGTTTCGTCCGCCGGACTGCGCATCATCGACAAAAACGGCATCGACGCGGTTCTGGCGGACCTGCGCGCGCGCCGTGAAATCTAGGGAGCCTGCAAAATGAGAGACAAAATCAAGCTTGAATCAACTGCCGGCACGGGCTTTTTTTACACCACGACCAAGAACAAGCGCACCACGCCTGAAAAAATGGAAATCAAGAAGTTTGATCCCAAGGTGCGCAAGCACGTGATTTTCAAGGAAACCAAGATCAAGTAGGCACTTGCGCAATCGCATGAAAAAAGGCCTCGCTGCGCGAGGCCTTTTTTATTCGGTCTTTACGGAATCGCCCATTCGATTCCGTAAAGAGCCTTTTTATTGACTTGCCGCCGGGGCGCTTATGCCCCCAGCGGCAAGGCGTAACTGCGCAACCTCAACGAGAACTCCTCAAGCGCCCGAATACCACTTGCTTCGGCGCGCGCGCACCAATCCTGCAGTTCCTTGAGCAATTGCTCGCTGGTGGCAGTCGAGCGCTCCCACAGCGCGATCAACTCCTCGCGCATGGCGTAAATCTTGGCCAGCACGGCATTGTCGTCGAGCACGGTCTTGAGATTCGCCTTGTCGGCCTCGCGCAGTTCGCTCGCATCCTGGTGCAAAGCGCGCTTAATCGCCTCGACCCGCGCACGCTCAGCCGACGCTTCCTTGAGCTTGGCCAGTTCCTCACGCCACACCAGTTTGAATGATTTCGCGTAGCGCGCCATCACGTCGTATCGATTGGCGATCACCGCTTGCAGGGTTTCCATGTCGACCGCCGCTTTGGCCGCCACAAACTTGGGCGTAGGTGCGATCTTCTTGACGCGCGCCAGGCCGCAAGTCTCGAGGATGCGGATGTACATCCAGCCGATATCGAACTCATACCACCGGTTCGACAACTTGGCCGATGTGCCAAAAGCATGATGGTTGTTGTGCAATTCCTCGCCGCCGATCAGGATGCCCCACGGCACGATGTTGGTGCTGGCATCGGCCACCTTGAAATTTCGATAGCCGAACCAGTGGCCGATGCCGTTGATGACGCCGGCGGCCCAAAACGGAATCCACGCGATCTGGGTGAGCCACACCAACGCGCCGGGAATCGCGCCCAGAAGCACGATGTCGATCAGCAGCAGCAGGGTGACGCCAAGTTTTTCGTGCCGAGAGTACAGGTTCTTTTCGATCCAGTCGTCCGGTGTGCCATGCCCGTAGCGCTCCATGGTTTCCCGGTTGCGCGACTCCCTGACATAAAGCACCACACCAGTCCACAGCACGGCGTTGATACCGTGAATCTGCGGGCTATGCGGATCCTCCGCCGTTTCAACCTTCGCATGATGCTTGCGATGAATGGCCGTCCATTCCTTGGTGATCATTCCGGTGGTCAGCCACATCCAGAAACGGAAAAAATGACTGACGATCGGATGCAGGTCAAGCGCGCGATGCGCCTGGCAACGATGCAAATAGATGGTCACCCCGGCAATGGTGATGTGGGTCAAGACCAGCGCGAGTCCGACGAGCTGCCAGAAGCTCAAATCAAACACGCCCGAAAACAAATCCATGAAGCTCTCCCTGTGAGTAAATCGAGTCACACCCGAAACACGGCGAATAACCTTAAATTGTACGCGACTTCGCCGCTTTTTCGGCTGCCAAGGCGCAGGGTCTGCAGAAAAACTGTCGAGTTACGCCAGTACACCACATGACCCGGGCCATTGCCATCTTGGTTGCCCCAGCCAAGAGCGCGTCAGAACCCCGGCTATTTCCTTGCATGCCCCGGGGTGGCCGCAACTCAATCGGTCGCGCGAGCCGCTGCCCGCAAAAGGCGGACCTCGCGTTGCGGATACGGAATACCGATGCCGGCGGCCTGAAAGGCCCGCCAGATCGCGAAGTTGAGATCGGATCGCATGTTCAGACTGCCTTGTTCCGGGTCACTGATCCAGAAGCCCATTTCCAGTTCGAGACCGTCGGCACCAAACTGCCGCAACAGCACCGCAGGCGCAGGTTCGGCAAGCACCCGCGGATGTTCGGCCGCAGCACCCAGCAACAAACCCTTGACCATCTCGAGATCGCTGTCGTACGCCACCACCAATTGAACCGAAAGGCGATTCTCGCGCGTGGTAAACGACAGATTGGCGACCGGCGAATTGACCAACATCTCGTTGGGAACGATCGCCTCGGTTCCGTCGAGCGATTTGAGCACTGTAAAACGCGTGTTGATCTGCGTCACCGCGCCACTGTATTTGTCGACACTGATCATGTCGCCGATCCTGATCGAGCGATCGAGCAGGATGATGAAACCAGCGAAATAATTGCTTGCGATGCGCTGCAAGCCAAGCCCCAGGCCCACACCCAGCGCGCCGCCGAATACGGATAACACCGTGAGGTCGATGCCAACCAGGGACAGACTGACAAGCACCGCCGCGAAAACCAGGAGCGCCTTGACGAACCGACCCAGCGCCACGCGGAACGACATGTCGAAGGACTCCGCAGTCATCAGGCGCGCTTCCAGCATGGCCGCCGCCCAAAGCGAGACCAACAGCGTCAATGCCACCGAGAACAGCGCATGCAACACCAGCAGTAGCGAGATCCGCTGCTTGCCGAGCGGAAACGTGATTTGTTCGAGAACCGCTGTCAATTCCGGCAGCAATCCCGTGAAATGCAGGGCCACGCCAAGCCAGACCAACAACGTGACCCAACGCTCGCCAACTGCCAGCATGCCGCCCGCAGCCACGGCATGCCGCAACAGGTACACCACGCCGCGAATCGCCGCCAAAGCGAACAGCAGCGGAACGGCGACATGCAACAGGTTCACATGCTGAAAATGCTTGAGCACCAAACGTGCGACCAATACCAGCGCTAGCGCCAATACCGGAAACAGCAGGCGATCAAAGCCGCCGCCGACAAACTGCATCGGCCGTCCGACACGCCGCCCCAGGGCCTCGCGCGCGGCCATGCGCAGCGCCAGGCGCTTGCGCAGGTTCGATGCCAGCCACCATGCAAGCCCCAGGCACAGAACCAGGGTCGCAATCTGCCAAAGCACGCTCGGGTTCTGCAGGTCTTTCCAAAGATCGGCCAGCGCCGCCAGCATCGGGGTATTTTTCATTGCTTCGTGTATGGCCTGGCGTCGACCTGGTGGCGTTCCCAGTTCATCCGGTAACGCCCGGCAAGTGCAGTCTGGCCGCGCATGATCAGCACATTCTCGGCGTTGCGACGTTGTGCCGCGAAGCTCCAGTTGTACGACCCTGTGATCACGGTACTGGTCGGCAGGTCGGCGTCGATCACCATGACTTTGTTGTGCGCGCTCTGGTAACGCTCCTCGACGAAAACCGGGATCCCGGCGGCGGCCAGCTCGGGAATGCGCCCGCCCTCGAGACGCCGCGTCTCTGCGGCATCGACGGTCACGCGCACGTCGATGCCACGCCTCTTGGCATCGATCAGCGCCCGCGCGATGGGGCGGCTGGTGAACGAAAACGCCTGCACCAGCACTTGTCGCTGCGCCGCGCGCAAACTGGCGACAATCGCGCCTTCGATATCGTCCCAGGGTGAAAAAAGCGCTTGCGCCGAGCCACCCGCCAGCGCAACAGTGCCCGGCACCGCTGCCGTTTCGCGGGCGGCGGCAAAGCCCGGCAGCAGTGCCAGCCACGCCAGCAGCCAGAAGGCCGCGTCGCGTGCCTTCATTTTCGGCGCTCCAGCACCATCGCGTAGAACCCATCGGTGCCATGCGTGTGCGGCAGCAACTCGAGCGCATCGCCTGCGCCTGTATCGAGCTCAATCCCGCGCCGCGCCAGCACAGCACGTGCCGCGACCGCCTGAAAATCGACATGCGCAGCAAGGAATTGTTCCACCACTGTCGCGTTCTCTGCGCGCAACAAGCTGCAGGTCGCGTACACCAGCGTGCCGCCCGGCTTGACCAGGCGCGCCGCACCAGCCAGGATCGCCAACTGCTTGGCCGCCAGTTCAAGCACGTCTTCCGGCGTCTGGCGCCACTTGAGTTCGGGGTTGCGCTTCAAGGTACCCAAGCCGCTGCACGGCGCATCCACCAACACGCGATCAAGCTTGCCTGCCAGCCGCTTCACGCGCAGGTCGTTCTCCGACTCGATGCGCACCGGGTGCACGTTCGACAAGCCGCTACGCGCCAAACGCGGCTTGAGCTTGGCCAGGCGCGACGCCGACACATCGAACGCGTACAGCCTTCCGCTGGAGCGCATCAAGGCACCCAGCGCCAGGGTCTTGCCGCCGGCGCCGGCGCAAAAATCCGCCACCATCTCGCCCCGACGTGGCGCCACCAGTTCGGCAAGCAGTTGGCTGCCCTCGTCCTGCACCTCGACAATCCCTTCGAGAAACAAGGGATGGCGCTGCAGGGCCGGCTTGCCTTCGACGATCAAGCCGTGCGGCGAATAACGCGTCGGCTTGGCCACAACGCCGCTTTCCTCCAGCCGCGCAGTGGCCGCCTCGCGCGTAGCCTTGATCAGGTTGACCCTCAAGGTAAGGGGGGCGGCCGCCTTGAGCGCCTGAGCCAGCCGGGCAGCCTCCGGCGCCCCGCGTTCAGTAACCAGCGCCGCCCACAACCAATCCGGCAGGTCGTAACGTATCGGCTCCGGCAGGTCTTCCAGCACCATCGCCTTGACCCGCGCCACCAGCGCCGCCTCATCGCCGCGCAGCACGTGCTCGAACTGCTTGAGATTCAAGCCGCGCACCCGCGCCAGCGCGGCCAGCGCCAGTTCGCGCGGGTACTCGCTGCCCGCGCCCACCGCCAGGCTGCGACGATTGCGCAGGACCGCGTAAACCGTCTCGGCGATCATGCTGCGGTCGCCCGAGCCAAGCTTGGGATTGGCGCGGAAATACTCCGAAAGGCTGCGGTCGGCGGGCAACCCGGCGGGCAGTACGCCAGCCAGGGCACGCACAGCATGCTCAAACGCAAAGCCTGTCAAGCGCGCAGCCATGTTCATTTTGACGACATTGCCTCTTGTGTGCCTGCAACCGCGCAAGGTTCGCCCGGCGCGGCGTTGCCAATGCGCGATCCCTCGGCCAGCACCGCTTGGCAGGCATTGGCATCGCTCACCTGCACTATGCCGCCCTCGGTTCGCAATTTGCCGGCAGCGATCCACGCCAGGGCCTGCGGGTAAATGACATGTTCCTGCGCCAGGACACGGGCCGCAAGGCGCGCCTGGTCATCGTCTGGAAGAACCGGGACCACCGCCTGGATGATGATTGGGCCGTGATCGAGCTCGGCGGTAACAAAATGAACGGTCGCGCCGTGCACCTTGCAGCCCGCGGCCAACGCACGCGCATGGGTATGCAATCCGGGAAACGCCGGCAACAGCGACGGATGGATGTTGACCAGGCGCCCGGCGTAACGCCCGACAAATGCCGCAGTGAGGATGCGCATGAAACCCGCCAGAACCACCAGAGAAGGCGCGAATCGGTCAATTTCACGTGCCAGCGCCGCATCGAATGCCTGGCGCGTCGTGTGCTCACCATGCGGCACCACCAGCGTCGGAATGCCATGCGCGGCAGCGGTCGCAAGTCCGCCGGCATCGCTCCGATTACTGATCACCGCTGCGATCTCGACCGGGAGAAAGCCACCGTCACGCGCACGAATCAGGGATTCCATGTTGCTGCCACGGCCGGAAACAAGGATGACAACGCGCAGCACGGTCAGCTTTCCAGGTGAGGTTGGAAGAGCCCGCAATTCTACCGGTTTGCGCTGCACAAATCGCTATAATTCAAGGCTTTACGTTTTCGGGCAGACCCTGCATGCTGATTTATCGCGGGTTGCCGCGGGCATCCGCGTGCACCTCACATGTGGTCACAATTGGCAATTTCGACGGCGTCCATCTTGGGCATCAGGCCATTCTTCGCCAATTGCGCGCGGCCTCGCTGCGTCTGGCGATTCCTTCATGCGTCGTCAGCTTCGAACCACATCCGCGCGAGTTTTTCTCTCCCCATTCAGCGCCGACCCGGCTTACCTCGCTGCGCGAAAAATGCTCGCTGCTTGCACAGTACGGCGTCGCCCGTGCGCAAATCTGCCGCTTTGATCACGCGTTCGCGCGCCTGACTGCGGACGAGTTCATCGATCGCGTTCTGGTGCGGGGGCTCGGCACCCGTTGGGTCATGATTGGCGAAGACTTTCGCTTCGGTGCCAAGCGCAGCGGCGACTTCGCCGCACTCAAGGCCGCCGGCAAGCTTGCCGGATTCGAGGTCCACGCAATGCCGACTGTGGTTTCTCCTAGGGCGCAGAGCAACTCAGCCCGGGTGTCGTCCTCTGCCCTGCGAGAGATGCTTGCCGCCGGTGAAGTCGAACTGGCGCAGGCCATGCTGGGGCGCCCGTACAGCATATCCGGCCGGGTGATGCACGGCGACAAGATCGGCCGCACACTCGGGTTCCCGACCGCCAATGTGCAACTGCGCCATCAACGTCCGCCGGCGACCGGCATCTACGCCGTGCGCGTTTTCGGCTTGGGCAACACCCCGTTGGAAGCGGTAGCTTCGATGGGCATACGCCCCACGGTCACCTGTTCCGGCGAAATGCGCCTTGAAGTGTTCATTTTCGATTTTTCGGATCAAATCTACGGCCGCCAGGTACGCGTCGACTTCCTCAAGAAACTGCGCGACGAGGAAAAGTACACGGATCTGCAAACCTTGAAGCGCCAGATCGCCCTGGACTGCGACGCCGCACGGGCATTCTTTGCAGCAAGTCCGACCTTGCCCTACTCAAAGCCCGCTTAACGCCCCCATCGATCGCTCCCTCAAGTCTTATGGCTGATTACAAGAACACCCTGAATCTTCCGGATACACCGTTTCCGATGCGTGGCGACCTGGCGAAGCGCGAACCGCTGCGTGTTGCCCTGTGGCACGACAATGGCGCCTACCAGGCCATCCGGGCGGCTTCCCGGGGCCGACCGAAATTCATTCTGCACGACGGGCCGCCCTATGCCAATGGCGACATCCATATCGGACACGCAGTCAATAAAGTGTTGAAGGATGTGATTGTCAAGTCGAAGTCCATGGCGGGATTCGATGCGCCCTACGTGCCGGGCTGGGACTGCCACGGCATGCCGATCGAGCGCGAGATTGAAAAGCAGCACGGCAAGAACCTCGCGGTCGAGAAAACGCAGAGCCTGGCACGTGCCTATGCCGCGCTGCAGATCGAACGGCAAAAAGCCGACTTCATGCGCCTGGGCGTGCTGGGCGAATGGGACACCCCCTACCAGACCATGAATTTCAAGAGCGAGGCCGACGAGATTCGCGTGCTCGGCCGGATTCTTGAGAGAGGTTATGTCTACCGCGGCTTGAAACCGGTCAACTGGTGTTTCGACTGCCAATCCGCGCTCGCCGAAGCCGAAGTCGAGTATCTCGACCGCAAGGATGTGGCCATCGACGTCGGCTTCCCCTTTGCCGAGCCCGCGAAGGTGGCGGCAGCCTTCGGCCTCCCTGCCTTGCCGCGAGCGGATGGCGCGATCGTCATCTGGACCACGACGCCCTGGACCATACCGGCCAATCAGGCGCTGAACCTGCATCCCGATTTCAGCTATGTCCTGCTTGATACCGCAAGGGGCTTGCTGATCGTGGCCGAGGATCTGGTAGCCTCCTGCCTCAAGCGTTGGGGCTTTCTCGCAGAAGATTGCAGCGTGGTCGCGAAAACCCGTGGTGACGCACTTGCCGGCATCTGTTTTCGCCACCCGCTGGCAACAAGCGACGCTGGTTTCGACCGCACCTCACCGATTTACCTGGGTGACTACGTCACTCTCGAAACCGGCACCGGCATCGTCCATTCGGCGCCCGCCTACGGGGTCGAGGACTTCTTGTCATGCAAGGCCCATGGCATGTCCGACGATGCGATCCTGACGCCGGTACAGGCGGACGGCAAGTACGCCGCCTCGTTGCCGCTGTTCGGCGGCCTGTCGATCTGGGACGCCAACCCGAGGATCACGGCCGTGCTCGAAGCCGCAGGCACCCTGCTCAAGCAGGAGAGCAACGAGCACAGCTACATGCATTGCTGGCGCCACAAGACGCCGATTATTTACCGCGCCTCGATCCAGTGGTTCGCGGCAATGGACACGCCGCCCGGATTCGGTGCCAATCGTCCGCACGAATCGCTGCGTGCAACCGCCTTGCGCGCGGTGGAGGCAACGCGCTTTTTCCCCGCCTGGGGCAAACAGCGCCTGCACAGCATGATCGCCAACCGCCCGGACTGGACGCTCTCGCGCCAGCGGCAATGGGGCGTACCGATGCCATTCCTGGTGCACCGCGAATCCAATCAACTGCACCCGCGCACCCATGACCTGCTCGAAGCGGTGGCCGTTCGCGTCGAACAAGGCGGCATCGAAGCATGGCAAACACTCGATATCGCGCAAGTCGCGGGTGCCCTGGGCATCCACGATAGCGCCGACTACGTGAAGATCAAGGACACCCTGGATGTCTGGTTTGACTCCGGCTCGACCTTCCAGACCGTGATGGGCGGCCCTGGCGGCGAGACCAATGGCATGGGCTCGCATGGCCCGCAGAGCCGCTTTCCGGCCGATCTTTATCTTGAAGGCAGCGACCAGCACCGCGGCTGGTTCCACTCCTCGCTGCTGGTCTCATGCATGGTCAACGGTCGCGCACCTTATGCCGGCCTCCTGACCCACGGCTTTGTGGTCGACGGCCAGGGCCGCAAGATGAGCAAGTCGGTGGGCAACGTCATCGCGCCGCAAAAGGTGAGCGATACCTTGGGCGCGGAGATTTTGCGACTGTGGGCGGCGTCGACCGACTATTCCGGCGAGTTGTCGATTTCCGACGAGATCTTGAAACGTGTGGTGGAAGCCTATCGGCGCATCCGCAATACCCTGCGGTTCCTGCTCGCCAACACCAGCGATTTCGATCCGCAACGCGATGCCATGGCCCCCTCGGAGTGGCTCGAAATCGATCGCTATGCCGTCGCGCGCGCCGCCGAATTCCAGGCCAGCGTCCTGGAGGACTACGCGCGCTTCGAGTTCCATCTTGCGGTGCCAAAAATCCAGACCTTTTGTTCCGAGGATCTGGGTGGCTTTTACCTTGACATCCTCAAGGACAGGCTTTACACCACCGCACGCACCGGTGCCGCGCGTCGCTCGGCGCAAAATGCCTTGTGGCACTTGAGCCAGAGTCTGCTCAAACTGATCGCGCCGATCCTGTCGTTCACCGCCGAAGAGGCATGGAGCGTCGTGCAACCGGGCCGAGCAACGATCTTCGCCGACACCAACCATGTGTTTCCGGCAATCGAAGGCGCAGCGCCCCTCATCAGCCGCTGGAGCGCATTGCGGGCTGTGCGCTCCGAGGTGCAGAAGGTACTGGAGGACGCGCGCGCCGCCAAGGCGATCGGCTCGTCGCTGCAGGCGGAGGTCGAGATCGTCGCCAGTGGCGACAGGCTCCGTTTGCTCAAATCTCTGGACGACGATCTGCGCTTTGTGCTGATCACCTCGAAAGCCCGTGTCACGGTCGGCGCCGAAAACACCAACCTGCAGATTGATGTCAAGGCCAGCGGACATGCCAAATGCGAGCGCTGCTGGCACTATCGAAGCGATGTCGGCAGCCATGCGGAGCATCCGGACATTTGCGGTCGCTGTGTCGCCAACCTTTATGGTGCGGGTGAACCGCGACATTTCGCGTGACAGGGTCCAGTTTCAACTGGCGCCTGGCCGCAATCCTGGCGCTCGTCATCGTTGGCCTGGACCAGTGGAGCAAACAGGCGGTCAGCGCCGCCCTGCGCTACGGCGAATCGGTGGCAGTCACGCCGTTTTTCAACCTGGTGCTGGTTTACAACAAGGGCGCGGCATTCAGTTTTCTGTCCGGCGCGTCCGGCTGGCAGCGTGAATTCTTCATCGGACTCACCGCTGTGGCGCTGATGGCGATCGTCTGGCTGATCCGCCAGCATCGCAACGAAATCATTTTCTGCTGGGGCCTGGCCCTGATCGCCGCGGGCGCGGTGGGCAACCTGATCGACCGCGTCGCGCATGGCCACGTGATCGATTTTCTCGATTTTCATGCCTTTGGCTGGCACTTTTGGGCCTTCAATCTGGCCGACTCGGCCATCACGCTGGGGGCCTGTTTTCTCATCATCGACAGCTTCAGGCCGCGTCCGGAAGGCGGGGCATGAGGCGCCGGCTTCCCGTACACTTCCATCTTTGGCGTCTCGCTGTCGGCGAACGCTGTTGATTGCTTTTCTGCACACGCCGGGAAGCGCGTGCGGCACATCTCACTTTACTGATGGATAAACGCATCGTTCTGGGCATTACCGGAGGCATCGCCGCCTACAAGAGTTGCGAGCTGGTGCGTTTGTGCGTCAAGGCGGGCTTCGCGGTCGATGTGGTGATGACCGAGGCGGCGACGCGCTTCGTGACACCTGCTACCTTCCAGGCCCTCTCGGGCCGCCCGGTGTGGACCGACCTGTGGGACACACGCGAGCCCAGGAGCATGGCCCACATCGAACTCACGCGCGGCGCAGCAGCCATCGTGGTCGCACCAGCCAGCGCCGATTTCATGGCGCGAGTCGCAAACGGGCTGGCAGACGACCTGCTATCCACCTTGTGCCTGGCGCGTCCGGCGGAATGCCGACTGCTGCTGGCACCGGCCATGAATGTGGAGATGTGGCAACAGTTGCCCACCCAGCGCAATCTGCGGCGACTGCGCGAAGACCAGGTGAGCATTCTAGGACCTGGCAGCGGTGCCCAGGCGTGCGGTGAGAGCGGCGACGGCCGCATGCTCGAAGCACAGGAGATCATGCCGCACATCGCCGCACTGGTGATTCCGAAACTGCTGCGTGGCAGGCGCGTGCTGGTCACCGCCGGACCGACCGAAGAGCCGATCGACCCGGTGCGCGTGATCACCAACACCTCTAGCGGCAAGATGGGCTATGCCGTTGCCCAGGCCGCCGCCGATGCCGGTGCCGCAGTCACCCTGATCTCGGGACCAACCGCGCTCGACACACCGGCCGGTGTGACGCGCGTTTCGGTGCAGACAGCACGCGACATGTTTGCTGCCGTCAAGCAACAGATCGACGGCAGCGACGTGTTCATCGCGGTAGCCGCAGTGGCTGACTACTACGTCAGGCAGTACAGCGAACGCAAGCTCAAGAAAGACGAACACCATCCGGCACTGACCCTTGAACTGGAACAGAATCCGGACATCCTGAAGTGGGTGGCGGAGCTGCCCAGGCCGCCGTTCTGCGTGGGCTTCGCCGCCGAGAGCCACGACGTGATCGAAAACGCCGAAGCCAAGCGCAAACGCAAAGGCATTCCCCTTTTGGTCGCCAACCGCGCACAAGACGCCTTCGGCCGCGACGACAATGAAATCACGTTGATCGACGACAACGGCCGCCACCCGCTGCCGCGCGGCTCCAAGGTCGATCTGGCCCGTGACATCATCATTCATCTGGCCGCACTGCTCGACACCTGAGCCGGCAATGGATACATTTCCCCCAGGGTGAACTTGCGCAAGGGCCCAGGATCACCGCTGAGACGGTGTCGGCGATCATCGCGCTCCTGCTGGCCGGAATCCGGCAATCCCTGGGCCAGACAGACTGGAATGGCGGAAAATTCGGGGATGCCGCCCAAATGTTCGAGGGAGTCTGCCTGAATTGCACCTTTGTCGAATTCCTGAACTTGCCTGCAGGCGAAGCCATAGGCTGAAAGGCCCGCGCCGCAGCTGGCTTGCCGGTCACAATGTCGGCCTTTTTGCGGGAATGCGCATTTCCGCACACCGGCGGACGGTCGAGACGCCACCTGCAGCGGTGACAGAGTAAGATAAAAACCGCAAAGGAAATTCCCATGGTCACTGATCCCGTCGACGCCAGCATTCTCTCCAATCTGCAGATCCGCCTAGCGGCCCGCCCGAGCGGCCTGCCCAAACCTTCGGACTGGAACCTGGCGCGGCAAGCCGTAGCGTCGCCCGAGCCGGGGGCTGTGTTGATCAAGGTGCTGTATCTCTCGCTTGACCCGGCCATGCGCGGCTGGATGAATGAAGGCAAGAGCTACATTCCCCCGGTGGGCATCGGTGAAGTCATGCGCGCCGGTGGCGTCGGCCGGGTGATCGCATCGAACAACACGGCATTCGCTGTCGGTGACCATGTGAGTGGCGGCCTGGGTGTTCAGGAATACTGTTTAATCGATGCTGCGGGCATTGCCCGCGGCGAACTGACCAGGATCGACCTCGCTATAGGCACATTGCCGCAATGGCTCAATGCCCTGGGAATGCCGGGTATGACAGGCTACTTCGGGCTACTCGAATCCGGGCAACCGCAGCCAGGCGAAACGGTACTCGTGTCGGGCGCCGCAGGCGCGGTCGGCCAAACCGTAGGGCAGGTGGCTAAGATCAAGGGTTGCCGGGTGGTCGGCATCGCCGGTGGCGCCGACAAATGCCAATTCGTGGTCGATGAACTGGGCTTTGATGCCTGCATCGACTACAAGGCCGGCTTGGTGCGCGATGGCCTGAAACTGTACTGCCCGAAGGGGGTCGATGTGTATTTCGACAACGTCGGCGGCGAAATCCTTGACACAGTGCTCACCCGCATCAACCGGCGCGCACGCATCGTGATTTGCGGCGCCATCTCGCAATACAACAATACAACGCCGGTCAAGGGGCCGTCGAACTATCTTTCCCTGCTCGTCAACCGGGCGCGCATGGAGGGCATCGTCGTGTTCGACTGGGCCGAGCGTTACAGCGAGGCGGTCAGCCAGATCGCACAATGGATGCGCGAGGGAAAATTCCGCTCGCGTGAAGATGTGGTCGACGGCCTGGCCAACTTTCCGGCCACTCTCAACCTGCTTTTCTCCGGCGGCAACTTCGGCAAGCTGGTTCTGAAAGTCGCGGATGCCTGAAAATCGCGTGAGCAAGCATGCTCAAGCACCTGCCCTCCCGGACAGCGGCGCCGCCGCCGTCGTTCAGGCCTGAAGGCTCGTCTTGGCTACCGGCCCAGCCTACAATCCGCTGATCAGCCCGGATGCTTGCCGGGTCTGGCTCAACGAGCTGCCCAAGGCGGATCCGCAAGCCCTGGTGATTGCCATTACCGATGCCTTGGGCGAGCTGCCCGGTCGCGGCGGGATGGCCGCACTCAAGGTCGTGGAGACCCTGCGCGCACCGATGCTTCAGTACCTGGAAACCCTGGCATCCAGATATGCCGACAAGCTGCTGCCGCTCATGCCGGCGCAGGCTGCCGCGCTGGCTGCAAGCGATCGGCTGACGCGGCGCCTGGCCGAAGCCTACGCAGACGGAATTCCGCAAAGCCTGGCAGCCACCGACGAGTATCTGAGATTCGCCGCATTACTGCATCAACGCGCGGTGTTCTGGTCGGTCCAAGGGATGATCGCCTACCTGCGCGCGCGCCAGCGGGTGCCTGACGATCTGTGGAACATCGCCCGCAACATACTGGCCAGCGCCGAGCGCGCCGGCCTGACCCGGAAGGCAGTGCGCGACTCTTTGCAAGCCGATGGCAAGAGCAGCGTCGCGGCAACCTACGGCCGTGGCCTGCTGTTGCACCTGTGCGGCGCGCGCTCCATGTCCGGTCGGGAGTTTGAGTACACCTGCCAGATCGCCGGTTTTTTCGAGCGCAAGCTCGCGCTGCGGGTGCACCCGGCTGGCGCCGGCGGCAGCGAGCAATCGGCAGACGCGGATGGTGCCAAGCTGAAAACCGTTCGCATGGGCGATCTGGAGCATGTTCTCGATGTCACTGCACTGGCACAAAGCATTGGCGGACGGCTCGCCATGCTCAATCGCGGCAGCATGATCGAGAGCCCGACGCTGGTGCCGCCCTCACCGGTGCCGGTGCTGCGCTCGCTTTTCGGCAAGCTCTACGGGGCCTGGTGTACACGTACCAACCAGCGGCGATTCCCGCGACGGCGCCGCAGTGAAACGATATTTTGTGCGATCGATCCTGAATTGATCTACGGCCTGATGAAACGGCGACGCTATGCGCCGCCCCCGCCGCCCAAGGTTTACAACCATGTCGAGGTGGCGAATATCTTCCTGGGCGCGGGCGAAGTACCGTTCAAGGAGCAAAAACCCACGACCGAATCATGGCAACAGGTGCTGGGAGAGCTTGACTGCTGGCAGATGCTGGAGGAGAGCGCGACCGGCCTGTCCATGCAGCGCGGCGTCGGCGCCGGCAATGCGCGCGTCAGGCGCGGTCAGCTGGCCGCCATCCGACATGGCAGGGAAGGCACCGCCATGGTCGGAGAAATCCGCTGGGCGGAAGAAACGGGCGATGGGCGGATCGAGATTGGACTGGAAATGCTGCCCGGCCTGGCGCGCGCCGGCGCAGTGCGCTATGCGGAGGCTACGGCGATCCTGCAGGCCTCCGGCAGGTCGCCTAGCGCTGCGGCACTGATCATCGACAATTTCAAGCGCGCGCGAAGCGCCGCACGCGGTGACAGCGGTCCCGAGCGCGGCGTCCCGCAAGGCCCGGCCAATCCGTTTGACGCACCGGCCGCCCTGCCCGCCATCGATGAGCAGATGCTGACCAACACCGGCGCCAACCCGACCTTGCGCAACTACAGCGAACACGCTTCGATCCTCTTGCCGGTCGGCTGGGCACGCGAAGGCAATGTCATCGAATTCATCGATGGCCCGACCTCAATGCGGCTGCGGCTGCGTGCCATCGTCGCGCGCCACGGCGAGTTCGAACGCCTGCTGTTCGAGATTGTCGTGTGACGCTACGGCATCGTGGCAGCGCCATCGCGCTGCCAACAGCGCGGAACCACGAGCTCGTGGCAGCTGCGGGCGCGTAACGAATTGCAAGAGCGCCTCGGTTGACCACGCGTGGGCTTGTGCGGTTTCGCCACGCTTGGACGCAGGGCGCGCCGGCCGGATTCACGCCGGACAATCACGCGAAGTTCACGCTCTCAGCAAGAGCGTCGGATCGGCGAGATTTGTCGGCCGACCTGCGGCAAATGCCAGCAGGTTGTCAAATGCGGTGCCGAAATAGAGTTCGTAGTTGTCGCGCTCTACATACCCCAAATGCGGCGTGCACAGCGCATTCGGCAGGGCAAGCAACGGATGCCGCGCACCCAGCACCGGTTCATCCTCGTAAACATCTACCGCAGCGAAGCCCGGACGCCCGGCTGCGAGGGCGGCCTCCAGCGCGCCCGGCGCGATCAACTCGGCACGGCTGGTATTGACCAACAAGGCATCGTCGCGCATGGCGGCGAGATCGGCTGGCATCACCATGCCGCGGGTTTCCGCATTCAGTCGCACATGCAGGCTCAGCACCTCGCTGCCGGTGAAGAAGGCCTCGCGCGACGGCGCCACGTCGAAACCGTCGGCACGCGCCGCGGCGGTCGATGCTTCCCGCCCCCACACCCACACCTGCATGCCGAAGGCGCGGCCATAGCCCGCCACGATCTTGCCGATCCTGCCGTAGCTCCACACACCCAGCCTGCGGCCGCGCAACTGGCGCCCCAACGAGCCCTGCCAAAGCCCGCTCCTGAGTCGCCATGCCTCCTGGGGTACGTAGCGCAGTGCCCCCATGATCAGTGCCCAGGTCAGCTCGGCCGTCGGACCCGGGTCGCCCTGGCCCTCCGCCACGGCGATGCCGCGCACGCTGCAGTCGGCAACCTTGATGTGATTCGATACCTTGCCGGTCTGGCTGATGATTTTCAGTCGCGGCAGGCGGTCAAGCAGGGTCGCGGTGATGCGCGTGCGTTCGCGGATCAGCACCAGCGCATCACAGTCGACAAAGCGCCGCACCAGTTCGCTTTCGTCACTGCTTGAGTCGTTGTAGATCACCACCTCATGCCGGGCCAGCCTGGCGAAACACACAAGGTGGCGAACGCAATCCTGATAGTCATCGGGAATCGCGATTTTCACTGTTTCTCCTCGGGTGACCGGCGCCGCATCAGGTGGTGTGCAAGGGCCAGCTAAAATCCGATTTTAGCCCTGCCCACCGACCGAGCATGAAAACCGTCGCAGTCAAGCTGCTGGATCCACGCCTGAAAGTCAGCCTTCCATCCTACGCGACCAAGGGCAGTGCGGGGCTCGATCTGCGCGCCTGCATCGAGGCGCCATTGACCCTGCAACCCGGGCAGACGCAGATGGTGTCCACCGGCATGGCCATCCACATCGCCGACCCGGGCTACGCGGCCATGATCCTGCCGCGCTCGGGCCTGGGCGCGAAATCCGGGATCGTGCTTGGCAACCTGGTCGGCCTGATCGATTCGGACTATCAGGGACCGCTGATGTGCGCCATGTGGAACCGCAGCCAGGCCGAGTTCACTTTGCAGCCGATGGATCGCATCGCGCAACTGGTCATCGTACCGGTCTTGCAGGTCGATTTCGCCGTGGTCGACGATTTCGTCAGCAGCCAGCGCGGCAGCGGCGGGTTTGGCAGCACCGGCACCGGCTGAAGCGCGACACCGCCAGTGCCGGCGCGCAGCCACGCACCTGGCGAAACCGGCCTTGCAATGAAGCACTGAAAGATGCGCGCTCGGAGTCGCAAGGCTTGCGCCCAGGTCGCGGTTCGAGCGGTCAATCGCCGCGGTCTTCGATCTTCAGTTCACTGATCTTGCGGGTGATCGTATTGCGGCCCATGCCCAGAAGGTTGGCTGCTTCGATGCGCCGTCCGCCCGTGTGGCGCAGGGCGTTGCGGATCAACGCACTCTCGAACTGACGGGTCAGATCGTCACCAATCGAGTTCTCGCCGGCGGCCAGGCGGCGCGTTACCTCCTGCTCCAGCGACTTGACCCAATCGGTAACAATCACCCCACCGGGTTCGTTGCGGCCGTCGCGCAGATCCGACGGCAGGTCTGCTACCTCGATGGTCTGCGCCGGCGCCATCACGGTGAGCCAATGACAGACGTTTTCCAGTTGTCGCACGTTGCCTGGCCAATCAAGCGTCCCCAGGTATTTGAGCGTCGCATCTCCGAGCCGCTTGACCTCGACGCCCAGCTCGCGGGCGCTTTTCCCCATGAAGTGCCGTGCCAGCAACGGAATATCCTCGCGCCTGTCGCGCATCGGCGGCAGACGCAGGCGGATCACATTGAGTCGGTGAAACAGGTCCTCGCGAAACAGGCCCTCCCTGACGCGCCGTTCGAGATCCTGGTGGGTGGCGGTGATCACCCGCACGTTCGCCTTGATCGGCTGATGCCCGCCAACCCGATAAAACTGGCCATCCGACAGCACGCGCAAAAGGCGCGTCTGCAATTCCGACGGCATGTCGCCGATCTCATCGAGAAACAGGGTGCCACCCTCGGCCTGCTCGAAGCGCCCGCGGCGCATGGTCTGGGCGCCGGTGAAGGCTCCCCGCTCATGCCCGAACAGTTCCGATTCGAGCAGGTCTTTCGGAATCGCCGCGGTATTGATCGCAATGAACGGCTTCGTCGCGCGCGGACTGTGACGATGCAGCGCGCGCGCCACCAACTCCTTGCCGCTGCCGGATTCGCCGTTGATCAGCACAGTCGCATGCGACTGCGACAAGCGTCCGATGGCGCGGAATACCTCCTGCATGGAGGGCGCCGCACCGAGTATTTCCGGGGTCGCTTCCGGAACCTCCTCGGCGGCGACTTCGCGCATCGACTCCTCGATCGCGCGCCGCATCAACTCGATCGCATTGTCGACATCGAAGGGTTTGGGCAAGTACTCGAACGCACCTCCCTGGAAGGCAGCCACCGCCGACTCAAGGTCGGAATAAGCGGTCATGATGATCACCGGCAAACCCGGGTGCTTGCTCTTGATCACCGAGAGCAACTCCAGCCCCGAAGCACCGGGCATGCGTATGTCGGACACCAGCACCTGCGGCGCGTCGCCCTCGAGCGCGTCGATCGCCTCGCGCGCCGATGCGAACAGCCGGCACGGAATGTTTTCGCGCGCCAGCGCCTTCTCCAGTACCCAGCGGATGGATTTGTCGTCGTCGACGATCCAGATCGGTTTCATGTGCTTCCAGTTATCGTCGCCCGATCATGACGACCGGCTTTCGAACATTACACTTCTAGGACAAAGGCAGGAGAATCTTGAAACAGGTGTATCCGGGCCGGCTGTCGCATTCAATCGTGCCATGGTGCTGCTGCACGAATGTCTGCGCCAGAGTCAAACCGAGGCCACTGCCACCTTCGCGCCCGGACACCAGCGGATGGAAGATGCGGTCGTGAATATCCTCGGGGACACCCGGACCATTGTCTGAAATATGCAATTCCAGTGCCAACCGGTAGCGTTCCCGCGCAAGTGTCAGGTTGCGGGCGATACGTGTCTTCAACCGAATTTCAGGATCGGGGGTATTTGAGGCGATCAAGGCCTGGGCCGCATTGCGGGTGATGTTGAGCACAGCCTGAATCAGGCGTTCCTTGTCCCCACGCAAATCGGGCAGTGAGGCGTCATAGTCGCGGGTCAGCCGAAAGCGCCGCGGGAATTCGGCCGCCAGCAGGCTGCGCACCCGCTCCAGAACTTCGTGGATGTTGACGCCGGTGATGTGCGGGGGTCGCTGCGGCGTGAGCATGCGATCCATCAACGACTGCAGGCGATCGGACTCCTTGATGATTACCTGGGTGTACTCGCGCAGCTGGGGCAGTGGCAACTCGTGCTCCAGCAACTGCGCCGCGCCGCGAATGCCGCCCAGCGGGTTCTTGATCTCGTGTGCCAGATTGCGTACCAGCTGCCGATTGGCTTCGGCTTGTTCGTTCAACCGTTGTTCGCGCGCGATCTTCTGCTGCTGGTCAATCACCCTGAATTCGGTCAGCAGGCAGGCGGGTGCTTGATCGATCGGCGTGATCACGCAAGACACCGGCACCGGCTCGCGGCCGGCCGGCGCCAGCACCAGCTCCTGCGTACGGTGACTCCAGCGCCCGGCGAGCGCCTCCTGCAGGGTCACTTCCCACTCAGCCCCCCCCTCAAACAAGCGCTGCACCGATTGGCCGATCAGGTTTCTGAGACCGGCTTCGATCAGGCTTTCAGCCGCAGAATTGCCGTGGATCACCCGACAATTCTGGTCGAGCAGAAGAATCGCGGTAGGCAACAGGTCGAGCCCCGCATAGGCCGCAAGTGACGCCGCCTGAAGTGCGGCAGCGGCGCGCTTGCTGGAAGGCGTGCGTCTCATGTTGGAAAAAGTGCTCCGGTGGAGGGCGCCAGGCCGCTGGGGGATTGGTCGATCTTCAGGGCCGTGGCATTCGCAGGAACGCACCGCGATCGACCGGCGCGTCGAAGATGGCGCAGGCGTCGCGCCGATGGGCGCGGACCCCCCAGGCCCTAGTGTGGTGCCGCGTAATTGCCGGTACAAAATGAAATCGATGGATTTTGGTCGAGGGCAAGGCGCAAACCGCAGCGATACCCGTAGGTATCGCGAGGATTTGCAACGCCGCCATCGGCCAAAAGGCGCGATTTCATGTATCGGTAATTGCGGGGCACTACACTAGTTGCGGGCGGTGCTGAGTTCGCGCTTGAGCGATTCCACATTGGCTTCGCTGCGCGAGATATCGGCCTTGAGCTTCTCGACGCGATCGGCGTAACGCTGAAAGTTGCGCTCATCGCCACGACGCTCCGGCTCGCCGTTATTGAATTCGGAACGTAGATCGACAAGACGCTTCTGCTCGCTGGCCAGTTCTTCCTCGAGAATCTTGCGTCGATCATTGTCGCGGCCGCGTTGCGCGCCTGCCTCGATCCGGTTGGGCGCCTTGCCGTCAGGGCGGGCCGTGGCAGCGCGCGGAAAAGGCACAGTGTTGACCGTTTCGGTCTCAATCTTCTTGCAGCCCTTGGTATCGCCTATATTGCGGTACTCGGTCTTGCCGTCGGCATCGAGGCAGCGAAACACCCCGCCAGGTGCGGGGCCTCCAGGCGCCGGGACGGGCGCCGCCGCGGGCGGGGTCGACGGACGTTGCTGCGCAAGCGCCAAAAGTGGCATCGCCAAGGTAAAGGCCAGTGCCCCGCGGGTAAGCCAATGCAGCAGATTGCGGTTCATCATGATCTTCACTCCGATTGCCTCAAGCCATCCGTGCGGCGACGCGCTGCAGTTGCATAACGCGCGCGGTCATCCACCAGTTTACCGCGCTGTGAAAAAGCCGGGTTTCGCCACAAGCGGTCAACATGCCTTACGACGGCTTATAAAAAAAACGGCACGCGTTGCGCGTGCCGCTTTCCGCTCAAGACCCTCGACCGGTCAGGCGCTGTAATACATTTCGTACTCGAGCGGATGGGTAGTCATGCGGAATCGCGTGACGTCGTCCATCTTCAAGGCGATGTAAGCGTCGATCATATCGTTGCTGAACACGCCACCGCGGGTCAGGAACTCACGGTCCTTGTCGAGCGCTTCGAGCGCCTGGTCAAGCGAGGAGCAGACGGTCGGGATTTTCGCGTCTTCTTCCGGCGGCAGATCATAGAGATTCTTGTCGGCCGGATCGCCCGGGTGAATCTTGTTCTGCACGCCGTCCAGACCCGCCATCATCATCGCGGTGAAAGCGAGATACGGATTGGACAGGGCGTCGGGGAAACGCACTTCGATACGCCGCGCCTTGTCCGTCTGCACATACGGAATGCGGATCGATGCGGAGCGATTGCGTGCCGAATACGCCAGCTTGACCGGCGCCTCGAAGCCCGGAACCAGACGCTTGTAGGAATTGGTGGTCGAATTGGTGATCGCGTTGAGTGCCCGCGCGTGCTTGATGATGCCGCCGATGTAATAAAGCGCGAACTCCGACAAGCCCGCGTATCCGGTGCCGGCAAAAAGATTCTTGCCGTCCTTCCAGATCGATTGGTGCACATGCATGCCCGAACCGTTGTCGCCAACGATCGGCTTGGGCATGAAGGTAGCGGTCTTGCCGTAGGCGTGGGCCACATTCATGACCGTGTATTTGAGGATTTGCAGCCAGTCGGCGCGCTGCACCAGCGGTGCGAACTTGGTGCCGATCTCGCATTGACCGGCATTCGCCACTTCATGGTGATGCACCTCGACTTCGACGCCCTGCTGCTCAAGCAAAAGGCACATTTCGGAACGCATGTCCTGCAACTGATCGAGCGGCGCCACCGGGAAGTAACCGCCCTTGACGCCGATGCGGCCGCCGCTGTTGCCCTGGCCATCAACCCGATCGTCGGTCTGCCACGAGGCTTCGGACGACCATACCTGGCAGGATGAACCCGACATGTTGACGCGCCAGGCCACCGAATCAAAAATGAAAAACTCGGGTTCCGGGCCGAAATACGCGACGTCGCCGATGCCCGAGGCCTTCAGGTAAGTGTCCGCACGCTTGGCGATCGATCGCGGGTCGCGGTCGTAACCTTTGCCGGTGGACGGTTCGAGCACGTCGCACGTCAGGATCAGCGTATTTTCATCGGTAAACGGGTCCATGTGGGCAGACATCGGGTCCGGCATGAGCAGCATATCTGACGCTTCGATGCCCTTCCAACCGGCGATCGATGAGCCGTCGAACGCATGACCTTCGGTAAACTTGCTTTCGTCAAACGCCTTGACCGGCACGGAAACGTGTTGTTCCTTACCCTTGGTATCGGTAAATCGGAAGTCGACAAAAGCGACCTCGTTGTCTTTCGCCATTTTCAACACATCACTGGCGGTCATTGCCATGTCCAGATCTCCTGAAGATTCGATTTTTCGAAACACACGTGTCACTTGCGGTCAACATCCTTCCGACACTGCCTAAAAAGCATCTTTTATGCCACGCAGCCGCCTGCCCACTTGCCGCGCGTGCCAAAGAGTTCATCATGCAGCCAACCCGAAACTTCCTCACGCAAATGCGTCGCGCATTGTGCCACAGCCATCTCCGAGGCGACGACGGCAAACAATGCACTAACAACGTGCACACTGACATCGATTGCACCATGTTGGTGCAATCGATGTCAGTGTGCAGATTCGGCGCGCTGGTGCCTGTGCCATGTAAAACGCAGTCGCCCTTGCGGGCGCAAACATTGAAGCCTGAAATCCGACTTGCCACAATACGCTCCTTGACCGCTCTTGTGCTGGTGCTCATGGGCATGGGCCTGGCCCACTCGCAGGCACCGATTCGCGAGCGTAGCGAGGCTGTGTCGGGCATCGACGGCGCCCGCAGGGCGGCAGACGCGGCGCGTAACGGCCTGGTCGCAGCCGACTCGCGCCATGCCGAAGCGACTGCGCGAGTAAAAAAAGCCGAAGACGGCCTGTTGGCGGCGCAAAAGGAAATCGACGCCGCACGTACTGAAAAGGCCGCCGCTGACCGCGCCCAAAAGGCCGCCGGCCATGCCGATGACCAGGCCCGCGCCGCCCTGGCGCGGGCGCTTGATGCGCGCAAGTAGCGGCAACGGTCCCGGCTTGATTGTCCCGGCTTGAT
>CAYYFR010000004.1:0-45026 GCA_964470865.1 uncultured Burkholderiales bacterium | reverse complement strand
CGCTTGATGCGCGCAAGTAGCGGCAACGGTCCCGGCTTGATTGTCCCGGCTTGATTGTCCCGGCTTGATTGTCCCGGCTTGATCCTGTAGATGCGCCACGACTGGTACAATCGCACTTGTTCGATGTAACAGGCAAGTTGGCGTGTAACGAGAGTTACCTCTACACTCCGGGCCGAAAAAGCCGTCCGCACCCTGGTACACCATCCTGGTCTCGAATGACATTGCTCCCCTCGTGCCCGCAACGCCTCGCAGCCGCATCCTTCCCCGGTCGACCATCTTTGCGCGAATTTGTAGCGCCAGCGTCTCGCTAACCAACATTGCCTAATGTCTTTTGATTCGTTCGGCCTAGACCCGCAGATTCTCAAAGCGATCGCCGAAGAGGGTTACACCGAAGCTACGCCGATTCAGGCGCAGGCGATTCCGGTTGTGCTGCAAGGCGGCGACGTGATGGGCGCGGCGCAAACCGGCACCGGCAAGACCGCCGGCTTCACCTTGCCGATCCTGCAGTTGCTATCGCCCCACCAGAACGCTTCACCATCGCCGGCACGTCACCCGGTGCGAGCGCTGATGCTGCTGCCCACACGTGAGTTGGCGCTGCAGGTGGCCGAGGCGGTCGCCACCTATGGTCGCCACATGCAGATCAGGTCAACCTGCGTTTTTGGCGGTGTCGACATCGGACCGCAGTTGAAGATCGTGCGCGCCGGTGTGGAGATACTCATCGCCACGCCGGGCCGCCTGCTTGACCATATCGAACACAAGAGCGTGAACCTTGGCCAAGTGCAGATCCTGGTGCTCGACGAGGCCGACCGCATGCTCGACATGGGCTTCATGCCGGACATCAAGCGCATCATCGCCCTGCTGCCGGAAAAGCGCCAGAACCTGCTGTTCTCGGCCACCTTTTCCGATGACATCAAGCGCTTGGCCGGTGGCATTCTCAAGACTCCGATGGTCATCGAAGTGGCGCGCCGCAATGCAACCGCCGACAAAGTGCGGCAGGTGGCGTACGCGGTTGCGTCCGACGAGAAACGCGCACTTTTGCAGCATCTGGTGCGTGAAAAAGGCATCAAGCAGGCAATCGTGTTCTCCAACACCAAGTTGGGCACCGCCCGCCTGGCCCGGCACCTTGAGCAACAGGGCTTCAAGGCCGATGCGATCCACGGCGACAAATCCCAGGGCGAGCGCATCGCCGCCCTGGACAAGTTCAAGAGCGGCGAGATCGAACTGTTGATCGCCACCGACGTCGCCGCACGCGGCCTGGACATCCAGGAAATGCCTTGCGTGATCAACTACGAGTTACCGCATGCGCCGGAGGACTATATCCACCGCATCGGGCGCACCGGTCGCGCCGGGTCCGAAGGCGATGCGATTTCGTTCTTCAGCCCGGACGAAGAGAAGTATCTCGTCGATATCGAAAAACTGATCAAGACCAAGATCGAGCGTAGCGTGGCGCGGGGCTATGAGCCGGTGGCCGACGAACCGCATTTCCAGGCCGGCCGGCACGAACGTACGCGCGGCCGCTTCGACCGCGATACGACCTCGCGCCATGTGCGCAACGTCAAGGTCGAGAAAATCGACCCCTGGTTCATGAGGCCCTATGAAGCCAGCGCACCGGTCACACCGCCCGCACCAAAACCGGACAGTCCGCAGCAGGCTGCTGTGGGGGGTTCGGCACGCAAGGTTGGGGTTGGTGCGTTGCTGGGCGGGCTTGCAAAAAAGGCCTGAGCGGCACGGCCGCGTTCTCAGCGTCCGGCGTGGCGCCCGACTTCCGCGCCAAATTCCAGCAATTCCTCACGCCTGCCACGCGCTGTGCGCCTTAGCTCACCGCTGGCAGTGGCAATCACCAACGTCGTCTCGCCCAAGAGGCCGCCGACGACCTTGTATACGCCCCAGCCCATCAACGGCAGCATCAGCAACCACACCAGGCCGTTGGAGACGTGAATGAAGCGGCCGTAAGCCTCGCCTTCGGGCGCCTTGTCGCTCATGCGTTTCTCGATGCCCATGGCAAGCGTATTGACGCCGGTTTCGAGCGGCTTGTAGGCAACTGCGAACGTGATCGCAAATGCCAGCAGCAGCGCGCCCCAGAACGCGGCTGCGAAATCACGCGCAAAGGCGGCGCGCACCGAGGTCAGCGCCATCAGCGGCACGCTTTCCTCGGAATCGGCGGTGCTCAGCAGGATACGGCGCGTGGTCAGCGTCGCGGTGCCACCGAAGAGTCCCAGCCCGAACCGGGCTTCGATCACCACCTCTTCTTCAGGAGCGAGTTGCATCTACTTTTGCGAGGCGGCAAGCGCTTGATCCAGATCCCACAGAATGTCGTCGAGGCTCTCGATGCCAACCGACAACCGGATCATGTCCGGGGTCACCCCGGCTCTTGCCTGCTCGCCTTCACTCAACTGCCGGTGGGTAGTCGAGGCCGGGTGGATGATGAGGGTCTTGGCGTCGCCGATATTGGCCAGGTGGCTCATGAACTGCGCCGCCTCGATGAACTTCTCGCCGGCCTTCAGGCCGCCCTTGACGCCAAAGGCGATGATCGCCGACGGTCCCTTGGGCAGATACCGGTTCGACAATGCGTGGTAGCGGCTTGAAGGCAGGCCCGGGTAACTGACCCATGCCACCTCGGGATGGGCTTCGAGAAACCGCGCTACCGCCTGTGCATTTGCCACATGACGATCCATTCGTACATGCAGGGTTTCCAATCCCAGCAGCAGCATCCAGGCGTTGAAAGGAGAGATCGCCGGTCCGAAGGTGCGCACCACCTCCATGCGTGCCTTCATGGTGTAGCCGAAGTCACCGAAGGTCTCGTAGAAGCGTACCCCGTGGTAGCCGCGCGAAGGCTCGGTCATTTCCGGGAAGTTGCCGTTGCCCCAGTCGAATTTGCCCGATTCCACCACCACCCCGCCCATGCTGGTGCCATGGCCGCCGATGTACTTGGTGGCCGAGTGCACCACCACGTCGGCACCATGCTCGAACGGGCGGCATAGATAAGGCGAAGCCATGGTGTTGTCGATGATCAGGGGCAGACCGTGGTCGTGCGCCACCTTGGCAACCGCTGCGATGTCGAGCACGTTGATCAGCGGGTTGCCGAGGGTCTCGGCATACAGGGCCTTGGTTGCGGGCGTGATCGCGCGCTTGAAATTCTCCGGATCTTCCGGATCGACAAACGTGGTTGTGATGCCCATGCGCTCGAAGCCGACGCCGAACTGGCCGATGGTGCCGCCGTAAAGCGTGGACGCGGAAACCAGATGATCACCCTGCTTCATGATCGCCAGGATCGCCGTCATCTGTGCCGCCAGACCACTGGCGGCGGCAACCGCCGCGCGCCCGCCTTCAAGCGCGGCCATGCGTTCTTCAAACACCGCCGTGGTCGGGTTCGACAGACGTGTATAGACGTTGCCGAAGGTCTGCAGGTTGAACAGGCTGGCCGCATGCTCGGCCGAATCGAACACGAAGGAGGTGGTCTGGTACAGGGGCACTGCGCGGGCGCCGGTTACCGCATCGGGAATCTGCCCCGCGTGCAGGGCCAGGGTTTCAAAACCGTAGTCGTGGTCAGCCATCTTCAGTTCGCCAGTTGCCTGGGCCGCTTGGCCGTTATGACCCCGGTGTTCACACCTACCCATCCCAGACCACCGAACAGACGCGCATGCTCGATCTTGACGCAGCGATCCATGACGCTCTCCAGCCCGGCGGCGCGCGCCAGTGCGTCGGCTTCGAAGTTGACAACACCAAGTTGCTGCCACAGGACCCTGGCACCGATGGCGATCGCATCCTGCGCGATCGGCAGGATGTCGTCGGCCTTGCGAAAACAGTCGACCATATCCACCTTCAGCGGAATTTCCTTGAGCGAGCGGTAACTCCTTTCACCCAGAATCTCTGCATATTTCGGGTTCACCGGAATGATGCGGTAGCCATGTTCCTGCATGTACTTTGCGGCGAAATAGCTGGGCCGGAACCAATCGGCCGACAGCCCGACCACGGCAATGGTCTTGTTGTCGGCAAGGATGCGCCGCAGGGTGGGAATATCGGACATCGCAGTCGCCGGGAATCGCGGATAAGCAGATGAAATCGAGTGTAGCACCGGGTTCAGGCCGCGTGCCCTTCATGCGTCCACATTCATGCGTTCAAGTGCCGCCAGGCTGCGCGCAACGCCGCCTCGCGCTGCGCCGTATCGACGGCGATTGCACGGGTTTGCTTGGAGAGTTTTTCACCTTGGGCGTTGGTGACCACCGCCACATGCAGGTACTGCGACGCGGCGCATCCGAGCAGGCGGCACAAATGGATCTGGCGCACGCAGGAGTCGATCAGGTCGGCACCGCGCACCACATGGGTCACGCCCTGCGCGGCATCGTCCACCACGACTGCAAGCTGGTAGGCCCATTGGCCATCGGCGCGCCTGAGCACGAAATCGCCGACCTCGGTCGCCAGGTTCTGCGCCTGCGGTCCGGCGACCGCGTCTGTGAAACAGGTGCGTTCGTCGGGCACGCGTACCCGCCAGGCGCGCGCCGCACGGCCGGGCGCCAGACCTTCGCGGCAAGTGCCTGGATAGACCAGCTCGCGCCCGCACGCATGCTCACGCTTATGGCTTGCCGAATCGGCGATCTCGCGGCGCGTGCAGGCACAGGGATAAATCACGCCTTGCGCCATCAGGCGATCAAACGCCGCCTCGTAGGCGGCATGGCGCGTGCTCTGGACCATGATGTCGCCATCCCAGTGAAGCCCGAACGCGCGCAGGGAGTCGATGATGCCGACGGCGGCACCCGCCACCTCGCGCGGGGCGTCAAGGTCTTCGATACGCAATAGCCAGCGACCACCATGCGCGCGCGCATCGAGCCAGCTGGCCAGCGCCGCCACCAGAGATCCCGCATGCAAGGGGCCGGTCGGCGAGGGCGCGAAACGCCCGACATACCCATGCCCGCCGGCTCGCCAGGCGGCGATACGTGCCGCGTGGCGCCGAGCCCAGGCCTTCACCCACTGATTCAGCATCCGGCGATTATCGTGTAATGTCAGCGCATGAACAGCGTCGCCAATGCAGGCAGGACATCGTGGTGGCGCGTCTTGGCGCGCGCGCTGTTCTGGCTCGTCATGCTCACAACAATCGGCAGCATCATCGGAGGTCAAATGGGACTCTTGTCAGGCAAGCGCCCGCAGGGCCTGGGATTCGCGGCGGGCAAGTTCAAACCCTGTTCGTGGAAACCCAATTGCGTCAATTCCACCACCGATCCCAAGACCGATCGCCCGCATTTCATCGAGCCCTTGAGTTTCGCCGGCGATGCGGCCAAGGCCTGGTCGCACCTGAGCCGCGTGGTCAAGGCCGCACCGCGTGCCTCGGTGGTGCGCGAAGACGCAGGCTACATGCAGCTCGAGTTCAGCTCAAGTGTCATGGGCTTTACCGACGACGTGGAATTCGCCCTCGATGCGCTGAACCGCAACATCCATGTGCGTTCGGCATCCAGGCTCGGCGTGCGCGATTTCGGCGTCAACCGTGCGCGCGTCGAGGATATTCGCGCACGCTTCGGCGCTGCACTCAAGTAAGGCGCGGCGCCCGGCGTATCCGGCCCCGCTTTCGACTTACCGCCCTTCCTGAAGGCGGTCTTCCATCATTGCCATGCGCTCGAACTGCTGTTCGCTGTCGCCGAACAAGGTGTGCGAAACCGCCAGGTGCTTGACATAGGCACCCAACTGGTATTCGTCGGTCATGCCGATGGCGCCCTGCAGTTGCACCACCTCTTCCCACAGCAGTCGTGCCGCCTGCGAGGCATAGGCTTTGGCCGCGGCAACATAACGCCGGCGCTCGTCCGCGGCGCCGGCAAAAACCAGCGCCGCGGCTCGCGTAAGGGCGCGGGTTTCCTCGATGGCGATATGCAGATCGACCAGGCGATGCTGCAATACCTGGTTGCCGGCCAGAACGCGGCCGAACTGCTTGCGCGTTTTCAGATAGTCGAGTGTGATTTCCAGCGCGCGCGCCATGGCGCCGGTGGTTTCGGCGCATTGCACGACCAGCGCACGGTCGATGGCAAGCTCGATCGCCTGCACCGTGTCGCGGCCGGCATCCAGCCGCTGTTCCGCGCGCACTCTCACATTTCGCATGCGCAAGTGTCAGGCGTGCCTGCCGTCGACCATCGCATAGTTCTGCAGTTCGAGCCCTGGCATGCCGGGTTCGAGCATGAACAGGGTCGGGCGCGACACCTCATCGCGCTCGACAAAACGCGCCGAGTTGGCCGCAAGCGCCATGAGGCGCATCTGCAATTCGGCGAAGCGCTTGCGAAACCACGGCCTTTGCATCAGTGGCTGCCCATGCTCGGTCTCGCGCCAGCCGATTTCGCGCGCACGTGCCATGCGCCGTTTGTTTTCACCCACCCGCGCCAGCTTCAGGCGCTCGAATTCAAGCAATGACTTGGCCACCGTCCAGCCACGGTTCTCCTCGCCGACCAATTGATGTGCCGGCACTTCGACATCATCGAAGAACACTTCGTTGAACACTTCCCAGCCATGTATGCCGCGGATCGGCCGCACCGTGATACCCGGGCTTTTCATGCCGACCAGCAGAAACCAGATCCCTTGCTGCGACTTGGCTTCGGTGTCGGTGCGGGTCAGGCAGAAAATCCAGTCTGCGTATTGCGCGCCCGAGGTCCAGATCTTCGAACCATTGACCACGTAGTGATCGCCGCGCCGCACCGCGCGCGTTACGAGCGAGGCCAGATCCGATCCGGCATTGGGCTCCGAATAACCCTGGCACCACCATTGCATGCCCGAGACGATTGCCGGCAGGAACCGCTCCTTCTGCGCCTACGTGCCAAACGGATCAGCACCGGGCCGATCATGTTGAAGCTGATCGAGTTGAGTTCCGGCGCGTAATTGGTGCACATTTCCTCATCGAACACCAGACAACGCGCCGCATCCCAGCCGCAGCCACCCGCTTCGACCGGCCAATGCGGTAGCAGCCAGCCCTGGCGCGCCAGGATCGCGTGCCAGCGCAGGGTTTGTTCGCGCGAGGCCGGTTGGCCGGCGCGCACCGCGGCGCGCAGATCGTCGGGTAGTTGCGAACTTGCAAAGGCACGCACTTCCGAACGAAAGACCGCTGTTTCAGGCGTATCGAACATGGCGTATCGGATCAAGCCCGCAGTTGTTTGGCAAAAACCCGCTTTGCAATCGCCGCGCGGTGCACTTCGGAGGCGCCGTCATAAATGCGGAACGGCCGCAACTGGCGCAGGATCATCGACAGCGGCACGTCTTCCGAAATGCCCAGGGCGCCGGTCATCTGCACGGCCGAATCGGCGACCCGGTTCACCGCCTCGGAAACAAACACCTTGGTCATCGAACTCTCGTGGCGGATCGACTCGCCGCGGTCGAGCCGGCGCGCCACATCGAGTGTCATCAGGCGCGATGCGTAGAGATCGATGTGCGCATTGGCCACCATCGCCTGCACCATCTGGTGCGCCGCCAGGCGCTCGCCGAAGGACTCGCGCTTGGCGGCGTAGTCCTGGGCGATCTGCATCGCGCGCGAGGCCAGGCCGATGTAGCGCATGCAATGAAACAGGCGGGCCCCTTCAAGACGGATCTGCGCGTACTCCAGGCCACGCCCTTCCTCGCCCACCAGTGCATCGGCGCCCACCCGGCAATCCAGCAACTCGATCTCGGCATGGCCGCCACGCGAAAACGGTTCCATGGTCGGGATGTCGCGCACGATGCGAAAGCCGGGCGTATCGGTATCGACCAGAAACCACGAAACCCCGGCCTCGGTGCGCGCCACCACGATCGCAAAGGCCGCACCGATCGCGCCCGAGATGAACCATTTGTGCGCGTTGATGACCCAGCCATCTCCATCGCGGCGCGCACTGGCCTTGAGCATGCGAGGATCGGATCCCACGCCGGGTGCCGGTTCGGTCATCGCGAAGCATGAGCGCACCTCACCACGCGCCAGGGGCCCCAGATAGCGCTCGCGCTGCTGCGGATTGGCCAGGCGCTCCAGCACCGCGACATCGGGCTGGCCAGGCGGTGCGCAGTCAAGCGCGCCGGGTCCGAGAAAGCTGCGGCCGACTTCCTCGAAAAATCCGCAACACTCCTCCCATGAAAGCCCGAGCCCCCCGGCCTCCACCGGCAGGCGCGGCGGCCCAAAACCCAGGGCACGGGCACGCAGCCGCAAGCGCTCGATGGCCCGCGCGTTGCGTTCCATGTCGTGCGCGGCCTTCAGGTCCTCCGCCGGGATCACTTCACCGTCGATGAATCCCTTGAGCCGGTTGCAAAGTTCGGCAAATTCGCCAGCCGCACGCGTGGTACTCATGGCCAGATGCCTCTCACGCGCGCAAACGTCATTTCTTGAATGCCTTGGCAAAGCGTTGCCAGCGCTCGGCATCGGAGCGCAGGAAAGACTCGAAATCGGCGGTGCCGAGAAACGCCGCTTCTCCGCCGGCCGTTGCCAGGCGCCCCTGCACCTCGGAAGTAGCGGCGGCGGCACCTACCGCCGCCGACAGTCTTTGCACCACCTCGCGCGGGGTGCCGGTGGGCACATGAAAGGCGTACCAGGATTCCACCGTGACCTCAGGAAATCCGGCCTCGGCGATCGTCGGCACATCCGGCAACAGAGGCGAGCGCTTGCTGCTGGTGTTGGCCAGCGCGCGCAACTTGCCCGAGGTCACCTGCGGAATCGCCACTGTTGAAGGAATGATCGACATCGACAGTGCGCCATTGATCAAGTCGGGAATCACCGGCGGCGCGCCCTTGTAGCCGATCGCCTCGAAAGTGAAGCCTGCGACAGCGCCCAGCATCTGGGTGGCCATCGATTGCGTGCTGCCGCTGCCACCGTCGCCCACCGGCAGGCCCGGCTTGGCGCGCGCCAGTGCCACATAGTCCTTGACCGTGCGTGCGGTCGAATTGAGCGGCACCAGAATGAAGCTGGGCGAAAGCGCGTAGCGCGCCACCGGCACGAAATCCTTCGGTTGCCAGCGCAGGCCGGATTCCAGCAGAGGATTGTTGATGATGTACGGCGCCGACACCAAAAGCGTATAGCCGTCGGCGGCCGTGTTGGCGACGAATTCGGCGGCGATGTTGGCTCCCGCGCCGGGCTTGGACTCGACCACGAACGGCTGCCCGAGGTCGGTCGCCAGGCGGATGGTGACCGCGCGCGTCATCACGTCGACCACACCGCCGGCCGGATATGGCACGATCACGCGTACCGGCCGGGCCGGCCAGGTTTGCGCGAACGCGCTGCAGCCAAAAAGCGAGGTCGTAGCCGCCAGCAGGCACAGGGCGATGCGCCGCTTCACGGCTGTCCGGTTGGATCCCATAAGAGTTGTCTCCATTTAGAAATTCGCATGTTTGTTGGACGCAAGGCAATCTTTCGCGACACCTTGCCAGCCTGTATCGTGACACAAATGTCAACCATCGCGAGCGCTGCATGCAGCAAGCGCAACACGCCGCGCCGGTTGAGTTCAGCTGCGCCGCTTGCAAACGCGCAGCGCAATGCTTGACACATGCAGCGCGACACCTCTAGTCTAGCATGCGGCGGGGACCACCCGCCAAGCCGGGCGCGTTGCCCAGGACGGGCGGAGAGCATCAATGAAGATCAGGATCGAGACTGAAGTGGCCGGAAAAGTATGGAAGATCGAAACCGCCGTCGGTCAATCCGTCGCAACGGACGACACCTTGATTCTGATCGAATCGATGAAGATGGAGATTCCGGTCGCGGCCCCGCGCGCCGGCACGATCGTCGAAATCCTGGTCGCGGAAGGCGATGTCGTCGCCGAAGGCCAGGTGGTGGTACTTCTCGACTGAGCCGGTCGCAGCCGCACGGCCGCGCACCGCTGCCGCACTCGACTATTCCCCATGCTGACCCAGATCGCCATCTTCTTAATCGCCGCCATCATCGCGGTGCCGCTGTCGCGCAAATTCGGCCTGGGGGCGGTGCTGGGCTACCTGGGGGCAGGCATGCTGATCGGCCCCTGGGGGCTGAAACTCATAGACAACGTCGAGACCATGCTGCACGTCTCGGAATTCGGCGTAGTGCTGCTGCTGTTCGTCATCGGGCTGGAACTGCAGCCTTCGCGCCTGTGGATCCTGCGCAAGCAGGTATTCGGGCTGGGCTCGGCGCAGGTCGTCGCCAGCGCCGTGCTGCTGGGCGGGATTGCGCTTGCCATCGGCCTGACCTGGCAGGCCGCGCTGGTGGTGGGCATCGGACTTGCGATGTCGTCCACCGCATTTGTGCTGCAGACCTTGGCCGAGAAAAAACAGTTGACCACTCGCCACGGCCGCGAAAGTTTCGCCATCCTGCTGTTCCAGGATCTGGCGGTGATCCCCTTGCTGGCGGCCTTGCCGTTTCTGGCGCACTCGCTGGGCCAGGCCGGCGCCGGCGGCCACGGCAGCGGTGGCTGGCAGGACGCCGCCAAGGCACTGCTGATCATCGCAGCCTTGATCGTTTCCAGCCGTTTCCTGATCCGTCCACTATTTCGCACCGTCGCCAGCCATGGCGGGCGCGAGATCTTCACCGCCACCGCGCTCTTTATCGTCGTCGGCGTCACCTTGCTGATGGAAGTGGCGGGCCTTACTGCTTCGCTCGGCGCATTTCTGGCCGGCATGCTGCTGGCCGACTCCGAATATCGGCATGAACTTGAAGCCGATATCGAGCCATTCAAGGGCTTGCTGATGGGTTTGTTCTTCATCGCCGTGGGAATGTCGGCGAACTTGGGTTTGCTGGCGGTGCAGCCGCTACAGGTCGCGGCGATCGTTGTTGGCCTGTTGGCGATCAAGTTCGTGGTGCTGGTGGCCGTGGCGCGGATGGCGGGCACTCAGGCTTCGAGTGCGCGCAAGCTGGGCATCGCGCTGGCGCAGGGGGGCGAATTCGCCTTTGTGCTGTTTGGCAGCGCTGCCGGAGTCGGCATTTTTACGCAAGCCGTGTCTGAATTGCTGGTGGTATCGGTCACGGTGTCGATGCTGGCGGCACCGCTCTTGTTCATCCTGGAGGAGAAGTTGCTGGGCCCCTGGCTGGACCGTAAACAAGAGCGCGAGTTTGATTCGATCGCGCCCAATGCCGGCCATGTGGTCATCGCCGGCTACGGCCGCGTAGGCCAGATCGTGGCGCGGGTGCTGTCGCTGAAAAGCATTCCGTTCGTCGCCTTGGAGAAAAACGCCGACCAGGTCGACACGGTGCGCAAGTTCGGCGGCAAGCTGTACTTCGGCGACGCCACCCGCATCGAGTTGTTGCATGCCGCCAATGCGGGGGCCGCCCGCCTCATCGTGCTGGCGATCGACGATCCCGAGGATTCGGTCAAGTGCGCGGGCCTGGTGCGCCATCATTTTCCGCAGGTGCCGGTGCTGGCACGGGCGCGCAATCGGGTCCATGCCCATCGCCTGATGGACCTGGGTATCGCGCGCTTCTACCGCGAAACCTGGCATACCAGCTTGGAGCTGGCGCAACAGGCCCTGTTGCAACTGGGCATCGCACCCTCCGAGGCTTCGATGACGATTGCCCGCTTCCGCGAGCATGATCAGGCGCTGCTCAAGAAGCAGCACGCGATCTACCAGGACGAGAGCAAACTGGTGCAGACTTCCCGTGAGGCAAGCGAGGAGTTGCTGACCCTGTATGAGAGCGATCGCGAACCCGACGCCCGCGCTGCCAGGCAGCGACTCCCCCGAGCGGACGATCGTGCAGCGCCCGGGCGAGATATTGCGTGACGCGCAAATCAAGTTAGAGTTGCAAAAGTCATGCGAACGCACCCGTGGCCCTCCCGAACCACGCTTATGCCAACCAGTCCCTCTTCCCCACATAACCGTGCCGGCCGGTGCATTTCCCTGCCAGGCATGGCTGCGGGCGGCCTGCTGGTGTGGGCCGTTCTCGCCCCTGCCGCCTTTGCGCAGGCCAATCCGCTGTCGCCGCAGGCCCAGGCCGGACGCATGATTTTTTTCGATAACCGCCTGTCCAATCCGCAGGGCACCGCCTGCGCGAGTTGTCACGACCCCATGCTGGGCTGGGGCGGCAACAATCGCTCCAGAACCGGCGTCGCCGCCGGCAGCACGCCGGACGCCTTGGGTAGCCGCAACTCACCCACCTTGAGTTACGTAGGCTTCGTGCCCCCCTTCCATCTGAAGAAAGACGATGGCAAGAACAAGGCGGTGGGCGGCTTGTTCTGGGACGGTCGCGCCAACATCCTTGAAGAGCAGGCCCGCGGCCCGCTGTTCGTCAAGGACGAGATGAATCTCGCTGGCGAGACCGAACTGGCCGAACGTTTGCGTAGCGCGCCCTATGCTGCGGACCTGCGTGCCGCCTACGCGCTGGACGCAACGGCAGCCGACACGAAGTGGGTCGAAGCCGCCTTGCAGGCGCTGGCCGCGTTCCAGCGCTCACCGGAAATCGCGCCGTTTAACTCCAAGTACGACGCGGCACGCCGCGGCGAAGTGAAGTTGAGCCCCGCGGAGGCGCGCGGCTTGCGCCTGTTCGCCGACCCGAAGAAGGGCAACTGCATTGCCTGCCATGTGTTCGACAAGAATTCCAAAAACCCGGCGGATCATCTGTTCACCGACTTCACCTACGACAACCTGGGGCTGCCGCGCAACTCCGCGATCCCGGCCAGTGCGGACATGAAGCGCTTCGACCTGGGCCTGTGCGGCCCGACGCGCGAAACGCCAAAGGGTTTGACAAGCAGCGTGTGCGGCGCATTCAAGGTGCCGACCCTGCGCAATGCGGCAAAACGCCCCTTCTACTTTCACAACGGCTCATTTACCGACCTGACCGAGGTGACGCGCTTTTATGTCGAGCGCGATACCCATCCGCAAAAGTGGTATCCCAAAGACGCGCAGGGAAAGCTTCAGGTGTTCAACGACCTGCCGGCGCGCCACGCCCGCAACGTCAATCGCGAAGAGTCGCCCTATGACCGCAAACGCGGGCAAAAACCGCGCCTGAATGACGCCGAAATCGCCGCCGTGGTCGCATTCATCAAGACCCTGGACGACGGCTTCACGCCCTGAACGGAAGGCGACTCCGTCAGGCGCGGTTTGCCGTGTGCCGAACAACGCTCCTCAGAACGGGTTTTCGAGCAGGTCCCTGAGTGCGTTCGCAGTCAGCGGTTTTGTGATGAAGCCGTGGATGATCTCCAGCGCACCGGCGCGCTTGATCATGATCTCGTGATAGACGTTGTCGGATTCGTTGTCGTCGATCCGCTACCATCTGCGCGAAAACCCGCACAATCGGCGCCTCGCCCTTGCCTGCGAACTTGATGCCGTTGGCCACCAGATTTTGCGTCACCAGGCGCAACTGCGAAGCGTTTCCCGCAACCACCGGCAACGCATCGCACTCCACGCGCGCGGCAGCACGTGAAATCGCCAAGGCGAGGTCATCGCGCACCTGTGCCATCACCCGGTTCAGATCGACCGGATGCGCATCGATCGCATGCTGCTCCAGCCGCACAAAGTTGACCAGATCGTCGAGCAGGAGCTTCATGCGATCGACAAACGCCAGCAGAGCGCGGCGGGCCGACGGCATCGGCCTTACGCGCAATGCGGGCATGACTGGCCGCGCCGATACAACGGCGAGGCCTGCTCCTCGCGCGTGAGCACGGCGCGGCATTCGAAGCATTCGGCATGACCGGCCGCTTCAAGCGCCGGCGTCAAGGCCACGCGACGATCGAACACAAAGCAATCGCCTTGGTAGTGGGCCCCACCCACCTCCTCGAAATAGTTGAGGATGCCACCGTCCAACTGCAGCACGTTCTCGAAGCCCTGCGCCTGCATGTAGAGCACCGCCTTTTCACAGCGGATGCCGCCGGTGCAGAAAGTCACCACCGTCTTGCCCGTGAGTTCCTGCGCCAGGGCGCCCACACGCGCCGGAAATTCGCTGAAGCTGCCTATGCGCGGGTTGATCGCGCCGGTGAAACTGCCGATATCGACCTCGAAACCGTTGCGCGTGTCCAAGAGCGCCACGGGCCGGCCGGCGTCGTCGTGCCCGGCATCGAGCCAGCGCTTCAACAGCTGCGGCGTCACCGCCGGCGCACGTTGCCCGGCCGGCCGAATTTGCGGTTGATGCATGCTGATGATCTCGCGCTTGACCTTGACCAGCATGCGATTGAACGGCTGATGATCCGACCAGCTTTGCTTGACCGGCAAGCCGGCCAGGCGCGGGTCGCCGGCAAACCAGGCCAATACTTCCCGCAGGGCTTCTTCAGCGCCTGCCAGGAACAGGTTGATGCCCTCGGGCGCGATCAGCACCGTGCCCTTGAGGCCGGCCTCGACGCAGCGCTTCAAGACCTGTTCGCGCAAGGCTTTGGGCGAATCAAGTTCGACGAACTTGTAGGCCGAGATGTTCAGATACCGCATGTCCTTGGATTATAGGCGCGACCTTCGTACACTACTGCCTGGGCGGCGCTTGCAGTTGAAAATTGCCGATGATTTCCCAAGGACCATTCCATGCACCAGCCCGCTTTCGTGACCGACATTCGCCAGGGCTATCCGCAACTCGACCCCGATCGCGACTATCCGCCGCTGGAATTCAAGTCGCAGAAAGGTCTGGTCAGCGCCGCCGAGTGGGAGGCGCGTGTCGATTGCGCCTGCGCCTACCGGCTGGTCGCGCATTACGCGATGGACGACCTTATCTACAACCACATCTCGGTTGCGCGCGGTTGCCGTCACCAGCCTCAAGCGTTCTGCCACTGTGCCGGATGTGCCGACGATCGCGGAGTCCGGCTTCCCCGGCTTCGACGCCTCCTCGTGGTTCGGCCTGGTTGGCCCGGCCGGGCTGCCGCGCGAGATCGCCGCCAAGATCGCCGTCGACATCGCACGCATCCTGAAACAGGCGGACATGCGCGAGCGCTTCGTGGCCCAAGGTGCCGACCCGATCGGTTCGACCCCGGAACAGTTCGGCCTGCATATGCAGAACGAGACCGCCAAATGGGCGCGCCTGGTCAAGGCCTCCGGCGCCAAGGCCGACTGACGCCGCAGCTTTTCACCTTTGAATCCCGGGACCAGCATGCACATCGTTGACCACTACGCCGCCTTTGCCTGCAGCTATCGCTCGCAACCGATCGCACCGGAGGTGATGCACCACGCCAAACGCGCTGTCATCGACTGGTTCGCGGCCCTCTACCCGGGTGCGGTACAGGCACCGGCGACACTGCTGGAACGCGCGCTGGCCGAGGAATTCGGCGCCGGCGGCGCACGCCTGGCGCTGGGCCGCGCGGCACCGGCGCGCCTGGCCGCGCTGATCAACGGCAGCGCCGCACATACCGCAGAGGTGGACGACATTTATCGCGACGGCATTTACCATCCGGGTGCGCCGACCATCGCCGCGGCCCTTGCGCTGGCGCAGGCGCGCGCCGCCAGCGGGTCCGATTTCTTGCGTGCCGTGATCACCGGCTACGAGATCTCCACCCGCATCGGTGCAGCCATGGGCCGCAATCACTACAAGTACTTCCACAATACCGGCACCATCGGCTGCTTCGGCGCCGCTGCCGCCGCGGCTGAGGTACTGCAACTCGACGCCACCCGCTTCGCCCATGCGCTCGCGACAGTCGCCACCTTTGCCGCCGCGTTGCAGCAGGCGTTTCGCATGGATTCGCAGTCGAAACCCTTGCACGCCGGCCGGGCGGCGGAAGCCGGTGTGCTGGCGGCCCTGGCCGCCGCCGAAGGCGTGACCGGCTCGCAAGATGTGCTCGAAGGCGACGCCGGTTTCGGCCATGCGCTGTCGCACGGCAACCATGGGCCGGACTGGAACGCATCGCTGCAAACCCTCGGGCGCGAGTTTCACATCACCCGCATGACCTTCAAGAACCACGCCTGCTGCGGCCATTCCTTCGCCGCCATCGACGGCGCGCTGGCCTTGAAGCAGCAGATGAACATTTCGGCGCGCGACATCAAGCGCATCCGCATCGGCGCCTATCGCGCCACCCTCGAGGTGGCGGGGCATGACAATCCGCGCACCCCGGCCGAGGCACGCTTCTCGGTCAAGTATGCGGTGGCCACCGCATTGAGCCACGGCAACGTTCGCTTAGCCGCATTCGAGCCCGCGCGCATCGCCCATCCGGCCACGCGCGAGCTGATGGTCAAGACCGAACTGACGCTCGATGCCGAACTCGACGCCGCCTTTCCACAACAACGCGCCGCGCGCGTCACCTTCGACACCTACGACGGCCGCTGCGTGGAGCATTTGCAGCCGACGCGCAAGGGCGATCCCGACGCACCGCTAAGCGACACCGAACTCGACGAAAAACATCTTGAACTGACCGCGCCAGTGGTCGGCGACGCGTCGGCGCGGTCGCTGCTGGCCACCTTGTGGACACTGGATGCAGCGCCCGGGCTTGACGCGCTGTGCCGCCCGAACGCATGACGATCGCTCTCGCGCCGGCGCTGTTCGCGCCGCGCCGGGTGGCCTTGATCGGCGCCTCCGGCGACCCCGCCAAGAACACCGCGCGCCCGCAGCGCTTCCTGCGCAAGTATGGCTACGGCGGCGAAATCCTGCCGATCAACCCGACCCGTAACGAGATTCTGGGCGAACGCGCCTACCCCAGCCTGCAGGCCGCCCATGCCGCAGTCGGCGGCGGCATCGAGCATGTGTTCGTGATGGCGCCGGCCGAGGCAGCGCTGCAGGCCATAGAGGACTGCGGCGCCTGCGATGTGCCACTGGTATCGATCTTCAGCGATGGCTTTGCCGAAACCGGGCCCACCGGCGCGGCGCGCCAGGCGCAGCTGGTCCTGCGCGCACGCGCCCTCGGGGTGCGCGTGCTCGGGCCCAACAGCATGGGGGTGATCGATATTCCCGGCCGCTTTGCGCTCACGGTCAACGCGGTACTCGAAGGCGAGATACCACCGCCCGGTTCGACCGGCGTAATCTCGCAAAGCGGCACCATGCTGGGCACCCTGCTGTCGCGCGGCGCGGCGCGCGGTCTGGGCTTTTCGAAATTGGTGTCGGTCGGCAACGAAGCCGACATCGGCATCGGCGAACTGGTCGACCTGCTGGTCGACGACCCCGACACCCGGGTGATCGCGCTGTTCCTCGAAACCGTGCGCGATGCTGCGCGCCTGGCCGGCGCCGCGCGTCGCGCGCACGCCGCAGGCAAGCCGGTGGTGGTCTACAAACTGGGCCGCTCAGCGTTGGGCGAAGCGATGGCGCGCTCACACACCGGTGCCATGGCCGGGGCCGACGCTGCGCTCGACGCCTTTTTCCGCGACTGCGGCATCGTGCGCGTCGAATGGCTTGAAACCCTGATCGAAATTCCGCCCCTTCTGGCGCGCCGCGCGCCGCTGCGTCTGCATCGTCCGCCGCGGGTGGCGGTGGTCACCACCACCGGCGGCGGCGCCGCCAGCGTGGTCGACCGTCTGGGTGTGCTCGGCATGCAGGCCATGCTCCCCTCGGCCGCACTCAAGGACGAACTGGCATCGCACGGCGTGCGGGTTGCCGATTCACCGATCGTCGATCTCACCATGGCAAGCTCGGCCAAGCGCTATGGCGCCGTGCTCGCTGCGCTGATCGCCTCGCCTGACTGCGATGCGGTGCTGGCGGTGGTCGGCTCCTCGGCGCAGTTTCATCCCGATTTCGCGGTGCAGCCGATATTGTCTTCGCCCCGGAGCGCCAAGCCTTTGGCAGCCTTTCTCACACCGCATGCGGAACGTTCGCTCACGTTGTTGGCGCAACAGGGCATCGCGGCGTTTCGCACGCCGGAAGCCTGCGCGGACGCGCTGGCCTGTTTTTTTCGCTGGCGCGCGCCGCGCGACCCGGACGCTGGCGCCACGCCTATGGCAATGCCGGCGCCAACGCTCAAGAAGACGCCCGACGAAGCAGACGCGCTTGCGTTTTTTTCCTCGCTCGGTGTGCCGGTGGTCGCCAGCGCCACTGCCGTCGCTCCCGATTTCCGCCACGACATCGCCTACCCGGTGGCAGTCAAAGTGCGTTCGCCCGACATTGCGCACAAAACCGAGGCCGGCGGCGTGCTGCTGGGCGTCGCCAACCAAGCCGAATTCGCGCTGCGCGTGCCGGCCATGTTGCGTGCCGTCGCCGAAGCAGTCCCGCAGGCTGCGATCACCGGCGTATTGGTGCAGCAGATGGAAAAAGGGTTGCAGGAGGTGATCGTCGGCTACCGCCACGACGCCATGGTCGGGCCGGTGATCATGGTCGGTGCCGGCGGTACCTTGGCCGAGATTTACCAGGACTATGCCCTTTCGATCGCGCCGGTAAACCAAGACGAAGCTCTGGAAATGATCGGCCAGGTCAAGGCTCTGGCCCTGATTCGCGGCTATCGCGGCCTGCCGCGCGGCGACGTAGCTGCCCTGGCGCACGCGGTCGCCGCCTTCTCCAGGCTGGCCCTGCTGCCGGGCCAGCCGGTGGCGGAGGCCGAGATCAATCCCTTGATCGTCAAGCACGATGGCGTGGTCGCCGTCGACGGCGTGCTGGTGCTGCGCCACACGGGTCAGGAACACCACACATGAAGTTCTGGATCATCCCTTGCGTGGCAATCACGCTTGCGGCCAGCGTGGCGGCGCAGGAGCCGCGCTACCCGTCGAAACCGATCAAGCTCGTCGTCGGCTACCCGCCCGGCGGCGCCACCGACATAGTCGCGCGCACGATTGCCGCCAGGTTGCAGGAGTTGCTGGGCCAGCCGGTAGTCGTTGACAACAAGCCCGGCGCCACCAGCAACATAGGCTCGGAGCTGGTCGCCAGAAGCCCGCCCGACGGCTATACCCTGCTGTTGGGCACGATTGCCAACGCCACCAACATGACGGCCTACAAGAACCCGGGCTATGACACCCTGCGCGACTTCACGCCGATTACCCAGGCCATGAGCGCGCCCTCGGTGCTGGCAGTGCATCCTTCGATGCCGGTGGCAAGTCTCAAGGAACTGATCGAACTGGCCAGGCGTGCGCCGGGCAAGTACACCTTTGCCTCCAGCGGTGCCGGCGGCTCGCCGCATTTGGCCGGTGAATTGCTCAAACTGCGTGCCGGCATCGACATCGTGCACATTCCGTACAAGGGCGCCACCCAGGCCATGACCGATCTGTTGGGCGGCCAGGTCAACCTGAGCTTCCAGACCGCCTTGTCGGCCATTGCGCACCTGCAGGGCGGCAAGCTCAAGGTGATTGCGGTGGCGGCCGACAAACGCCTGGCGCAACTGCCGGGTGTGCCGACCATGGCCGAGGCGGGCTTGCCTGATTTCGAGGTGTCGAGCTGGAATGGCCTGCTGGCACCGGCGAAAACGCCTGCGGAGATCATCGCCAGACTGCACGAGAACACCGTCAAGGTGCTGACGCTGGCCGATGTGCGCGAGAAGTTCATCGCACAAGGTGCGGAAGCGGTGGGCAGCACACCGGAAGAGTTTCGCGCCTACATCCGCACCGAGATTGACAAATGGGGCCGCGTGATCCGCGCATCCGGCGCCCGCTTCGACTGAATACAACCGGAAACGACATGGACTTTCGACTCAGCGAAGAACAACAAGCCTTCCGCGACTCGGTGCTGCGCTTCGCCGAAAAGCAACTGCGCGCCGGCGCGCGCGCGCGCGCCCATGCGCTCGACTATCCATGGGACGTGGCCAGACTGATGGCAGCGCAAGGCCTGCTCGGCATCACCATCGCCGAGAAAGACGGTGGCCAGGGCGGCAGCCTGATGGACGCGGTGCTGGCGATCGAGGCGGTGGCATCGGTTTGCCCGCGCAGTGCGGATGTGATCCAGGCCGGCAGTTTCGGGCCGATCCGCGTGTTTGCCGAGTACGGCACGGCGCTGCAGAAGGAGCGCTATCTCACCCGCATTCTCGAAGGTAGAGGCGTGATCTCGGTCGGCATGACCGAGCCCGAGGCCGGCTCGGCGGTGACCGACCTCGCCACCAGCGCCACCCCCGACGCGCGACAGGCCGGCGCCTACCGGGTCAACGGGGCCAAGGTGTTTTCCACCCATGCGCCCTATGCCGATGTGCTGTTGGTCTATGTGCGCTTCGGTCCCGGCGTGGGCGGTATCGGCTCGGTGCTGATCGACACCAAGGCGCCCGGTGTGCGCTTCGGCCAGCGTTCCTCGTTCATGTCGGGCGAGGAATGGGCGCAGCTGTATTTCGACGATGTGCTGGTGCCGCCCGAAATGGTGGTGCTCAAGGAAGGCGGCTTCAAGAAACAGATCGCCGGCTTCAACGTCGAACGCATCGGCAACACTTCGCGCTCCCTGGCCCTGGGCCGCTACGCCTACGAGGAAGCCCGGCAATGGGCGATGCAGCGCAAGCAGTTCGGGCGCCTGTTGTGCGAGTTCCAGGGGCTGCAATGGAAATTCGCCGAGATGAAAATGAAACTCGATGCCGGGCAACTGCTGTTGTATCGCGCCGCCTGCAACGCCGACGGCGGTTTTCCTTCACCATCGGATACCGCCATCGCCAAGGCTTATTGCAACCAGGCCGGGTTCGACGTTGCGAGCGAAGCCATGCAGGTGATGGGCGGCCTGGGCTATAGCCAGGAGTCGCTGGTCGAATACTGCATGCGGCGCTGTCGCGGCTGGATGATCGCCGGCGGCTCGATCGAGATTCTGAAAAACCGGATTGCCGAAGGCGTGTTCGAGCGCACCTTCTCGCAGCGGCCCTGAAGCCCGGCGCAGCAGTTTGAACGCGCGCCCCAATGCGGTGCGGCGCAGTCTTCTGGCGGAAATGTTTTCTTACGCTTTTGCGCTGCCAACCCGCCAACCCTTGGCGCGTGAACGGCGTTAGCATCGGAACACCGCGTCTTTTCGGGATTTCACATGATGTTTTCACGCCAACGCGCAGCCCTGCTGCTGACTTGTGCCCTGATGTTTCCAGCGCAGGCGCAAGACAAGACGCCGGCAGACCCGGTCTGGCGCGCCAGTTCGCGCTTGGGCTACGGACCCACCGAAGCCCTGTTGGCCGACGTCACGCAGCAAGGCGGCGCCAGAGCCTGGGCCCTCAGGCAGATTGAAGTCGCTTACAGGGCAAGCACCCAGCCGGCGCGGATGCCCGCCGAGTTGACGCATTTCAACCTGCCGCTTGAGCGGATCTTCGAAGCCTTCAGGGAAGAGCGCGAAGCGCGCAAGGCGGCCAAGGATCAGGGGCAGAAGAAGGAAGCCGGCCTGCGTGGCGCCGCGAACATGGAAAACGACAGGTTCAGCCGCGACGCCGCGCGCGAGGCAGCCGCCTGGCGCATCGCAGCCTGCAGCGCGCCCGAGTTCGAGAACCCCTTGCTCGCGCGCATGACCGAGTTCTGGTTCAACCATCTGAACGTGTTCATCGGCAAGGGCGCGGTCCGGCCTTTCGCTGGCCACTATGTGGTCAACGCGATCCGCCCCAACGCACTTGGAAAATTCGAGGATCTTTTGCTTGCCAGCAGCCGCCATCCGGCCATGCTGTTTTATCTGGACCAGGCACAAAGCGTGGCCGAGGGCAGCGCCGGCCCGCTGGGTCGCGCGCGTGGCTTGAACGAAAATTATGCGCGCGAACTGATGGAGCTGCACACCCTGGGGGTAAACGGCGGCTATACCCAGACCGATGTGCATGAACTGGCGCGCATTCTGAGTGGCTGGACGGTGGCGCCGAACCATCCTTCCGGCTTTCGCTTCGCCGAGCGATTTCACGACAGCGGCGAGAAGCGCCTGCTCGGCGTGACCTTTCGCAACCTGGGCTTAGCCGAGGGCGAGGAGGCGATCCGCATGCTGGCACGCCATCCGGCCACCGCGCGCCGCATCGCCACGCGCCTGGCCACGTTTTTCGTATCAGACCAGCCGGGCGCGGCGCTGATTGACCGGCTCGCGCACAGTTTTTCCGCTTCCCAGGGCGATATACGGGTAGTGCTGCGAAGCCTGATCGAAGCGCCCGAATTCTGGCAGGCCGACCAGACGCTGTTCAAGACGCCGCTCGACTTCGCCTGCTCCGCGCTGGCGGCCACCGGTGGCGCGCAGGGGCGTCGCGAGTCGGTCCTGGCGCTGGGCTTCCTGGCCAACGCCGGCCAGGCCATGCATGGCTGGCAAACCCCGGACGGCTACAAGACCGATGCCGCCACCTGGCTGGCACCGGAGGCGCTGACGCGGCGCGCGGACTTCGCCATTGCGCTCGGGCGGCAGGCGGCAGAACCGTTGTTCCTCAACGCCTTCCTGAGCCCTGCCACGAAGAGCCGCATTGCCCGGGAACCCGCGCCCTTGCGTCCCGGCCTGATGCTGGCCAGCCCCGACTTCATGCACAAGTAGAAAGATCGCCATCATGTCCACCTCTTTCTCACGCGATCGTCGACAACTGCTGGGCACTCTCGCTGCCGTCGCCGGCGCCAGCCTGGTGCCGCGCGCCTGGGCGCAGAGCGCGGCCCCCCTGAAAGACGGGCGCCTGATCCTGGTATTCCTGCGCGGCGCCTATGACGGACTCTCGGCGGCCGTGCCCTATGCCGATGCCGACTATGCGCGCAGCCGCCCGCATACCGCAATCCCCGTACCCGACGGCAGCGCCGAAGCTGCCTTGCGGCTCGACCAGACCTTCGCCTTGCATCCGGCGCTCGCGCCGCTGTTGCCTTTGTGGCAAAGCGGCGTGCTCGGCTTCATTCCCGCTGCCGGCTCGCCGGACGCGACGCGCTCGCATTTCGAAGCGCAGATCCACTGGGAGATCGGCATGCCGGGCAAGAGCAATGCGCCCAGCGGCTGGTTGAATACTCTGGCGTCGATCGGCGCCGGCGGCGCCAACGCCCAACTGGCGATTGGTGTGGGCGAAGCCAATCCGAAAATCCTTTCCGGTCCGGCTGCGGTGCGGCTGATCCCCAGGGGCCAGGCTGCCACCCGCGAAGGCGTGCTCGGCAATGATCGCGCGCGCCAGGCGCTGCTGGATTTATATGCCGGCCAGGACCAGATGTCCAGGGCCTTCCGCCAGGGTGCGGATAGCCGCATGATGAGCGCACAGGAATTGAGTGCCGAGAACATCGCTGCCGACAACGGTGCCACCGGTGCCGAAGGCCTGATGCTCGACGCGCAACACCTGGGTACCCTGATGCGCAACGACCGCCGCCTGCGCCTGGGCTTCTTGTCCGCCGGTGGTTGGGACACGCATGCCAACCAGGGCGCCGTCACGGGCTTGCTGGCACAGAATCTGGGCCGGCTGGCGCAAGCCTTGACGCAATTGCGACGCGATTTTTCCGAACCCGGCGACTTGATCACGATAGTCAGCGAGTTCGGTCGCACCGCCGTCGAGAACGGCACCCGCGGTACCGACCATGGCCACGGCAACGCCCTGTGGCTGATCGGCAACCGCATCAACGGCGGCCGTTGGCATGGGCAGTGGTCGGGGCTGGCCCGGGCGAACTTGAACGAAGGTCGCGACCTGCCGGTGCATCACGATTTTCGCGCTGTATTCGCCCAGGTGTTGCGCGCAAGCTTCGGTGTGGGTGAGCGCCAGTTGCAGGATGTGTTTCCCGGGGCGAAGTTCGATACGCGCCTGAGCGGCCTACTGAAGACGGTTTAAGGCGCAAACGCAGAAATGCGTTCGGCCCGCAGCGTCGCCCTCGGCATACGCGACGCCATCCCCTGCTAAGCTTGGGCACTGACTTGCCTGCGCGCCATCAAAGGTGCGCCAGCAGCCAGATAACCAGCTTTCGGGGAGACCACCGTGAAGATCAGCAGCATCGAATCGCATATCGTCCGCCTGCCCGCCGAAGAACCACTGGCCGATGGCCCCCCGGCATTCGGCCCGACCTATGATTTCGTGACACTGGAAGTCGGCACCGACCAAGGCCTGCAAGGCGTAGGCCTGACCTTTTTCGGCGGCGCATTGACCGGCACCCTCAAGGCAGCGGTCGATGCACTGGGCAGGCTCGCCATCGGCATGGACCCGCGCAATCCCGAGCGGGTGGCTGCGACGCTGGCGGCGGCGGCCAACTCCGCCGGGCCGGGCGGTATCTACACCCTGGCGCTAGCGGCCATCGACATCGCCCTGTGGGACATCAGGGGCAAGGCTTGCGGCCTGCCGGTATCGACACTGTTGGGTGGCCTGCGGGAAAGCGTTCCGACCTATGCCAGCGGCGCCCTGATGCGCCCCTTTCCGCTCGATGTCATGGAGCGTTCGGCGGCATGCCTGGTTGAGCGTGGATTTCGGCAGATGAAGATGCAACTGGCCCTGCCAGGCCATACCTCGCCCGCCATCGAGGTCGAGCGCGCGCGCAAGATCCGCGCGGCAATCGGCCCGGAGATCGATCTCATGTGCGACATCAACCAGCGCTGGGACGCGCGGCAGGCGATATCCATCGGCAGCCGCCTGGAGGAATTCAATCTGTACTGGCTGGAAGACGTGGTGGCCTGCGACGACTACACTGGTATGGCGCGCGTCGCCGATGCACTCGCCACGCCACTGGCCGCTGGCGAATACGTCTACGGCCTGGCGCCGTTTCGACACATGCTTGCGGCCGCTGCGGTCGATATCCCGATGATCGACGTGCTGCGCGCCGGCGGCATCACGCAGTGGATGAAGATCGCCGCGCTGGCGGAAGCCTTCAACCTGCCGGTGGTGAGCCACCTGCTGCCGGAAATCCATGTGCACATGATCGCCGCTATCCCCAACGGCCTGACGGTCGAATACATGCCCTGGTCGTGCCGTCTGTTCGAAGAGGTACCGCTGCCGCGTGGCGGCCTGCTTGCGGTGCCGCAAAAACCGGGGCTGGGCCTGGCGTTCGACCGTGACGTGCTCAAACGCTACGGCGAAACCTGAATCACGACAACAAGCAAACGTACGCACCCGGCCCCTGCGCGTCACTGCGGCAAACGCAGGACATTGCAGTCGGCCTAAAGCAGCAGCCCGCCTTGCGGCTGCAGGCCCAGCGCGCTCTGCCCGTAGGCCGCCGCATGCACGTCCCAGGTGAGCGCGATATGCGCCGAAGCCGCATGAATATCGCGAAACTGGCGCTGCAGGGGCAGGTTGAGCGACAAGCCGCCGGCACCGGCCGCCGGCATCAGCGCGTCGATCGCGCGCACCACAAGAGTCATGGCGAAAGCGACGTTGCGCTTCCAGCGCAGCTTGGTTTCCATGCCCGGAAACTCGCCCGCCATCACGCCATCCTCAAGCTCGCGCCAGTCGCGGCGCAGCACCACCTCGGCGAATTCGACGCAAGCCGACGCCTCGGCGATGCGTGCCTGCACCGATGACAGCTCGGCCACGCGCACCCCGGTGTAGGTGCCGGCACGCTTTCGCATGCCTTCGATGAATTGCCCGACCGCCGCCTTTGCGGTGCCCAACGGGATCGAGGACAACACGTAGGCAAAGGCGGCAAAAGCGGGCATCTGAAACAGGCGGTTGTCGTAGACCTTGCCACCCGGCACGTTTTGCCCGGCAGCGAACACTTCGGCCACCATGCTGCGATGCGCAGGAACAAAGGCATCCTTGATCTCGACATCGTGGCTGCCGGTGCCGCCCAGCCCATAGGCGTGCCAGTTGTCCAGGCTTTGGAAATCAGGGCGCGGCACCAGGAAAAAACGCCGCTGTGGCGCGCCACCCTCGACCTCGGCCATGCCGCCTACCAGCATCCAGTGGCTGGCATCGACCCCGCTGCCAAACGGCCAGCGCCCGGAAACGCGATAGCCGCCCGGCACCGGCGTGGCCTTGCCGCAGGGGAAAGCCAGCCCGGTTGCGACCAGCGCCTCGGGGTTGGCATCCCACACATCCTGTTGCGCCTGCAGTTCGAACTGACCGATGTTCCAGGCGTGCGAAGCCAGGTTGGAAAACACCCACGCCGTCGAGGCACAGCCACGGCTCAGTTCCAGCACCACGTCGATCAGCGCATCCAGTCCGAGCTCGGAGCCGCCGAAGCGAAGCGGCTGCATCATGCGCATGAGCCCGGCGCTGTGCAGGTCGGCGATGGATTCCTCGGGCGTGCGGCGCAAGCGCTCGGCTTCGGCCGCACGTTCGGCCAGCTTGGGCACCAGGGCGGTAGCAACCTGCTTTGCCTGGGCGGCCGTCAGGCGCAGCGGCGCGGCTTGGGCGGGTGCGGGCTTGCGAAGGGGAATGGCGTTCACGGCGACTCCTTGCGCTGCGGGTCAGCGATTAATTGGTCGGATGATCAATAGCAATGCATGAGTGTAGCACCGCGCGAAACGGTTGCGGTGCATGGTCCCGCTCGGCCGAGTCCGCAGCCCGAGCACATCCGTTCGAGGCCGGCACTCGAAGTGGTTTCTCGATTTGCTCACTACGTTGAGTAAAAATACTCAACGTAGTGAGCAAAATGCAAACACCCTTGCAGCGACCACCACGCTGGCGCACTACCTGCAGTTGCTCGCCGGCGCCGGCATGGTGTGCGGCTTGCCCAAACATGCGGGCGACGCCGCGCGCAGCCGTGGTTCCAGCCCCAAGCTGCAGGTGCTCAATTCCGCACTGATGACCGCCACTTGCGGTTTGACGCTCGACCAGGCGCGTGCCAACCGCGAATTCTGGGGACACCTGGTGGAATCTGCGGTCGGCGCTCATCTTGCCAACGCCGTGGCTGGCGGACTTTGCAGCGTGTCTTACTGGCGCGAACCTGACCGAGAAGTCGATTTCGTCGTCATCGCCGGTAGTAGCATGGCCGCGATAGAAGTCAAGAGCGGCCGCGCGCCGCTTGCGCATTCCGGGCTGGCTGCGTTCAACGCGTCTTTCAAGCCGCAACGCACATTGCTGGTCGGGGGTGACGGTGTGACGCTGGCGGATTTCATGACGCAACCCGTATTTCACTGGGTTGCACCCTGATGGTTGCGCGGAAACATGCCGGGCGCCTGTGCTCAAATGCAGCTTACGCTGCCCCCTCTCGACCGCCATGACCCCATCCCTCATCATCTCGACTCTCGCACCTCTAGGCAAGCTGCGCGCCACCATCAACATCGGCAACCCGGTGTTGGCCGGCTTGGCCGCGGGTGCCACCGAACCTCATGGCGTCTCGGTAGACATCGCGCGCGAACTGGCGCGCCGCCTGGGCGTGCCCGCGGAATTGGTGATTTGCGCCACCGCGGCCAAGGCGGTGGAGGCCGTCAAGGCCGGCGCATGCGACATCACCTTCCTCGCCGTCGACCCGGCGCGCGCAGTCGATATCGATTACGCGGCGCCCTACGTGGTGATAGCAGGCGCCTACATGGTGAAGCAGGACAGCCCCTTGACCGACAACGCGCAGGTGGATCGGCCGGCAAATCGCGTGGCGGTGGGCAAGGGCAGCGCCTATGATCTTTTCCTGACGCGCGAGCTCAAGCACGCCACGCTGGTGCGCTTTCATTCCTCGCAGGAGGTGATCGACGGCTTTCTGGCACAGGGTCTGGAAGTGGCGGGCGGGGTGAAGCAGCAACTCGAGGCCGACGCCAAACGGGTGCCGGGCTTGCGCCTGCTGCCGGGACAGTTCATGGAGATTCGCCAGGCCATCGGAGCGCCGAAAGGGCGCGCGGCGGCCGGCGAATACCTGCTGGCATTCATCGAGGAACTCAAGGCCGCAGGCTTCATCGCGGCGGCGCTCAAGCGCCACGGCATCGAGGGTGCGGCGGTGGCGCCGCCGGGCCGCTGATCTTCAATCCACCTTCAGGCCTGATGCACGCACCACTTCGCGCCATTTGGCCACCTCTTCCTTGAGCAGCGAGCCGAACTCCTCCGGGGTATTGCCGACCGGCTCCGCACCCTGAGCCGGCCTCCTTCAGGGTCGGCACCTCGGGCATCAGGTCGGAGCGCCGCGCACCCGCGGCGGCAAGTGCGCGCAGACGGCCGGCCTTGACCTGCGCCAGGATCGCCGACACGTTGATAAACACCAGGTCCACCTCACCGGACATCAGCGCGGTCAAGAACCGGCCGGTTTTCCACGATCACCGACTGGCCCACGATTTCGCCCAGTTTCGCCGCCAGCATGCGTGCATTGATGTCGACCCCGCCCCCAGGGGTGAAGCCGACTACCAGACGCAAGGGTCGCAGCGGATAGCCCTGGCCCCAGGCGCTGGCTGCGCCTGGGGACCAAGCCCAGAGACAAGCCCAGGCAAAGCGCCAGCTTTAGCGCCACAACTGCATTCATCGCTGCCTCCCGGATTTTGTCGATTTCCCGCTGCGGCCATTATCGGCCAGCCGCGAATTGCGGCCCCAAGGCGCGTAAAATCCATGCCATGTCCACGCCCCGCTTCGTCCACCTCCGGCTGCACTCGGAATACTCGGTGACCGACGGGCTCGCGCGCATCGACGACATCGTGGCGCGCGCCGTCGCTGACGGCATGGGCGCCCTGGGGCTCACCGACCTGTCGAACCTGTTCGGCATGGTCAAGTTCTACAAGGCGACGCGCGCCAATGGTGTCAAGCCGATCATCGGCGCCGATGTGTGGATCAGCAACCCGCAGGAGCGCGACAAGCCGTCGCGTGCGCTGCTGCTGGCCGCTTCGCACCAGGGTTACCTGCGCCTGTGCGCATTGCTGTCGCGCGCCTGGCTGAGCAACCAGCATCTGGGCCGCGCCGAGATCGACAAGCTGTGGCTGCGTGATGCCGAAGGCGGCAGCGCCGGGCTGATCGCGCTGTCGGGGCTATTGGGCGGGCCGGGAGCGGGCGACATAGCCCAGGCCCTGGCGGCGGGCAACAAGGAAGCAGCCGAGGCGCTGGCCAATGGATGGGCGGTGCTGTTCCCGAACCGCTTTTACCTCGAAATCCAGCGCGCCGGGCCGCCTTCGCAACGGGCTTCCAACGAAGCGCTGTTGCGCCGCATGGTGGCGCTCGGGTCGCGCCTGCGCCTGCCGGTGGTGGCCACCCATCCGGTGCAATTCGCCGCAGCCGACGAATTTCGTGCCCATGAGGCGCGCACCTGCGTGGCCGAGGGCCACATGCTGGGCGACCAGCGGCGGCCGAAGCACTTTGGTGAAGACCAGCATTTCCTGACCCAGGACCAGATGGCGCAGCGCTTCGGCGACATTCCGGCAGCGCTCGCCAACGCGGTCGAGATCGCGCGTCGCTGCAACCTTGAACTGGTGCTGGGCAAGCCGAAACTGCCGCTGTTTCCGACCCCGGCGGGGGTAACGCTCGACCACTACCTGGCGCAGTTGTCGCGGGAACGCCTGGAGGAGCGGCTGGCCAGCCTCTATCCGGCGGCGGCGGCGCGCGAGGCGGCACGCCCGCGCTACGCCGCGCGCCTGGAATTCGAGATCGCCACCATCGTCGAGATGGGCTTTCCGGGCTACTTCCTGATCGTCGCCGACTTCATCAACTGGGCCAAGAAAAACGCTGTGCCGGTGGGGCCGGGTCGCGGTTCGGGTGCCGGCTCGCTGGTGGCCTATTCGCTTGGCATCACCGACCTCGATCCGCTGGCCTACAACCTGCTCTTCGAGCGCTTTCTCAATCCGGAACGGGTATCGATGCCCGACTTCGATATCGACTTCTGCGAAGCCGGGCGCGATCGCGTGATCGACTATGTCAAGCAGAAGTACGGCACCGATTCGGTGTCGCAGATCGCCACCTTCGGCACCATGGCCGCCAAGGCGGCGGTGCGCGACATCGGCCGCGTGCTCGATCTGGGCTACGGCTTTTGCGACGGCATTGCCAAGCTGATCCCGTTCCAGCCCGGCAAGACCATCACCATCAAGATGGCGCGCGAGATGGAGCCGGTGCTGGCGCAGCGCGAACAGCGCGAAGAAGAGGTCCGGGAGCTGTTGTCGCTGGCCGAGCAGGTCGAAGGCATCACCCGCTCGGTGGGCAAGCATGCCGGCGGCGTGCTGATCGCGCCGGGCAAGCTGACCGACTTCTGCCCGCTCTATACGCAGGGCGGCGCCGAGGGCGTGATCAGCCAGTTCGACAAGGACGATGTCGAAGCCATCGGCCTGGTGAAGTTCGACTTCCTGGGCCTGACCACCCTGACCATCCTCGATTGGGCCGAACGCTACATCCGCGAACTGCACCCTGAACAGGCGGACTTCAGTTGCGCGCGCCTGGGGCTTGAAGACGCCGGTGCCTACGAGGTGTTCAAGAAGGCCAACACGGTCGCGGTCTTCCAGTTCGAATCGCGTGGCATGCGCGACATGCTGATCGGTGCCAAGCCCGACCGCTTCGACGACATCATCGCCCTGGTCTCGCTGTACCGGCCGGGGCCGATGGAACTGATTCCCAGCTTCATCGAACGCAAGCATGGCCGGGAGCGCGTCACCTATCCCGACCCGCGGGTGGAATCGATCCTCTCCGAGACCTACGGCATCATGGTCTACCAGGAGCAGGTGATGCAGATGGCGCAGATCGTCGGCCGTTATTCGCTGGGCGGCGCCGACCTGCTGCGCCGCGCCATGGGCAAGAAAAATGCCGAGGAAATGGCCAAGCACCGGCAGATCTTCCGCGACGGCGCCGCCGCCAATGGCTTGTCGGTCGAGACCGCCGACGAGATCTTCGACCTGATGGAAAAATTCGCCGGCTACGGCTTCAACAAGTCGCATGCGGCCGCCTACGCGCTCCTGGCCTATCACACCGCCTATCTGAAGGCACATCATCCGGCGGCTTTCTTCGCCGCCAACATGTCGGCCACCATGGACGATACCGACAAGGTGCAGATTCTGGCGGCCGACGCACGCGCCAACGCTGTCACCATCCTGGCGCCGGACGTAAACCTGGCGGAGTACCGCTTCCGCCCGGTGAACCCGACCACCCTGCGCTACGGCCTGGGCAGCATCAAGGGCAGCGGTGAGGCGGCGATCGCATCGATCATCGCGGCGCGCAGCGAGGCGCCGTTCGAAAGCCTGTTCGACTTCTGCCGACGCGTCGACAAGCGCCTGGTCAACCGGCGTACCATCGAATCACTGGTGCGCGCCGGCGCCTTCGACAGCATCGAAAAGGATCGTGCGGCGCTGTTCGCCTCGGTCGGCATCGCCATGGAAGCGGCGGAACAGGCCGAGCAGAGCGCCTCGCAGGTGAGCCTGTTCGGCGGCACCGACGAAGCGGCGCGCGAACCCGATCTGCTGCATACCCTCAAATGGACCATGCGCGATCGCCTGCTCAACGAAAAGCTGGCGCTCGGCTACTTTTTTTCGGGCCACCTGTTCGACGCTTACGCCCACGAAGTGCGGCGCATGGTGAAGGCACCTCTGTCGGCGCTGCAGCCGCGCGACGATGTGCAGTTGCTGGCAGGCGTGGTGGCGCAATTGCGCACCGCCATGACAAGGCGCGGCAAGATGATCATCTTAGAGCTTGACGACGGCAGCGCCAGGATCGAAGTCACCCTGTTCCAGGAACTGTTCGACGCCCACCGCGACATCCTCAAGCCCGACGAACTGCTGGTGATCGCCGGCAAGGTGCGTGACGACCGCTTCTCCGGCGGCGTGCGCATAGCGGCCGAGCGCATCATGAGCCTTGCCGACATGCGGCGCCATCACGGTCGCGGCCTCAGGCTTACGCTCAATGGCCAGGCCAATACCCGCAAGCTGATGGACCTCCTGGGCCCGTATCGCAACGGTTCCTGCCCGGTGTCGATCGACTACGACAACGGCCAGGCGCGCTGCACCATCGACCTGCCGGACGACTGGCGCATCACCCCGCGCGACGAGTTGCTCAAGGTGCTGCGCGACTGGCTCACGCCGGCGGGTGCGGAAATCCTCTATTGAGCGCGCCGACCACGAGCCTGGCGCCGGCCGACGCCGCCGATTTGTCGCAAGTGCGGCGCGCACTGGTCATCAAGCTGCGTCATCATGGCGATGTATTGCTGAGCTCCCCGGTGTTCTCGGTGCTCAGGCAGCATGCGCCGCATGTTGAGCTCGATGCACTGGTGTATGCCGATACCGCCGAGATGCTGTCCGGCCACCCGGCGATCGCACGCCTGCACCTGATTGACCGCAAGTGGAAGAGCGCCGGCTGGTTGAGCCGCGCCAGCGCCGAGTGGCAACTGTGGCGCACCCTGCGCGCGCGCCGCTACGACCTGCTCATCCACTTGACCGAACACCGGCGCGGCATGTGGCTGGCCAAGACCCTGGGCGCCGGCATCCGCGTGGCGCCGCGCGCGCGTGGCGACGACCCGATGTGGAACCAAGCCTTCAGTCATCTTTACGCGCCGCCCAGGCTCGGCAACACGCGCCACACCGTCGAAGTCAATCTGGACGCGCTGCGACGCCTGGGACTGGCCCCGCACGAAGACGCGCGCGCCCTCACATTGGTGCCCGGTGCCGAAGCCGAGGCCTGCGTAGCCGCCCTGCTGCGCGGGCATGGCCTGGCGGACCGCGGCTTCATCCAGGTCCATCCGGCCTCGCGCTGGATGTTCAAGACCTGGCCGGCGCAGAACACCGCGCAGCTGATCGACAAGCTGGCGCAGGACGGCCATCGCATCGTCATGACCGCAGGTCCGGCGCCGGCCGAACTGGCGCTGGTGGCGGCGATCAAGGCGCATGCCGGCACGCCGATCGTCGACCTGTCCGGACGCCTGACGCTCAAGGAACTGGCGGCGCTGACCGCGCGCGCGCGCGCCTTCATCGGCGTCGACTCGGCGCCCATGCACATCGCCAGCGCCATGGGCACACCGGCGCTGGCACTGTTCGGGCCGTCCGGCGAGATCGAGTGGGGGCCCTGGCGCAATGCGCACCGCATCGTCAGCTCCACCCGTCATCCCTGCCGTCCGTGCGGCAACGACGGTTGCGGTGGCAGCAAGGTCAGCGAGTGCCTGACCACCCTGCCGGTGGCGCGCGTGCTCGATGAAGTGCGCTCACTGCTCAACGAAGCGACGTGAAGCTCGCCATCGTCCGGCAGAAGTACAACCCGTACGGGGGCGCCGAGCAATTCATCGAGCGCGCGCTCGATGCGCTGGCCGCCACCCGCAAGGTGGAACTGAGCGTCATCGCGCGGCAGTGGCAGACGCGGCCCGGCGTGCATTTCATCGAATGCAATCCCGCCTACCGCACCTCGCTTGGCCGCGACCAAGCTTTCGCCGCAGCAGTAGCGAGTTGCCTGGCCGCGCCCGGTCGCCACTTCGACATCGTCCAGAGCCATGAGCGCATTCCCGGCATCATGCTGTATCGCGCCGGTGACGGCGTGCATGCATCCTGGCTCGAGCAACGCGCGCGCGCCCTGCCGGCCTTCCGTCGCTTCGCCATTGCCGCCAATCCCTATCATCGCTATGTGCTGGCGGCCGAACGTGAAATGTTCGCGCACCGCGGCTTGCGCGCGGTGATCTGCAATTCGGCGATGGTACGCGACGACATCGCCGCACGCTTCGGCCTTGATGCGGCCAGACTCAAGGTCATCTACAACGGCATCGACCTCGAACGCTTTCACCCGCGCCATCGCGCGCTGCGCGCAAGCACCCGCAGCCTGCTCGGACTGCCGCCGCACGCGCCCGTGTTCCTCTACGCCGGCTCCGGCTTCGAACGCAAGGGCGTGGCACGCCTGCTGCATGCAGTGGCCCAAGCGGGCACCGCTGCGCACGTGCTGGTGGCCGGCACCGACAAGCACCACGGCCGTTACCGCAGCCTGGCCGCGCGCCTGGGTATCGCCGCTCGTACCCATTTCCTCGGCTCACGCGATGATCTGCCGCTGCTGTACGGCGCTGCCGACGCTTTCGTGCTGCCCACGCTCTACGACCCGATGCCCAACGCCGCGCTGGAAGCGTTGGCCAGCGGCCTGCCGCTGCTCACCACCCTCCAGTGCGGTGCGCAAGAGCTGGTCACCGCGGGCAGCAATGGCTTCGTGGTCGACGCGCTCGATGCCGCCGGCATGGCAGCGGCACTGGCCAGCCTGGCGCAACCCGGCCGGGCCGCCGCCATGGCTGGCGCCGCGCGCGCCAGCGTGGCGCACCTTTCACAAGACGCGATGGCCGCGCAACTGCTCGACTTGTACGGAACGCTCGCGCCCGCCGGGTAAAATCGCGCTCTTGGCATTGAGCCCCCATCAAACCCCGTCCCGCCCAAAGCGAACCAGGCGCAAGACACCTTCCATGACAGCGCCGGACACCGGCAGGGCCAGCACTCTCCAAACCAGCGCCCAGCTCTATCGGCGCTTGCTTGGCTATGTGGCGCCGTATCGCGCGGTGTTTGCCCTGGGCCTCCTGGGCATGGCGCTGGCGGCCCTGACCGAACCGCTGTTCCCGGCACTGATGAAGCCGATGCTCAACGATGGCTTCGGCGGCCGCGACCGTGCCAGCATGACCTGGATTCCACTGGCGCTGGTCGGCATTTTCCTGTTGCGCGGCATCATCACCTTTACCACCTCGTATATCCTGGCCTGGGTCTCGAACCGCATCCTGATGGACATGCGCGACGCCATGTTCGCACGCATGATCCGCCTGCCTACGGCCTTCTACAACAACCAGTCCTCGGGCACCCTGATCTCGCGCATTGCCTTCGATGTCAACAATGTCACCAGCGCGGCCACCACCGTGCTTACCGTGCTGGTGCGTGATTCGCTCACCGTGGTGGCGCTGTTCGCCTGGCTCCTGTATGAGAACTGGCGCCTGACTTTGGTGGCGCTGGCCATCATCCCGCTTTCCGCGTTGGTGATCCGGCTGTTTTCCAAGCGCCTGCGCAGCATGAGCCGCGGCGCCCAGCGCGCCATGGGCGACATCACCCATGTGCTGGGCGAGTCGATCGACGCCCACAAGGTAGTCAAGGTATACGGTGGCGAACAGTACGAGAACGCGCGCTTCCACCAGGCCAACGCGGCCCTGCGCGGCTACAACATGCGCCAGACCATCGCCGCGGCGGCCAGCGTGCCGATCACCCAGTTGTTTGCCGCCATCGCGCTGGCGGTGGTGGTGGCGATCGCCCTCCTGCAATCGTCCAACGACCAGACCACCGTCGGCGGCTTTGTCTCGTTCATCACCGCCATGCTGATGCTGCTGGCGCCATTGAAGCACCTGGCGGATGTCAATGCGCCGCTGCAGCGCGGGCTGGCCGCCGCCGAATCGGTGTTTACGCTGCTCGACGAGCAGGAGGAGGACGATCGCGGCAGCCGCGTTCTGGCACGCGCACGCGGCGCCCTGTCGTTCAGGGATGTCAGCTTCACCTACCCGAATGCCGAACGCCCCGCGCTGTCGCGTATCACGCTCGATATCGCGCCGGGCGAGACGGTGGCGCTGGTCGGCTCCTCGGGCGGCGGCAAGACCACCCTGGCCAACCTGATCCCGCGCTTTTTTCACCCGCAGTCCGGCAACATCCTGTTGGACGGCATTGATTTGGCCGACCTGACCCTGGCCTCGCTGCGCGAAAACCTGGCATTGGTGTCGCAGGATGTGGTGCTGTTCAACGACACGGTGGCCGCCAACATCGCCTACGGCAGCCGGCAGAACGCAACGCGCGAAGACATCGTCGGCGCCGCCGTTGCCGCGCACGCGATGGGTTTCATCCAACAGATGCCGCAGGGCCTGGATACGCTGATCGGCGAGAACGGCGTGCGCCTGTCGGGCGGGCAGCGCCAGCGCCTGGCGATCGCCCGCGCGCTGCTGAAGAACGCGCCGGTGCTCATTCTCGACGAGGCCACCTCCGCGCTCGACTCAGAATCCGAGCGCGCGGTGCAGGCCGCGCTCGATGTATTGATGCAAGACCGCACCACCCTGGTGATCGCGCATCGGCTCTCGACCATCGAGAACGCGCAGCGCATCGTGGTACTTGACCAGGGCCACGTGATGGAGACCGGCACCCACGCCGAACTGCTGGCCCGCGACGGCATCTACGCCAACCTCTACCGCATCCAGTATGCGACCGAACGTGCAGCGTCCTGAAGCGGCACTTGCAAGGCAATGAGGATCCTGCACACCGAGAGTTCGCTCGGTTGGGGCGGCCAGGAGATTCGCATCCTCAGTGAAATGCAGGGTATGCAGGGTCGCGGTCACGCCATGCAGCTGCTGTGCCCGCGCGAAGCGCGCATCTTCGAGGAGGCCAGCCGCCGCGGCATCGTGGTGAGCGCAATGCCGATGGCGAAAAAGCGTTTCGTCGGCCTGCGCGCGCTGCGCCACTGGATCACGCAGAATCCGGTCGACGTGATCAATACCCACAGTTCGACCGACAGCTGGCTCACCGCCCTGGCCTGCGCGACACTGAAGCACGCGCCGCCGATCGTGCGTACGCGTCACATCTCGGCGCCGGTACCGGACAATGCGCCGACGCGCTGGCTCTACACCCGCGCCACTCGCAGCATCGTGACCACCGGTGAGGCGCTCAGGCAGCAACTGGTGCGCGACAATCGCTTCCCGGCCGAGCGCATCGTCTCGATTCCCACCGGTATCGACCTTGCGCGCTTCCGGCCGCCGGCCTCACCGGCCTGCAAGCAGGCGCTGCGTGAACGCCTGCGGCTGCCGGCAGACGCACGCATCATCGGCATCGTTGCCACCCTGCGCAGCTGGAAGGGGCATCGGTTTCTGATCGAGGCATTCGCCCGCCTCTCGCGTACCGACGCTCACTTGCTGATCGTTGGCGACGGCCCGCAACGCGCAGCCCTGGAGAGTCTGGTGGCCGGCTTGCAACTGGGGCCTGCGGTCACGCTCGCCGGCGACCAGTCCGACGTGCTGCCGTGGCTGCAGGCGCTCGATATTTTCGCGCTGCCTTCGTACGCCAACGAAGGAGTGCCGCAGGCGATCCTGCAGGCCTTTGCCTGCGCCCTGCCGGTGGTGACCACCGCTGCCGGCGCGATCGGCGAGGTCGCCAGCGACGGCGACACCGCGCTGGTGGTGCGCACGCAGGATGCTGCGGATCTGGCGCGCGCTCTGGAGCGCTTGTTGGCCGACCCGTCACTCGGGCGCGCACTGGGCGCCCGTGCGCTCGATCTGGCACACCGCAAGCACGGTCTGGACAGCATGCTGGACCGCATGGAAGCGGTGTTCGATGCAGCACTGGCCGGCAACACCCGGACAGCTTGCAAATGAGCCGGCTCGCCAGCCGCCTGCATGTGCTGCCGCGAGCCCTGGCCGGCGGCCTCTCCAGCCGTCGCCCCTCGCAGCAGCCGGCGCGCATCCTGATCGTGCATCACCTGCTGCTGGGCGACACCGTGATGCTCACCGCCTTGTTGGCACGCCTGCGCAGCCGCCATCCGCAGGCTGCCATCGAGATGACGGTGGCACCGGCCTGCCTGCCCTTGTTCGCCACGCGCCCCTACGGCGTGACGGCACTGGCCTACGACCCGCATCACCCTGGCCTGACGCGGGCGGTGACGCGCCGCAAGCCCTACGACCTGGCGTTAGTCCCGGGCGAAAACCGTTATGCCCTGCTGGCACGCGCCGCTGGTGCGCGCTGGGTGGTGGCGTTCGAGCGCGATACGCCCGGCTGGAAGAACCGCGTGGCGGATCAGCTCGTAGCCTGGCCGCAACAGCCGAGCAATCTGGCCGACATGTTCGCCAGCCTGGCAGGCAGCGGCGACGAAGTCTTCGAGCCTGCCGCCTGGCCGGCTCCTCCCTGCACCGCATTCGACCTGCCACCGCCACCCTATGCGGTGCTGCATGTGGGCGCCGGGTCGCCGCTGCGGCTCTGGCCCTCTGGGCGCTGGCTGGCGCTGGCTACGCACCTGCAGGCGCTGGGTCTCACTGCGGTCTGGTCGGCTGGCCCGGGCGAGACCGGGTTGATCGCCAATATCGATCCGACACAGCGCTTTGCCTCGCTGGCCGGGCGGCTTGACTTGCCGCAAATGTGGCATCTGCTGGCCCACGCCGGCCTGCTGGTGGCGCCCGACAGCGGCATCAGCCATCTGGCCAAGCTGACCGGCACGCCTACCGCGTGCCTTTTCGGCCCCGGCTCGGATGTGTTGTTTGGCGCCAGTCGTTTCTGGCGCAACCACCCGTTCGAAGCGGTAATCGACGCCGATTTTCCCTGCCGCGACCAGACCACCGTGTTCAAGCGGCCCTTGCCCTGGGTGCGTCGCTGCCAGCGCGGCACCAATGCCTGCGCGGCGAATGCCTGCATGCAGGCGCTCGACCTTGAACGCGTGACGGCCGCCTGTGAACGCCTGCTGCTGCGCGCAGGCTAAAGCGGCGCAGCCAGACCCCATGCATTGCCATGTAGTCAATCTGCAGCCGCACCTCCTGGGCGCCGAGGTGTACACGATCTTTTTCGTGCGCGCCCTCAAGGCCGCCGGCTGCGGCGTCACGCTCTATGCGCACCCGGACGCCCGTCACTGGGCCGGGCTGGAAGGCACCGACGTGCGCATCGTGCGCGTCGCCGCCGATACGCAGATTGCGCCACAGTTGACCACGCGCTCCTGGCTGGTGACCCATGCGCCGGTGAGCGATGCGTTCATGGCGGCCACGCGCGCCCATCACTTGCTGACCGGCTTTTGCCACATGCCGCTCGGCGGGCGCAGCGCCGGGCACCTTGACCAATACGCGCTGGTGTACGCGGTATCGCAACACGTGCTGTCAACCCTGCCGGCGGCCGGGATCACTCATATCTATGCCGAAGCGCTCTACGGTGTGGCCGAGTTCGGCCGCTTCGCCGCCGCCAGCCCTGACACCCTGCGCGCCGGCTTGAGCTACTCGTGGGACAGGCGCAAGTTTCGCGATCGCGCGCTCTCCTGGTTCGAGCCCTGGTACGCCGCGCTCAAGCCGCCCGCGCCCTTCGTGCGCGCACCCGGGCTGACACTGGGCATCGTGTCGGCGATCGGGCCGATCAAGCAATTCGATGTGCTGTTTCGCATCATCGCGCCACTTGTCGCCGCGCGCCCGGCGGTCAATCTTGAAATCTTCGGCAACGGCGGCTACCGCTCTGTCACCGACCTGCGCCGGGCACTCAAACCGCTCGGCAAGCGCGCCCGCTTCTGGGGCCGACAAGCGCATCCGGAACTGATTTATCCGCAGCTCGACTACTTGATGTCGGGCCTGCCGGAAAAGGAAGCGCTGGGTCTCAACATCATCGAAGCCCAGGTGCTGGGCACGCCGGTGCTCGCCATCAACGCTGCGCCGTTCACCGAAACGGTTGCCGACGGCAGCAGCGGTTATCTTTATCGCGACCCGCGCGAGGATGGCGGCGCCGACTTCGCGCGGGTCCTGGAGCGGGCGCTGACCGCGCCGCGCCTGCAGCCACAGGCCGACGCTGCGCATCTGGCGCGCTTTTCGCAAGACAGCTTCAACCAACGTGTGGCGCGCCTGGTCGCCGACGCCGCCACCCGCCTGTAAACTCCGGGCTCATTCCACCCCTCGAGGCATCCGCATGAGCCACCCGATCAGCCGCTTCTCGATCCCCGACATCAAGGATCTGCCCGACGACATCCGCGCGCGCATCCTCGAAACCCAGGAAAAGGCCGGCTTCGTGCCCAACGTATTCCTCGCCTTGGCGCGTCGCCCGGCCGAGTGGCGCGCGTTCTTCGCCTATCACGATGCCCTGATGTTGAACCCGGATTCACGCTTGAGCAAGGGTGAGCGCGAGATGATCGTGGTGGCCGTCTCCGGGCGCAACCAGTGCATCTATTGCGTGGTGGCGCATGGCGCGATATTGCGCATCCACGAAAAGAAACCCCTGCTGGCCGACCAGGTCGCGACCAATCACCTGAAAGCCGACATCACGCCGCGCCAAAAGGCGATGTGCGACTTTGCGATTCTGATAACCGAAGCCTCGCACAGCATCGGCGATGCGCACTTCGAGGCTATGCGCGGCCACGGCTTTGCCGACGAGGACATCTGGGATATCGGCGCCATCGCTGCGTTTTTCGGCCTCTCGAACCGCATGGCGAACCTGACGGCGATGCGTCCCAATGACGAGTTCTACCTGATGGGGCGGGTGCCGAAAGCCAAGTGAAAAAGGCAAGCCTGCGGCCAGCCGGCAATTGGCGCAGGTAGCGCCGACCCGGCGTCGAACCTGACCGCGCCCCCGGCGCAGTCATGCGGGTCTGCGACACAAGGCTTTTCACGCACAGACCAGGCCGCAAGAAAGGCAAAAAATGTTGAAGACCCATGGCCGCTACGACTATTCCGCCATCACCCGGCGGCCCGATTACAGTTGGCCGGGCGGCAAGCGCCTGGCGGTGCATTTGAGCCTGAATGTCGAGCATTTCGCGTTTGGCGAAGGCCTGGGCAACGACTATGCGGCAGCGCATCCGCAGCCCAATCAGCGCAGCTTCGCCTGGCGCGATTACGGCAACCGCGTCGGCGCCTGGCGGCTGCTGGAACTGGCCGAAGCCTTCGATCTCCCCTACGCATTGCTGACCAACAGCGAGCTGTACGACTATTGCCCGGAAATGATCAAGGCCTTCAGCGAGCGCGGCGACGAGATCGTCGGCCACGGCCGCACCAATAGCGAACGCCAGGTCGACATGAGCGTTGCCGCAGAGCGAGCCTGCATTTTCGAGGCAGCGGCCACCATCGAGAAGCATGAAGGTGCGCGGCCGCGCGGCTGGCTGGCGCCCTACATCTCGCAATCGCACGATTCGCTGGACCTGCTCAAGGAGGCCGGCTTCGCCTACATGATGGACTGGTCACTTGACGATCAGCCGGTGTGGTTCCGCACCGCGCACGGGCCGATCCTGTCGGTGCCGTACGGCCACGACCTCAACGATTCGCTCGAATGCGTGTCGCGCCGCACGCCATCGCAGCTGTTTTGCGAAAGCCTGATCGACCAGTTCGACGAACTACTCGAAGAGTCGCTGCGCCGCCCGCTGGTGATGCCGATCGTGCTGCACAGCTTCATTCTCGGCCAACCCTATCGGCTGCGCCAGTTTCGCCGTGTCATCGAGCACATCATGCGGCACCGTGAGGAAATCTGGCTGACCCGACCGGGCGCGATCTGCGACTACATCGAAGGCCTGCCGGCAGGCATCGTGCCCGGCAGCCCGTAGCCACGCCGTGACGCGCGGGCCGACAAGACTGGCACTACCCGCTCAAGCCCTGCGTCGACCTGCGGGCGCCACCGGCCCCGCGCTATTGCATCACGCAACTGTCGTCGCGATTGGCGCCGATGCCGATGCCGCGCGAGGCCACATTGGTACTGATCGCACCGGGCATGGTCACGCGCAGGCCGGCCTCGGGCGCGACGATGCGCGGCAGCGTCGTTTGATTGGCGACGAAGCCGAACTGGCCGGCATTGATGACCGTGCTGCCGGCACTGTTCGAGAGGCTGATTGAACCGTTGGCGATATCGACGTGCAGGCCGTTTTCCAGCGGCCTGCCGCTGGAATCGGGAATGCCGGCGCAACTGCCGCCCTGGCAGAACAGCAAGCCGAAGTGGGTGCCGCGAATGCCAACCGTGGCAGTGGGTGTGGTGACGCCGACGCGATCGCGATTGCGCCTGCCGATCAGTCCGGTCACCGCACGCATGCCGCCACGCAGCATCGACAACAGCATGTTGTCGCGCTCCGGCTGACCGGCCTCGAATTGATAGCGCGCGACCTGAAGCTGCGAATTCGGCCGCAACACGATTTCGGAGTCGTCCCGGAACTTGATGCGGGCGTAAGTTTCGCGCTCGGTAGTAAGGAGATCGCCTTCGGCTACGGCCGAATTGACCGCCAGTACGCGCTGGCCATCGGTGCGGACCACCGAGAGCGTGCCTGACAGGTGGGTCACGGTGCCGACCGGCTGGGCGAACGCCGCAGCGCCGGCAACGAGACAACACAAGCCGAGCATCGCGTGGACAAGTGCGCTGCGAGGAATGGTGAATGGGCGCCGTGCATTCATGATCACACCGCCTTGCATACGCCAGGGCGCTTGGACTTGGTGCGGCCGGATTGATCGCCAAACTCGCCGGCGCCATCACTGTCATCCTTGTCCAGCGGCTTGGGCTGAAGCGGCCGCACCAGTGCCAATGCGTTCGGTGGACGGATCACGCACAGTCCCGGAAGCACTCTACAAATGTCGGCATTGGCAACGCCGTACTTGATCAACAAGTTGCTGCCCAGCAGCGCCGGCGCATTGCCGACGAAAAATCCGCTGCCGAACGCGCCGACCCCGTGGCCCGGCGCGCCGTCGATAAATATTCCGCCATCCGCGCGATTCCTGAAGTCCACATTGATCGGCCCGTTGAACGCGGCGATGCGCGCACTCGAACCCGGCACGCCATCGAGGATGATTTTCGAGGTCGCCGACAACAGTGTGAGATTGGTTCTGTTGAAGGCATCAAGCCTGGGATTGCCCACGCTGGAATCGACAATCACATTGCCGCCCACGAGCACATTGATCGACTTGCCGCTCGATTGCACCGGCGCACCGCTCACGCGCAGGTTGCCGCCGGCCGCCAGGTCAATCGAACCGGCGGTGGATATTCCGTTGGCGATGATCAGGTTGCCGGTGGCGCCCAGTCCGACATCGTTCAGATAAGTAATGCCCGAGGGCACCGCGAAATCACCGGCCAAGCCGAAGGCGCCGTTGTTGATGGTCATCGGCGCTGCCTTGACCAGGCTGCCGAACACGGTGCCGCCCGAGCCTACCGTGGTGTTGCCGCCGGTCAGGTTGAGGGTGGTGCCACCAGCCTTTACGCCGTTGAGGAACACGTTTTGACCACTCACCGTCAAGGTGCCGTTGCCACCGATCGAGGTGTCGGAAAAAGTCGCGGCCACACCATGGTTTTCCGACATCACCATGCTCGACCCGGCGGCCAGGTTGATCGCGCCGGACATGTTCTGGCCGTTCTGCACCGACACGCCGACCGGCGCCAGCACGTTGATCACGCCGTTTGAGAGGTTGTTCAGAACCGCCTCGATGCTGCCACCCCCGGTGCCTACATTCATTACCCCGCGATTATTGAAGATGCCGCTCTGGGTACCGGGATTGCTGAGAATGAACCAGTTGTTGGTGATGTTGGTGGTGTTGAACGAGCCGCCGTTAAAAAAGGTCGAGTCACTGGAGCCATCGTTCAACTTCAAGACGGCATTGGTACTCAGATTGACCGCGCCATCGTTGAACCAGGTCTTGCCGTTACCGACGATCGCCGCCACCTGCGCGGTGGCCGTGCCCAGCAGATTGACCGACGCCGCCGACCCGCTGAAAACGTTGCCGCCGCCACCGCTCAGGCCAGTGTTCATGATCACGGTCAAACCAAAGCTGCCGGCCGCCGCAGTGGTTTTGAAGGTGCTGGCGCCACCGCTGAAAATGATGTTGCGCCAGGCATTGAGCGTCAGGGTGGAGGCGAAGGTGTTGGTGGTCTTGTCGATCGAAATCGCGCCGCCGCTGGCATCGAATGTGATGTCGCCGACGCCACCGCTGCCGCCCCCCCCGCCACTGGTGATGGTCACGCTGGTGCCGCCATTGATTGCGGTGTTGATCGAGGTGGCAGTCAGGGTCGATACCGCATTGTTGTTGGCCGGCGCGAACACGCCGCCGGCTAACGACACATTGGTGTCGGCACCGCTTGCCACCACGGTGACGTTGGTCGGGTCGAGCAGCCATAGGCCGGGCCGGCCGGCAGGCGATCCGGCGTCGACGCGCGCCCCCGCCACATCCAGATAGTGCTTGCCGGAGGTTTCGATACGCCCGCCATCGCCACTGCCGGAGCCACGCGCCGCAAGGCTGCCATAGGCACGCGTGGTGTCGTCGGACCAAAGCACCACCTGCCCGCCATTGCCCGCCACCGTCGCGTCGGCGCGGATGGCAGTCTGTGGGCCGGCCCAGGTGACCTGGGCATTCTGTACATCCGGGTTGCCGCCCTGGTAATCGCCGCCGACCAGCACCGTACCGCCTCGATTGGCGCCGGAGGCATCCACGCTCGCACGGTCTGTCAGAGCGACCCGTTGCCCGAGAATCTCGACACGCCCGCCGCGCGCGCCTGTCGCGGTGATGCCGGCATCGCCATCGACGAAGGTGTCGCCGGTGGCCTTGAGCAGAATGCGGCCACCATCCACCACTGCACTGGAGGCATTGAGGCTGCCGCTGTTTCGCACCAGGGCGCCGAACATGCCGATACGGCCGGCCTCGGCCACCACGCGGCCCAGATTGGTCGCCGATTCGCCGCCATCAACCACAATGCGCACACCGGGCGAAGCGGTATCGCCGATTTGCACGCTGCGCCCGGCCGCCAGCGCGACTTCGCCGCCCGGTGCGACGATGGTGCCGGTGTTTTCCACCTTGGGCGCCACCAGGTAAACCTGCCCGCCTTGCGGCGTGGTGATGATGCCTTCGTTGCGCACCGCGCCGGCGCCCGGGGTGGGCTGGAAGTTCAATCGATTGGCGAGGAAATCCTCGGTGCGAATGTTGAGCGTGGATGCCACAAACGCGGCGACGTCGATCTTCGCGCCGGCACCCACCATGATGCCGGCCGGGTTGATCAGGTAAACCCGGCCGTTGGATGACAGGTTGCCAAGAATCGAGGAAGGGTTGGGGCCCACCACGCGATTGAGCACGCTGCTGGCCGACGACGGCTGCACGAAACGGGTGGTCTCGCCGCTGCCGATCGAAAACCCCTGCCAATTGATCACCGCGCCGTTGCTGTTGGTAATCGTCAGCACGCTGCCTTGCTGTGCGAAGCTGGCCTGGCCATGGACCACGCTGGCAGCGGTCGGCGCGGCTATTGCAGGGGTACCGAAGAGCGCCGCTACGGCGAGTACGCACGCCTTGGCGCGGTTCGGCGGACGGTCGCTGCGGAAGTTCCCGGAAAGCATCGAAGTTCGCATGATTACCCCGATCAAAAGCCGACCGTGAGGCCGAAATGCGCGCGCCACTTGTCGTCCGCCATCGGCCCACCCTGGACCACGGCCGGTGCACGCTGCACATACGCCAGGTCGAAACGCCAGATGATATCGCGGCGCAGCTGGTAGCGGGCGCCGACGCCGGCGCTGGCCAGGCCGAAGTTGCTTGGCTGGTCGAAGGGCTGGTTCAGGTTGCTGCCGCCGGCAAAATCGTAAAACCCCAATAGGCGCAAGTTGCCGGGCCAACTGGCAAGCGTTGCCAGATCCGGCGTATAGGCTTCGACCTGTGCCACATAGCCGCGGTCACTGGCATAGGCGCGCTCGCTGAAACCGCGTACCGCGCTGAAACCGGCCAGGCTCATCTGCTCGGTCGGTACCAGCGGATTCGGCGTCATCTGCAGTTGCGCGTTGGCGCGCAATTGCCAATCTGCCGGCAGCAACTGCACCACACTGGCGGCCGCGCGCAGCACGCCAAAGCTCCTGGGCGCGCGCCGGTTGCCGCTGGCCAGATCGTAGCTCTGGGCACTACTGGCCGCCAGATTGGCCGACGCGCCCACGCTGTACGAGAACACGCGGCCGGCCTGCTCCAGCCGGCCCATGTAGGTCACCGAGGCCGGCTGCACCAAGTAGTCTACGCAGCCC
>CAYYFR010000003.1:58002-89708 GCA_964470865.1 uncultured Burkholderiales bacterium | reverse complement strand
CGCTCGGCAAAAAAGCCGGGCTAGCCCGGCTTTTTTTCAAACCCTTTCAATTAATTGCCTGCGGCCGCCGTGTCAGCGACCTCCGGCCGATCTAGGAGTTCGACCAATGCCATGGGCGCGTTATCACCCTTGCGAAACCCGTATTTCAGGATTCGCAGGTATCCGCCATTGCGCTTGGCAAAGCGAGGGCCCAACTCGCCGAACAGCTTGACCACCATATCTCGGTCGCGCAAACGGCTGAAGGCAAGGCGCTTGTTCGCCAGTGACGGCGACTTGCCTAGGGTGATGATCGGCTCCGCCATCATGCGCAGTTCCTTGGCTTTCGGCAATGTGGTCTTGATGACTTCATGCTTGAGCAGTGAGACTGTCATGTTACGCAGCATCGACAGACGATGCGCTGACGTGCGATTGAGTTTTCTGAGTCCGTGTCCGTGACGCATGGGTTGGCCCCGTCCTTCCTTTAGGCTTTTTCGAGGCCCGCTGGCGGCCAATTCTCGAGCTTCATGCCGAGTGTCAGGCCACGCGATGCGAGCACTTCCTTGATTTCATTGAGCGACTTTCGGCCGAGGTTCGGTGTCTTGAGCAACTCATTCTCGGTGCGCTGGATCAGATCGCCGATATAGTAGATATTCTCGGCCTTGAGGCAGTTTGCAGACCTTACCGTCAATTCAAGGTCATCAACCGGTCGCAGCAGAATCGGGTCGATGTCGGGGGACTTCGGTGGATTGATTCCCTGTTTGGTTCCCTCAAGCGCTGCGAACACCGAAAGCTGGTCCACCAGGATGCGCGCAGCTTGTCGCACCGCGTCTTCCGGTTCGATCACGCCGTTGGTTTCGATATCCACCACCAGACGGTCCAGATCCGTGCGCTGTTCGACACGGGCCGATTCGACCGCGTAAGAGACTCGCCGAACCGGGCTATACGAGGCGTCAAGAACGATCTTGCCGATCGTCTTGGTTTCCTCGTCGCCAACGATGCGTACGTTGCCGGGTACGTAGCCGCGGCCACGCTCGACCTTGATTTGCATGTCGAGCTTGCCGTTGCCGGCAAGATGGGCAATATGGTGATCGCGATTGATGATGGTTACATCATGCGGAATCTCGATATCCGCCGCTGTCACAGCGCCCGCGCCGGACTTCTTCAGCGAGAGCATGACCTCATCACGGCCTTCCAGCTTCATCACCACACCCTTGAGATTCAACAGGATATCGACCACATCCTCCTGCACGCCTTCCAGCGTCGAGTACTCGTGCACCACTCCGGCAATGGTCACCTCGGTAGGCGCATACCCATCCATGGAAGACAACAAAACGCGGCGCAAAGCATTGCCCAGCGTGTGCCCATAACCGCGCTCGAACGGCTCCATCGTGACCTTGGCATGCGAAGGACCCACACCTTCGACGTTTACGATCTTCGGCTTCAAGAAACCTGTGTTAGCCATGTGATCCTTCCAATCAAAATTTTCAACAGCGTTTGCATCAGAACCAGCAATCAGCAATCAGCGCGAATACAGTTCAACCACCAGACTTTCATTGACATCCTGCGCGATCTCGCCGCGATCGGGCAATGCCTTGAACTTTCCACTCAACTTCGCGGAGTCAACCTCTACCCAGGACGGCAAACCGGCCTGCTCCGCCAGCGACGCCGAATCCTTGATGCGCAACTGTCCGCGCGACTTTTCGCGCACCGATATCGTGTCACCCGGTTTGATCTGCACCGAGGCGACATTGACGGTCTTGCCGTTTACTTCAATTGCCTTGTGGCCAACCAACTGACGTGCCTCGGCACGCGTTGATCCGAATCCCATGCGATAAACCACGTTGTCCAGTCGGGTCTCGAGCAGGTGAAGCAAGTTTTCGCCAGTATTTCCTTTGCGGCGCACAGCCTCGGCGTAATAGCGGCGAAACTGACGCTCAAGCACGCCATACATGCGTCGTACTTTCTGCTTTTCGCGCAGCTGCTTGCCATAATCAGAAAGCCTTTGCCCTGACTTGAGCCCATGCTGACCAGGGGCGACTTCCGATTTGCACTTGTCCGAGAAGGCCTTGCGGGCACTCTTCAGGAACAGGTCGGTGCCCTCGCGGCGCGAGAGCTTGCACTTAGGGCCGGTATAACGAGCCATTGATCACTTCCCCAAATTAACAATCACAACGGGGTTCGACGCCAAAAAGGAAAACGCCGTCCCGACATTCACAGCGGGACGGCTGGTCGCGCACCAAAATCAGATGCGGCGCCTCTTGGGAGGCCGGCACCCGTTGTGCGGCACCGGCGTCACGTCGGTAATGCTGGTAATTTTCATTCCCAGCGCGTTCAAGGCACGCACCGAGGATTCACGGCCTGGACCGGGTCCTTTGATGCGCACTTCGAGATTCTTGACACCACATTCAACCGCGACCTTGCCAGCGGCTTCAGCCGCGACCTGAGCCGCAAACGGCGTGGACTTCCGCGAGCCCTTGAAACCGGCGCCGCCTGATGTCGCCCACGACAACGCATTGCCTTGTCGATCGGTAATTGTGATGATCGTGTTGTTAAACGACGCGTGAATATGGGCGATACCCTCGGCGACGTTCTTCTTGACTTTCTTGCGCACCCGGGTGGATGCAGCTTGCTGCTTATTGGTTGCCATGTTTGTTTCCTAACCAGCGATGAAGCTAAGGCTTAGTTTATTTGCCGGCAATTGCATTGCGGGCTTTGCGTGGCCCCTTGCGAGTCCGGGCATTTGTGCGCGTGCGCTGGCCGCGCACCGGCAAGCCGCGCTTGTGACGCACTCCTCGATAACAGCCAAGGTCCATCAGGCGCTTGATATTCATCGAGACTTCTCGCCTGAGGTCTCCCTCAACAATGAATTTTCCAACCTGCTCGCGCAATTTATCGACCTGGGAATCTGTCAAATCCTTCATCTTGACAGCAGGTTCCACCCCGGCGGCAACACATATTGCAGCAGCGCGCGGACGGCCGATGCCGTATATCGCGGTTAATGCGATCTGTGCGTGCTGATGGTTGGGAATATTGATTCCAGCGATACGAGCCATGACTTGTCCTTCAACTAAATTTCTTGAGCGCTCTCAGAGCATGGGCCAGCCAGGATTCAACCCTGGCGCTGCTTGTGCCGCGGATCGGTGCAAATGACACGTACAACACCTTTGCGCTTGATGATCTTGCAATGGCGGCATATTTTTTTTACCGAAGCCAGTACTTTCATTTCGTCCTCGATTCAACTTTCAACCTCAACTGCCTCTACCGACCGGAACATCCGGGGCGGCGCAACCGGGCAAGAACGACTTGCCCTGATTTCCCCACTGAAATGCAAACCTGCGACCAATCTGAACCGGGTTGACATTCGCGACAACGCAGGGTATTGCTTGGCTATACGACTCCAGGATCGGGGCAGTCCGAAGCAATCTTCAAAACATCCCGCCCTTGAAATTTGCCTTTTTGAGTAGCGACTCGTACTGATGCGACATGATGTAAGCCTGAACCTGCGCCATGAAATCCATCGTCACCACAACGATGATGAGTAGCGAGGTTCCGCCAAAATAAAATGGCACGTTCCATTTCAGTATCAGAAACTCGGGCAGAAGGCACACCAGCGTCACATAGGCTGCCCCGGTCAACGTAAGGCGCATCAGGATCTTGTCAATGTACTTGGCGGTCTGGTCTCCTGGCCGGATCCCAGGCACGAATGCCCCGCTCTTCTTCAGGTTCTCAGCCGTTTCCTTGCTGTTGAAAACAAGCGCGGTATAAAAGAAACAGAAAAATATGATTGCCGCCGCATAAAGCATGACGTAAATCGGCTGTCCTGGTGACAAGGTACCGGCGATATCCTTGAGCCAGCGCAACTGATCACCCGTTGAAAACCAGCTTGTGATGGTCGCTGGAAAAAGAATAATCGACGACGCGAAGATTGGCGGAATCACGCCCGACATGTTCAGCTTGAGCGGGAGGTGTGAAGACTGGCCGCCATACACACGGTTCCCAACCTGCCGTTTCGCATAATTAACAAGGATTTTTCGCTGACCGCGCTCGACAAAAACCACTGCGAAAGTCACAAGCCCAACCAGGACTACTATGAAAATCGCCGACAACGCATTCATCGCCCCGGTACGCACCAACTCCAGCAGCCCACCAATCGCGCTCGGCAAGCCGGCGGCAATACCGGCAAATATGATCATCGAGATCCCGTTTCCCAAGCCGCGCTCGGTGATCTGCTCGCCCAGCCACATAAGAAACATGGTGCCAGTTACCAGAGTCGAAACCGTCACAAACCGAAACATCAAGCCCGGATCCAGGACCAAGCCTGGCTGGGCCTCCAGTGCGATCGAGATGCCGATAGCCTGAAAAAGCGCAAGAAACACGGTCGCGTAACGGGTGTATTGCGTAATCTTGCGTCGGCCAGCCTCGCCCTCTTTCTTGAGAGCCTCAAAAGGCGCATAAACAACGGTCATCAACTGCATGATGATCGACGACGATATGTACGGCATGATGCCGAGTGCAAATATGGTGAAGCGCGACAACGCACCGCCCGAAAACATGTTGAACATGCCGAGCATGCCACCCTGGTTTTGCTTGAACAGCTCGGCCAGTTGAGTGGGATCGATCCCCGGCACCGGGATATGCGCACCGATCCGGTAAACCACGAGCGCGAGCACCAGAAAGATAAGCCGGCGCTTCAAATCGCCAAACTTACCCGTCTTCGCTACGGTCATCGCATCGGTAGCCAACGCTCGCCCTTATCTCTGTTTGTTCGAAGGTACTATTCGGCAGCAGCCACGGACCCGCCCGCAGCTTCGATCGCAGCCTTCGCGCCCTTGGTTGCGAGCACGCCGCCACCATTGAGCGCGACCTTGCGCTCGATCTTCCCGGAGAGGATGACCTTTGCACGCAACGTAAGCGCCGGTACCACACCCGCCGCCTTGAGTGCGTCAAGGGTAATCTCGGACGCATCCATTGCCTGCAATTCATTCAACCGCACTTCGGCTACGAACTCACGCGTCCTCGATGCAAATCCGCGCTTTGGCAAGCGGCGCTGCAGCGGCATTTGACCGCCCTCGAAACCAACCTTGTGGAAACCGCCAGAGCGGGACTTTTGTCCCTTGTGGCCGCGCCCGGCGGTCTTGCCGATTCCTGAACCTATACCTCGCCCGACTCTGCGCTTGGCATGCTTTGCGCCGTCAGCCGGCTTGATGGTGTTAAGTTTCATTATGATATCCGTCGATTGCACGTTGCGGGTCATTCCGCCTTGACGAGGTAGTACACCCGATTGATCATGCCGCGTACCGCAGGGGTATCCTCGAGAACACGCGAGGAGTTCAAACGACCCAGACCCAGGCCACGAACCGTTGCCCGGTGTCTTTCGCTGGTCCCGTTCGGGCTCTTGACCAGAGTCACTTTTAGAGTCTTCTTGTCAGCCATGGCTTTTCCCTCAAACAGCGAGAATTTCTTCCACCGATTTGCCGCGCTTGGCAGCAACCTCAGCCGGTGTGGTCATTTTGGACAGGCCATCCAGCGTTGCGCGAACCACGTTATACGGGTTCGTTGATCCCTGGCATTTGGCCAGAACGTTGGTGACACCAACAACTTCGAATACAGCGCGCATCGGACCTCCAGCGATGATTCCGGTACCTTCACTGGCCGGTTGCATGAAGACCTTGGCTGCGCCGTGGACACCGACAATGGCGTGTTGCAATGTTCCGTTCTTCAACGAAACCTTGACCATCTTGCGCCGCGCTTCTTCCATGGCCTTTTGAACCGCTACCGGCACCTCGCGCGATTTTCCCTTGCCCATGCCGATTCGGCCATCACCGTCACCGACAACCGTTAGCGCGGCAAAACCCAGAATCCGACCGCCCTTGACCACTTTGGTCACACGATTGACCGCGATCATTTTTTCGCGCAACCCGTCGTCACGGCCTTCACCACCAGCCTGGACCTTTTGCATTTTTGCCATGTCTTTTACGCCTAGAACTTGAGGCCGGCTTCACGCGCGGCTTCTGCCAGTGCTTTCACACGGCCGTGATACGCGAATCCGGAACGATCGAACGCGACATCCGATACGCCGGCAGCCCTGGCCTTTTCAGCGATGAGTTTGCCAACCATGGCGGCAGCTTTCGCACTGCCGCCATTCGCAATTTCCTTTCGTACATCGGCCTGATTGGTTGACGCGCATGCCAGAACCCTACCGCCACCGATAACCTGAGCATAAATATGGCTGTTGGTACGGTGAACAGTAAGTCTGTTGACCTTGAGTTCAGCGATCTTGTGCCGCGTCTGCTTGGCGCGACGCAAGCGGGAAATAGTCTTGTCCATGCTCGCCCTCTACTTCTTCTTGGTCTCTTTGATGATTACGCGCTCATCGACATAGCGCACACCCTTACCCTTGTAGGGCTCTGGCGGGCGATATGCACGAACCTCGGCAGCCACTTGGCCTACCTGCTGCTTGTCGATGCCCTTGATGACAATTTCCGTCTGCTGCGGGGTCTCGCATTTCACGCCTGGTGGCATCTGGTGCACGACCGGGTGGGAAAATCCGAGTGACAGGTTTAACTTGTCGCCCTGCGCTTGCGCCCGATATCCAACGCCTACAAGCGTGAGTTTCTTCTCGAACCCTCGTGTAACCCCGTGCACCATGTTGTTGACCAGCGCGCGAAACGTGCCCGACATCGCATCAGCCTCGCGTGACTCATTGGCCGGTACGACTTTGAGACTCTCACCTTCCTTCACCACCGTAATCGCACTGTTCAGAAATTGCGAGAGGCTGCCCAAGGGGCCCTTAACCGTGATTTGATCCACCGCAATGGTCGCCTCGACGCCCTTGGGCAGTGCTACCGGATTCTTGCCTACGCGTGACATGCGCATTCCTCCTTAGGCGACCACGCAAAGCACTTCACCACCAACCCCGGAGGCCCGCGCCTTACGGTCGGTCATGACGCCTTTGGAAGTCGAGAGAATTGCCACGCCGAGCCCGTTCATGACGCGCGGTATGTCCTCCTTGCCCTTGTAAATGCGTAGGCCGGGCCGACTGATGCGATCAATGCGATCAATCACTGGCTTGCCGGAGTAGTATTTCAACGCAATAGTCAACTCCGCCTTGCCTGACTCTTCGCGAACCGCGAAATCATCGATGTATCCCTCGTCCTTCAAGACGCTGGCGATCGAGATCTTCAGCTTCGAAGACGGCATCGCAACCTGGCCTTTTTCGGCAGCTTGCGCGTTACGTATGCGGGTCAGCATATCGGCGATGGGATCGCTCATGCTCATGCTTGATTCTCCTAACCTTGTCCGTTCGCCTTACCAGCTGGCCTTGACGAGGCCGGGGACCTCGCCGCGCATCGCCACTTCGCGCAGTTTGTTGCGCCCAAGACCAAACTTTCGAAACGTACCGCGAGGCCGCCCCGTCAAACTACAGCGATTGCGCAAACGGGTCGGATTTGCATTGCGCGGAAGTTGCTGCAATTGCTGCCGCGCTTCCATGCGTTCTTCGTCGGACCGCCTTGAGTCGTTGATGGTCGCCTGCAAGGCCTTGCGCTTCGGCTGGTATTTCTTGACCAGTTGTTCGCGCTTCACCTGACGATTGATGAGTGAAAGTTTAGCCATCTAGAGCGTCCTATACCTTGAACGGAAATCTGAAGGCCGCAAGCAGCGCACGCGCGTGCTCATCGTTCTTCGCCGAGGTCGTAATACTTATGTTCATGCCGCGAATCGCGTCGATCTTGTCGTACTCGATTTCAGGAAATATGATCTGTTCCCTGACACCGATGTTGTAATTGCCGCGACCGTCGAACGAACGCCCAGAAATACCACGGAAGTCACGCACGCGGGGCAACGCGATCGTGACGAAGCGATCGATGAACTCGTACATCCGCTCACCACGCAGGGTCACCATGCAGCCGATCGGATAACCTTCGCGGATCTTGAAGCCCGCGATTGCTTTCTTCGACTTTGTCACTACGGGTTTTTGCCCGGCGATCTTGGTCATGTCACCTACGGCATGATCCATGACTTTCTTGTCCGCAACCGCCTCGGAAACGCCCATGTTGAGGGTCACCTTGGTGATTCGCGGCACTTCCATGACGGACTTGAATCCAAACTTACCCATCAGATCAGGAACGATCTGGTCTTTATACTGCTGTTGCAGGCGCGCCATCCTGGTTACCTCTCGCGTGCTTACTTGACGTCGACTTGGACGCCGTTGGACCGAAAAATCCGAACCTTGCGCTTGTCATCGAGCACCTTGAAACCCACGCGATCCGCCTTTTGGGTCGCGGGATTGAAAATTGCCACATTCGACATGTCGATCGGCATTGTCTTGTCGCTCACGCCGCCGGTCTGTCCCTTCATCGGGTTCGGCTTGGTGTGCTTCTTGACGATATTGATGCCCTCGACCACAAGATGGGTCTCGTCGACACGCTTGAGCACCGTGCCTCGCTTGCCTTTGTCACGACCGGCGAGAACGATGACGTCGTCACCACTGCGGATCTTGTCCATTAAAGAACCTCCGGCGCCAGGGACACGATCTTCATGAAGCGCTCGGTGCGCAACTCGCGCGTGACCGGCCCGAAGATACGCGTCCCGATGGGTTCGAGTTTCGCATTGAGAAGGACAGCGGCATTGCCGTCGAACTTGATCAAGGAGCCGTCGCTGCGCCGCACGCCCTTGGCAGTACGAACCACGACAGCGCTGTAGACTTCGCCCTTCTTGACCCTGCCTCGCGGAGCCGCGTCCTTGATCGATACCTTGATGATGTCGCCGATTGATGCATAGCGACGCTTCGAGCCGCCAAGGACCTTGATGCACATGACGGAACGCGCGCCTGTGTTGTCGGCCACGCCTAACCTGGACTGCATTTGAATCATGATTCACCCTTATCCAACTTTACCCAGCGTAGCGATCACGCCGGTCAGTTTTGGAGCCCGTACGGGCAATGTGTCGCGAACTGCGCGCAGCGGTTAAGCCCGCGGAGATGACTTTTCGGCCGAAAGCCGAAGAAAGTCAGAGAAGCCCCCTAATATAGCCTGATCCCAAGAATACCGCAAGGCCAAATATACTTTTAAATCTCCCGGGTCTTGGTAACAAGGCGCGAGACCTTCCAGGCCTTGGTTTTGGAAATCGGAGCGGTTTCAACAATTTCGACCGTATCTCCGAGTTTGAATTCATTGTCCTCGCTATGGGCATGAATCTTTTTCGAACGCGTTATGTACTTGCCGATCACGGGATGCTTCACCCTGCGTTCAACCAAAACGGTCACGGTCTTGTTCATCTTGTCGCTCACCACGCGACCGACGAGGGTTCGCTTCAGGGCGGTCTTGGCAGGAGCGGTGGTTTGGGCAGCTTGATTCATGCGGAATACTCCCTAATCAGACCTTCTTCGATTGTGCTTCGCGCATTACTGTGCGCACTCGCGCGATGTCGCGGCGGGTTTTCTTGATCTGGCTGTTATTGGTCAATTGCTGAGTGGCGGCCTGCATGCGTAGCGAAAACTGCGCCCGCAGCAAATCCTGCAACTCTTTGGACAGCGCGCCCTCATCCTTGATGCGCAAGTCGCTGGCTTTCATATTCTTGCCTCCTGGTCAGGCGCCGACTTGGCGGCTGACAAAAGTGGTCGCTATCGGCAACTTGGCAGCCGCCAGACGAAACGCCTCTCGCGCCAGAATCTCGTCGACGCCGTCCATTTCGTAAAGCACTTTCCCCGGCTGAATTTCAGCCACATAAAACTCCGGATTTCCCTTGCCGTTGCCCATGCGAACCTCTGCAGGCTTGGAAGAAATCGGCTTGTCGGGAAAAATGCGTATCCAAATCCGCCCACCACGCTTGATATGACGCGTCATGGCTCGACGTGCGGCCTCTATCTGGCGCGCTGTCAGACGCCCGCGGCCCACTGCCTTGAGCCCAAAGTCACCGAACGACACCTTGGTGCCGCGCGTGGCAATGCCCTTGTTGCGGCCCTTTTGTTCCTTGCGGTATTTGCGGCGTGCAGGTTGCAACATTCTCAATTACTCCTTCGTGCCGTCGGTAGCCGGCGACGCAGCCTTGCGAACCCGCTTGGCCGGCGCCTTCGCGGCCTCTTCGACGGGTTTCGCCGACTCGGGGGACGGTTCCGGTTTCATATCCTCTCCTGCACGGGCAACGCGTTTACGCGGAGCCTTGGTCGCTGCAGGCTTTGTATCAACCGCCGGCCTTGGTGTGCGACGCGGCTTGCGATCCGGTGCAGGTTCCATTTCCGCCGCAGGAGACGCCAGGGGCTGCTCGTTTTTGCCGAGCATGTCTCCCTTGTAGACCCATACCTTGATGCCGATCACGCCATATGTGGTCCGCGCTTCGCCAAAGCCGTAATCGATGATCGCACGCAGGGTGTGCAATGGAACACGCCCTTCACGGTACCATTCGCAACGCGCGATCTCGATGCCGTTGAGACGGCCGGACGACATGATCTTGATGCCTTGCGCACCTAGGCGCATCGCGTTCTGCATAGACCGCTTCATGGCGCGTCGAAACATGATACGCTTCTCGAGTTGTTGCGCGATCGAGTCCGCGATAAGCTGCGCATCCAATTCGGGCTTGCGGATCTCTTCGATGTTGACATGCACTGGCACACCGAGCATGCGGTTGAGATCGCTCTTGAGTACCTCGATGTCCTCACCCTTCTTGCCGATTACCACACCCGGACGTGCCGAGAAAACGGTAATGCGGGCGGTCTTGGATGGCCGTTCTATCAGCACTCGGCCCACAGAAGCGTGCGCCAGCTTGCGCTTGAGATACTCGCGTACCTTGATATCCTCGCCGAGCATGTTGGCAAAGTCGCGATTGCCGGCGTACCAGCGTGAACCCCAGTCGCGAGTAACGCTCAGGCGAAACCCGGTTGGGTGAATTTTCTGTCCCATCGCGACCCCTTACTTTTTGCCGTCGCCAACCGTCAAGTAGACGTGGCATGTTTGTTTGCTGATGCGGTTGCCGCGGCCCTTGGCACGCGCAGTGAAACGCTTGAGGACCATACCTTTTTCAACATAGATGGTCTTCACCTTGAGTTCGTCGATATCGGCTCCGTCGTTGTGCTCGGCATTCGCGATCGCCGATTCCAGCACCTTCTTGATGATCACGGCGCCTTTTTTGGGACTGAATGCAAGCAGATTCAGCGCCTTTTCGACCGCCATACCGCGGATCTGATCGGCAACCAGTCGGCCCTTCTGAGCCGAAAGGTGGGCACCACGCAGGGATGCAGAAGTTTCCATCGTCATGCCTCGCTATTTCTTGCCGGCCATGTTGGCCTTCTTGTCCGCCGGATGCCCCTTGAACGTGCGGGTCAACGCGAACTCTCCCAACTTGTGCCCGACCATGTTTTCCGAGATGTACACCGGAATATGCTGCTTGCCGTTATGCACCGCGACCGTAAGCCCGATGAAATCCGGCAGTATGGTTGAGCGGCGCGACCAGGTCTTGATCGGCCTCTTGTCCTTGGTCGCCTGCGCAGTCTCGATTTTCCTCACGAGATGCGCATCAACAAAGGGGCCCTTCTTTACGGAACGTGCCATGACTTAGCCCTCTTTACTTCTTGTGACGGCGCTGCACGATCATGCTCGTCGTGCGCTTGTTCTTGCGGGTCCGGTACCCCTTGGTTTTCAGGCCCCAGGGACTCACCGGATCGCGACCGGCCGCGGTCTTGCCTTCGCCACCCCCATGCGGATGATCGACCGGATTCATTGCTACGCCGCGAACTGTTGGACGGATACCACGCCAGCGTTGCGCGCCTGCCTTGCCGATCTGCCGCAGGGAATGCTCTTCGTTGCCGACCTCACCAATGGTGGCACGACATTCGATGTGAACCCTGCGAATCTCGCCCGAACGCAACCGCAACTGCGCGTAGCTGCCTTCGCGCGCCAGGAGTTGCACCGATGTACCCGCGGAACGCGCCAGCTGGGCACCCTTGCCGGGAAGCATTTCGATGCAATGAATCGTCGATCCCACAGGAATATTGCGAATCGGCAATGCGTTGCCTGCCTTGATCGGCGCCTCCGGCCCTGATACAAGACTCGCGCCTTCAGCGATACCTTTGGGCGCAATGATGTAACGACGCTCACCGTCGGCATAGCAGAGCAAAGCCAGATGCGCGCTGCGATTGGGATCGTATTCGATACGTTCCACACGCGCCGCGATGCCGTCCTTGTCACGCCGGAAATCAACCAGGCGATAGTGCTGCTTGTGCCCACCGCCCAAGTGCCGGGTCGTTATATGACCGTTGTTGTTTCGACCCGCTGTCTTGGTCTGCTTTTCCACCAGCGCGTCTACGGGCCGCCCTTTGAAGAGGTTGGGCGTTACCACCCTGACTACACCGCGACGGCCGGGTGAAGTAGGCTTGAGTTTGACCAATGCCATGTTATGCAGTCTCCGCGAGATTCAGGTCGCTGCCTTCTTTGAGGCAAACATAGGCCTTTTTCCAGTTGCGGCGGCGTCCGATAAACCGGCCAAAGCGCTTTTGCTTGCCTTTGACATTAAGTACCTGGACGGCGGCAACTTCGACCTTTTGCTGCTTGAACATTGCCTCAACCGCGTCCTTCACGTCAGCCTTGGTCGCGTCGGCCGCGACCCTGAAGGCGATCTGGCGCAGCTTGTCTGCCACCATGGTGCTCTTCTCCGAAACAATCGGAGCGAGCAATACCAGTGGCAAGCGGTCCTTGCTGTAGTTGTTCATGCGAAGATCTCCTTCACCTTCTCGATCGCAGCCTTGGTGATCAACACCTTGTCGAAATGCACCAACGATACCGGATCGGCGCGAGCCACATCAACGACAGCTGCATAAATCAGATTGCGCGAAGCAAGGTAAAGGTTGTCGTCTACGGTATCGGTGATCAACAGAACCGACTCGAGCCCCATGCCCTTGATTTTCAAGGCGAACTGCTTGGTCTTCGGCGAGTCGACGACGAAGTTCTCGACCACGGCAATTCGATCTTCACGAGCCAATTGCGACAGGATGGAGCACATACCTGCCCGATACATCTTGCGGTTGACCTTGTGGCTGAAGTTTTCGTCTGGCGAGTTCGGGAAGATCCGACCACCTCCGCGCCATAGCGGGCTCGAGGTCATGCCGGAGCGCGCGCGACCGGTGCCTTTTTGACGCCACGGCTTCTTGGTCGAGTGCTTGACTTCTTCGCGGTCTTTCTGCTTGCGATTGCCGCTGCGCGCATTGGCCTGGTATGCAACCACTACCTGATGCACCAGCGCCTCGTTGTAGTCGCGCGCAAAGACTGTATCAGGCGCGGTAACGTTACCGGTTGCCTGACCTTGTGCATCCAGAAGTTTGAGTTCCATCGTCAGGCTCCTCTCACTGCTGGGGTGACAACGATGTGTCCATTGTCATGGCCGGGTATCGATCCCCTGACCAAAATCAGACCTCGCTCGACATCCACACGAGCGACCGTCAGATTCTGCGTAGTGCGCGTTACGGCACCGAGATGCCCCGCCATTCGTTTTCCGGGAAACACCCGACCAGGATCCTGTGCCATGCCGATCGACCCAGGCACATTGTGGGAGCGCGAGTTACCGTGGGAGGCGCGATTCGACGAAAAATGGTGGCGCTTGATCACACCGGAAAAGCCCTTTCCGATGGAAGTGCCTTGAACGTCGACTTTCTCGCCAACCTTGAACAGATCCGGGCTGATCTTGCCGCCCACCTGATATGCCGCGAGTTGGTCGGCAGCGACCCGGAATTCCTTGAGGATGGATCCAGCCTCAACGCCTGCCTTGGCCATATGGCCTGCCAGAGGCTTGCCTACGCGCGACGCGCGGCGGACGCCGAATGCGACCTGAATGGCCGCATAGCCATCCGAATCAGGCGATTTGATTTGGGTCACACGGTTGTTCGACACATCCAAGACCGTCACTGGAACGGCATCGCCGTCCGCAGTGAAGATGCGGGTCATGCCGACCTTGCGCCCAACAAGGCCTAACCTTGCTGACGTGGTCACTTGTTATCTCCTACCCCAGCTGCGATTGGCCGGGCTGAATAAACACTGGGAACTGCCGCCACATCGAGCAGCGGGCATTTCGCCGGAAAGCCGATCAGTATACTTCGACTGAGCCTAACCTGCAAGAGGAGTAATGAAAATCCTCGATGGATTGATCACTGCAACTTGATCTCCACGTCAACGCCCGCGGGAAGGTCGAGCTTCATCAAGGCATCAACTGTCTTGTCGGTCGGGTCGACGATGTCCATCAGGCGCACGTGGGTACGCATCTCGAACTGGTCGCGCGAAGTTTTGTTGACATGTGGGGAACGCAATACATCGTAGCGCTGAATCCGGGTCGGCAGCGGCACCGGCCCGCGCACGACCGCGCCGGTGCGCTTGGCTGTATCGACAATCTCCAGTGCAGACTGATCGATCAGGCGATAGTCGAACGCCTTGAGGCGGATACGAATTTTTTGGCTTTGCATGAAGAATCCTTAAAGAGCAAGGCTGGTGGTCTGCGCCAACCGATTGTGAATGTTCAAACCGTAGTGCACGCGCACTCCGGGGTTGCTGCTGTTCGTGCCGGGAGACGCGCACCGGAATCCGCCGACTCCCGCACGGACTTCTGCCCAATCCCTACTGAATGACTTTGGCGACGACGCCGGCACCGACGGTGCGGCCGCCTTCGCGAATGGCGAAGCGCAAGCCCTGCTCCATCGCAATCGGCGCAATCAAGGTCACCACCATCTTGGTGTTGTCCCCCGGCATGATCATCTCGGTGCCTTCGGGCAACTCCACGCTCCCGGTCACATCGGTCGTCCGGAAGTAAAACTGCGGTCGGTAATTGTTGAAAAACGGCGTGTGACGCCCGCCCTCTTCCTTCGACAGCACATACACTTCGCACTCAAACTTGGTGTGCGGATTGATCGAGCCCGGCTTGGCCAGCACTTGCCCGCGCTCCACTTCTTCGCGCTTGGTGCCACGCAACAGCACACCCACGTTGTCGCCCGCCTGACCCTGGTCCAGCAGCTTGCGGAACATCTCCACTCCCGTGCACACGGTCTTGGCTGTCGCCTTCAGGCCCACGATCTCCAGCTCTTCGCCCACCTTGACAATGCCGCGCTCCACCCGCCCGGTCACCACCGTGCCTCGGCCGGATATCGAGAATACGTCCTCGATCGGCAGCAGGAACGGCCCGTCTATCGCCCGCTTGGGCTCCGGAATGTAGGTGTCGAGCGCATCCGCCAGCTTCATGATCGCGCCCTCGCCCATCTCGCCCTTGTCGCCTTCCAGCGCCAGCTTCGCCGAGCCAATGATGATCGGCGTATCGTCCCCAGGAAACTCGTATTTCGACAGCAGTTCCCGCACTTCCATTTCAACAAGTTCCAGCAACTCCTTGTCGTCAACCATGTCCGCCTTGTTCATGAACACGATGATGTACGGCACCCCCACCTGCCGCGCCAAAAGGATGTGCTCGCGCGTCTGCGGCATCGGCCCGTCCGCGCTCGATACCACCAAAATCGCGCCGTCCATCTGCGCCGCCCCGGTAATCATGTTCTTGATGTAGTCCGCATGCCCCGGGCAGTCAACATGCGCGTAGTGCCGGTTCTTGGTCTCGTATTCCACATGCGCGGTGTTGATCGTGATCCCCCGCGCCTTCTCTTCCGGCGCCGCGTCAATCTGGTCGTAGGCCTTCGCCTCACCACCAAACTTCGCCGACAGCACCGTCGTGATCGCCGCCGTCAACGTCGTCTTCCCGTGATCCACGTGTCCTATCGTCCCTACATTCACATGCGGCTTCGTCCGCTCAAACTTGCTCTTGGCCATCGCTTATCTCCTAAAGAACAAAAGGGTTGAAACTAAGGAAAAACTATTTCTTGGAGCTGATAATGGCTTCGGCCACGTTCTTGGGCGCTTCGGAGTAATGCTTGAACTCCATCGTGTAGGTCGCCCTGCCTTGGGTGGCGGAACGCAACGAGGTCGAGTAGCCAAACATCTCGGAGAGTGGAACCTCGGCCTTGATGACCTTGCCACCGCCGCCGGCGATATCTTCCATGCCCTGCACCATGCCGCGCCGCGATGAGAGATCGCCCATGACAGTGCCGGCGTAGTCTTCCGGCGTCTCGACTTCAACCGCCATCATCGGCTCGAGCAATACCGGCGAGGCCGCGCGCATGCCATCCTTGAACGCCATCGAGGCCGCCATCTTGAATGCGTTCTCGTTGGAGTCGACATCGTGATACGAACCAAAATGTAGCGTCACCTTGACGTCGACCACCGGGTAGCCTGCCAACACGCCCGCCGGCAATGTTTCCACGACGCCCTTCTCGACTGCGGGGATGTATTCGCGCGGAACCACCCCACCCTTGATCGCATCTACGAACAAAAAGCCCTTTCCGGCCTCTTGAGGCTCGACCTTCAGCACGACGTGACCGTACTGACCGCGCCCGCCGGATTGCTTGATGAACTTGCCTTCGGCGTTTTCGACCAACTTGCGAATTGTCTCGCGATAGGCCACCTGCGGCTTGCCCACACTTGCTTCGACGCCGAACTCGCGCTTCATGCGGTCGACGATGATCTCCAGGTGCAGTTCACCCATCCCGGCAATGATGGTCTGTCCCGACTCCTCGTCGGTGCGCACGCGAAACGACGGATCTTCCTGCGCCAGCCGATTGAGTGCGATACCCATCTTTTCCTGGTCGACCTTGGTCTTTGGTTCGACGGCCTGCGAAATCACCGGCTCCGGAAAAATCATGCGTTCCAGGATGATGATTTTGTCAGGATCGCACAGCGTGTCGCCAGTGGTCGCATCTTTCAGACCGACCGCCGCCGCGATGTCTCCGGCGTGCACTTCCTTGATCTCTTCGCGCTGATTGGCGTGCATCAACAGAATTCGACCCAGGCGATCCTTCTTCCCCTTGATCGAGTTGTAGATGGTATCGCCGGAGTTGACCATGCCGGAATAGACACGGAAAAAAGTCAACTGCCCGACGAAAGGATCGGTCATGATCTTGAACGCCAGCGCCGAGAAGGACTCCTTGTCGGTGGCTTCCCGTTGAGTAGCGGAGCCATTTTCCAAAAGCCCTTTGACCGGCGGAATGTCGGTCGGCGCCGGAAGGAAATCAAGCACCGCATCCAGCATCGCCTGCACGCCCTTGTTCTTGAAAGCGGAGCCGCACAGCATCGGCACGATCTCGTTGGCGATAGTACGCGTACGCAAACCCAGTTTAATTTCCTCAAGCGTGAGCGCGGTACCTTCCAGGTACTTGTTCATCAGGTCTTCAGACGCTTCGGCCGCTGCCTCTACCATCTTCTCGCGCCATGTCTCAGCCTCATTCTGAAGCTCGGCCGGAATGTCGCGCAGGTCAAACTTCATACCCTGCGAGGATTCGTCCCAAAAGATGGCTTTCATGCGAATCAGGTCGATCACACCCTGAAAACCCTCTTCGGCGCCAATCGGAATCTGCAGCGGAATCGGATTCGCCTTGAGGCGCGCGCGCATTTGGTCGTGCACTTTGTAGAAATTGGCGCCGGTGCGATCCATCTTGTTTACGAAAGCAAGGCGCGGGACGCGATACTTGTTGGCCTGGCGCCAAACGGTTTCGGACTGCGGTTGCACGCCACCCACGGCGCAATACACCATGCAGGCGCCGTCGAGAACGCGCATCGACCGCTCCACCTCGATGGTAAAGTCGACGTGCCCCGGCGTATCAATGATGTTGATCCGGTGCTCTGGATACGAACTGTCCATCCCTTTCCAGAAACAAGTGGTCGCAGCCGAAGTAATCGTGATGCCGCGCTCGCGCTCCTGCTCCATCCAGTCCATCGTCGCAGCGCCGTCATGCACCTCGCCAATCTTGTGCGACACGCCGGTATAAAACAGGATACGTTCGGTCGTGGTGGTCTTGCCGGCGTCAATATGCGCGGAAATGCCGATGTTTCGATAACGTTCAATCGGAGTCTTGCGAGCCACTTTGGATTCCTCTTTCGCTTAAAGATCAAGCCGGGAGCACGCTCACCGGCGAAACATACAGATTCCCTACCACCCAAGCCCCTTCAAACAAAAGAGCGCCCCTTGGCGGAGGCGCTCCGGGCCGGCTGAACCGCGCTTGAGCGCGGCCTACAACCTAGAACCGGAAATGCGCGAAGGCTTTGTTCGCGTCAGCCATCCGATGTACTTCATCACGCTTCTTGACAGCACCACCTCGACCTTCGGAGGCCTCGATCAACTCATTTGCCAGACGTTGTCCCATCGACTTCTCGGACCGCTTGTGCGCAGCCTCGCGCAACCAGCGCATCGCCAATGCCATCCGGCGGATGGGGCGAACTTCCACCGGAACCTGATAGTTGGCGCCGCCAACCCGCCGCGACTTCACTTCGACCGTCGGCTTGGCATTGCTCAACGCCTGGGTAAACACTTCCAGCGCATTTTTGCCCGATTTCTTGCTGATCTGGTCGAACGCGCCGTAAATGATGCGTTCAGCAACCGCTTTTTTGCCCTCGATCATCACGACATTGACGAACTTGGACAGATCAACGCTGCCATACTTTGGATCAGGCAGGATTTCGCGTTTCGGTACTTCTCTGCGACGTGGCATGCTTCATTCCTTCTCTTTAAGCGGCCTTGGGACGCTTGGTACCATACTTCGAGCGGGATTGCTTGCGATCCTTGACACCTTGCGTGTCGAGACTGCCGCGCACCATGTGGTAACGCACACCTGGCAAATCCTTCACGCGGCCACCACGGATCAAGACTACCGAGTGCTCTTGAAGGTTGTGACCCTCGCCACCAATATAGGAAATCACCTCGAACCCATTGGTGAGCCGCACTTTAGCGACCTTGCGCAGCGCCGAATTCGGCTTTTTGGGGGTGGTCGTGTACACGCGCGTGCAGACGCCGCGCTTTTGCGGGCAGCGCTGCATCGCGGGTACTTTGCTCTTGACCGCCGGCGCTTGGCGCCCGCTTCGCACGAGCTGATTAATGGTAGGCATGTCGCTCTTATCCGTTGATTATGATGTTCGCCCGACTTCGATTGGCCGCGCGTAAGAACTTTTCTGCTGCAACAAAACAACATAAAGCATTGAACAAAGACTTGGGATTATAACGCCCGCACCACAAAAACGTCAACAATGGTGCAGGCCCGCACGCGGGCCTGCACTTTGACGTTCAGGCATCCGCCACTTCGACAGTCGGTACGTCAGCAGCCGGCGCTGCCTCGAATACGCTCTCGGCGGACTCGGCTTCCTTGTTGCGCCGGGCCGTATGGAACGCCAATCCACTGCCGGCTGGTATCAGTCGCCCGACAATCACATTCTCCTTGAGACCCCGCAGATCGTCCTTCTTGCCCATGATGGCAGCCTCGGTCAGAACCCTGGTGGTTTCCTGGAAAGATGCCGCCGAAATAAATGAATCGGTCGACAGGGAAGCCTTGGTGATGCCCAGCAACACATGCTCGTAGGTTGCCGGCGCCTTTCCTTCGGACATGACCCGGTCGTTTTCGTCGAGCAGATCCGAACGCTCAACCTGCTCACCGATGATGAAGCGGGTGCCACCCGGCTCGATGATCTGGACACGGCGCAGCATCTGGCGCACGATCACTTCAATATGCTTGTCATTGATCTTCACGCCCTGCAAGCGATAAACATCCTGCACCTCATCGGTGATGTAACGCGCAAGCGCTTCAACGCCCTGGAGATGCAGAATATCGTGCGGATCAGCGGGCCCGTCCACCAGCAACTCGCCCTTGTTCACCACTTGGCCGTCATGTACCAAGACCTGCTTGTCCTTGGCGATCAGGAACTCATGCGACTGGCCATCCAGATCGGTAATTACGAGGCGCTGCTTGCCTTTGGTGTCCTTGCCAAACGAAACAGTCCCGGTCACCTCAGCCATCATGCCGGCATCCTTCGGCGCCCGAGCCTCGAACAGCTCCGCCACCCGCGGCAATCCGCCAGTGATGTCGCGGGTTTTGGAGGATTCCTGTGGGATCCGAGCCAACACCTCGCCCACCCCGACTTGCTGGCCATCCTTGACCGTAATCAGCGAACCGACCTGGAACGAGATGGTCACGGAATGATCGGTGCCGGCAATCTTGACTTCTTCGCCGCGATCGTTCATTAGCTTGACCTGCGGGCGCACGCCCTTGGCCTTGGAGGACATCGAGCGCTTGGGATCGATCACAACCAGCGTTGACAGCCCGGTGACCTCGTCCATTTGTTTCGCGACGGTGACCCCTTCCTCGACGTTCTCGAACTTGATGGTTCCGGCATACTCGGTGACGATCGGCCGCGTATGCGGATCCCAGGAAGCAAGCATGCCGCCCGCCTTGACCGAGTTGCCGTCAGCCACAATCAGCGTCGCGCCATAAGGTACTTTATGACGCTCGCGTTCGCGCCCATTGTCGTCAGTGACCAAAACCTCGCCGGAACGCGAGATCACGATCTTCTCGGCCTTGGCGTTGGTCACATAGCGCATGGTGGCCGTGAATCTGATCACCCCGGACGACTTCGCTTCCACTCCCGACGCCGCAGCCGCACGCGAGGCAGCGCCGCCGATGTGGAAGGTGCGCATGGTCAACTGCGTTCCCGGCTCGCCAATGGACTGCGCTGCGATCACGCCAACGGCCTCGCCTACATTCACCGGGGAACCGCGTCCGAGGTCACGGCCGTAGCACTTGCCGCACAGCCCGTAACGCGTGTCACAGGTAAGCGGGGTGCGCACTCGTACTTCGTCGATACCCAGTGATTCGATCAAGTCGACCGAATCTTCATCCAACAGATATCCAATCTCGAAGAGTACATTTTGCGACTCGGGATGAAGCACCTCGTTGATGGTGACGCGCCCGAGAATCCGGTCGCGCAAGGGCTCGATGACCTCGCCGCCTTCGACCAGCGCCTTCATGGTCACGCCGTTGGTCGTGCCGCAATCATCTTCGGTCACGACCAGATCCTGTGTTACATCCACCAGGCGCCGTGTCAGGTAGCCGGAGTTGGCGGTCTTCAGCGCCGTGTCCGCAAGCCCCTTGCGCGCGCCGTGCGTGGAGATGAAGTACTGAAGCACGTTTAGGCCTTCGCGGAAATTCGCGGTGATCGGGGTTTCAATGATCGATCCGTCCGGCTTGGCCATCAACCCGCGCATGCCCGCAAGTTGGCGGATCTGGGCAGCCGAACCGCGTGCGCCAGAATCGGCCATCATGTAAATCGAGTTGAACGACTCCTGTTTCACCTGCTTGCCATGGCGATCGGTGGTCATCTCATGCCCGAGCTGCTCCATCATGGCCTTGCCTACCTGGTCACCGGCGCGGCCCCAGATGTCGACAACCTTGTTGTAGCGCTCGCCCTGCGTCACCAGACCCGAGGTGTACTGCTGTTCGATTTCCTTGACCTCGGTCTCGGCCTTGCGAATGATGTCGTGTTTGATCGGCGGTACCAGCATGTCATCCATGGCGATCGAAATGCCGGCGCGGGTCGCCAGAGTGAACCCGGATTGCATCAACTTGTCGGCGAAGATGACGGTCTCGCGCAATCCGCACTTGCGGAACGAAACGTTGATCAACTTGGAGATTTCTTTTTTCTTCAACGCCTTGTTGATCACGGAAAACGGCAGGCCCTTCGGCAATATCTCCGAAAGCAGCGCACGCCCGACGGTGGTCTGTTGGCGGACGATTTTCTCGACGAACCCAGCTCCGCCCTTGTCGACCTCGAATTCGGGGATTCGCACCACGACCCTTGACTGCAACTCAACCTGTCGGTTGTCGAGCGCACGCTTGACTTCAGTGACGTTCGAAAACACGATACCTTCTCCGACACCGTTGATCCGCTCGCGCGTTGCGTAGTAAAGCCCGAGCACGATATCCTGGGAAGGAACGATCGAAGGCTCGCCGTTGGCTGGAAACAGGATATTGTTGGAGGCCAGCATCAGTGCGCGCGCCTCAAGCTGCGCTTCAAGTGACAGCGGCACATGTACCGCCATCTGATCGCCGTCAAAGTCGGCGTTGAAGGCAGCACACACCAGCGGATGCAACTGGATCGCCTTGCCTTCGATCAGCACCGGTTCGAAAGCCTGGATGCCTAGGCGATGCAGGGTCGGTGCACGGTTCAGCATGACAGGATGTTCGCGAATGACCTCTTCGAGAATGTCCCACACCTCGGGACCTTCCTGCTCGACGCGCTTTTTTGCGGCCTTGATAGTGGTCGCCGACCCTTGCAGTTCGAGCTTGTTGAAAATAAAGGGCTTGAACAGTTCAAGCGCCATCTTCTTGGGCAAGCCGCACTGGTGCAGCTTCAATTGCGGCCCCACCACAATGACTGAACGGCCGGAATAGTCGACTCGTTTGCCGAGCAGGTTCTGACGGAAGCGCCCACCCTTGCCCTTGATCATGTCGGCCAGTGATTTCAGCGGACGCTTGTTGGCGCCCGTCATGGCCTTGCCACGTCGGCCGTTGTCCAGCAGCGAGTCCACCGCTTCCTGCAACATGCGCTTCTCATTGCGCACGATGATCTCCGGTGCCTTGAGCTCGAGCAGCCGTTTCAACCGGTTGTTGCGGTTGATGACGCGCCGATACAGGTCGTTCAAGTCCGAAGTTGCAAAGCGGCCGCCGTCAAGCGGCACCAGCGGACGCAGATCGGGCGGAAGCACCGGCAGCACCTCAAGCACCATCCAATGCGGCTTGATGCCGGACTTCTGGAATGCCTCCATGATCTTCAGGCGCTTCGCGTACTTCTTGACCTTGGCCTCCGAGCCGGTGGCCTCGAGTTCCTTGCGGATGGTCTCGGTTTCGTGCACCAGATCAATGGCGCGCAGCAGGTCGCGAATCCCTTCGGCACCCATGCTTGCCTGGAAATCGTCACCGAATTCCTCAACTTTCGAAAGGTAGTCGTCCTCGGTCAGCAACTGGCAACGCTTGAGCGGTGTCATGCCGGGGTCGGTGACGACATAGGCTTCGAAATACAGTACTCGCTCGATATCGCGCAAGGTCATGTCAAGCACCATGCCCAGCCGCGAAGGCAGAGACTTGAGAAACCAGATATGCGCGGTCGGCGAAGCCAGTTCGATGTGGCCCATGCGCTCGCGACGCACCTTTTGCAGTGTCACCTCGACGCCGCATTTCTCACAGATCACACCACGGTGCTTGAGTCGTTTGTACTTTCCGCACAGACACTCGTAATCCTTGATCGGGCCGAAGATCTTGGCGCAGAACAGGCCATCACGCTCCGGTTTAAAGGTGCGGTAATTGATGGTTTCCGGTTTTTTGACCTCCCCGTATGACCATGAACGAATCTTCTCGGGAGAAGCCAGCCCGATGCGAATCGAATCGAACTCTTCTTCTTGAGTGACTTGCTTAAACAGATCGAGTAGAGCTTTCATGCATTACTCCTTCTAGTCGGTTGCAGGTTTCTGTCGCAGGGCACCAGCGGTGCCCTGCGAGCCACGCCTCGCAAACAGCTCAATGACGTTCCAGATCGATGTCGATCGCAAGCGACCGGATTTCCTTGACCAGTACGTTGAACGATTCCGGCATGCCGGCATCGATCTTGTGGTCACCCTTGACGATGCTTTCGTAAATCTTGGTCCGTCCGTTGACGTCGTCCGACTTCACCGTGAGCATTTCCTGCAAGGTGTATGCGGCGCCATAAGCTTCGAGAGCCCAGACCTCCATTTCGCCGAAACGCTGGCCGCCGAACTGCGCCTTGCCGCCGAGCGGTTGCTGCGTCACCAGGCTGTACGGGCCGGTCGAACGGGCATGCATCTTGTCGTCCACAAGATGGTGCAGCTTGAGAATGTGCATATACCCCAGTGTCACCGGGCGCTCGAAGGCCTCACCAGTGCGGCCGTCATACAGGGTCACTTGCGTCTTGCTCGGCGTGAATCCGTTCTTTTTCGCCATCTCATCCGGGTAGGCCAGATTGAGCATCGAGGTGATCTCTTCTTCAGTGGCCCCGTCGAACACCGGCGTGGCGAACGGCACGCCGTTTCTCAGGTTGTGGGCCAGATGAACGATCTCGTCATCGTTGAAGTCAGCGAGGTTCTCCTGCTTGCCGCTGGCGTTGTAAATTTTCTCCAGAAACTTGCGTACCTCAGCCACTTTACGTTGCTGAACCAGCATTTCGTTGATGCGCTGGCCCAAGCCCTTGGCCGCCCAGCCGAGGTGAGTTTCCAGAATCTGGCCCACGTTCATACGTGAAGGCACGCCAAGCGGATTGAGCACGATATCGGCTGGCGTGCCGTCGGCCATGTAGGGCATGTCTTCGACCGGCACGATGCGCGAGACAACGCCCTTGTTGCCATGCCGCCCTGCCATCTTGTCGCCTGGCTGCAGGCGGCGCTTGACCGCCAGATATACTTTGACCATCTTGATCACGCCAGGCGGGAGTTCGTCGCCCTGGGTAAGCTTCTTGCGCTTCTCTTCAAAGGCCAAGTCGAACTGGTGGCGCTTCTGGGTCAGGCTGTCCTTGAGTTGTTCAAGTTGTTGCGCCGCATCTTCATCGGCCAGACGAATATCGAACCAGTGGTAGCGCTCCAAGTCGGACAAATACTCCTTGCCGATCTTGGTGCCCTTGACGAGCTTTTTTGGCCCGCCCGTGACAACCTTGCCGTTGAGCATGCGCTCGATGCGTGAAAAAGTATCGTTCTCGACAATTCGCATCTGGTCGGCCAGATCCTGCTTGTAGCTCTTCAACATGTCGTCGATGATCGACTGGGCGCGCTTGTCGCGCTCGATGCCTTCACGCGTGAAAACCTGCACATCGATCACCGTGCCGGCAATGCCGGACGGCACCCGCAGGCCGGTGTCCTTCACGTCCGATGCTTTCTCGCCAAAAATCGCACGCAGCAGCTTTTCTTCCGGCGTCAGTTGGGTTTCGCCCTTTGGCGTGACCTTGCCGACAAGAACGTCACCCGCCTGCACTTCGGCACCAATGTAGACGATGCCGGATTCGTCGAGGCGCGCCAGTTGACCCTCGGACAAATTCGAGATGTCACGGGTGATCTCTTCGGAACCCAGCTTGGTGTCACGAGCGACAACGCTGAGTTCCTCGATATGGATCGAGGTGTAGCGGTCTTCGGCCACCACACGTTCCGAAATCAGGATCGAGTCTTCGAAGTTGTAGCCGTTCCAGGGCATGAAAGCAACCAGCATGTTCTGGCCCAGCGCCAGCTCGCCCAGATCGGTCGACGCGCCATCGGCCACCACATCGCCCTTCGCGACGCGGTCCCCGGCAGCGACAATCGGACGCTGGTTGATGTTGGTGTTCTGATTGGATCGGGTGTACTTGGTGAGGTTGTAGATATCGACACCGGCTTCGCCGGCGACAGTCTCGTCGTCGTTGACGCGAATAACAATGCGACCTGCATCCACATAGTCAACCAGGCCGCTGCGCAGGGCCTGTACCGTGGTGCCGGAGTCGACCGCGACAGTGCGCTCGATACCTGTACCCACCACCGGCTTCTCGGCACGCAGGCAAGGCACCGCCTGACGCTGCATGTTCGAGCCCATCAACGCGCGATTGGCGTCGTCATGCTCCAGGAAAGGGATCAGGGAGGCGGCCACCGACACGATCTGGCCAGGTGCCACGTCCATGTATTCGATGCGATCGGGTGTCGACAGAATGGTCTCGCCCTTGTTGCGGGCCGTCACCAGCTCGTCGGTCAGTTTTCCCGATTTGTCGAGGCCGGCATTGGCCTGCGCGATGGTAAATCGACCTTCCTCGATTGCCGACAAATAGTCGATTTCGTTGGTCACGCGATTGTTGACCACCTTGCGATACGGCGTTTCGAGGAATCCGTAATGGTTCAAACGTGCATAAAGCGCGAGCGAGTTGATCAGCCCGATGTTCGGGCCTTCAGGCGTTTCAATCGGGCACACGCGGCCGTAATGCGTCGGATGGACGTCGCGTACCTCGAAACCGGCACGTTCGCGCGTCAAGCCACCCGGTCCAAGCGCGGAAACGCGGCGCTTGTGGGTGATTTCCGACAGTGGATTGGTCTGATCCATAAACTGCGACAACTGGCTTGAACCAAAAAACTCCCGAATCGCCGCCGAGATGGGTTTGGCATTGATCAGATCATGCGGCATCAGATTTTCGGTCTCGGCCTGGCCCAAGCGTTCCTTTACAGCACGCTCAACTCGCACCAGGCCGGCGCGAAACTGGTTCTCCGCCAACTCGCCGACACATCGAACACGGCGATTGCCAAGATGGTCGATATCGTCTATTTCACCGCGCCCATTGCGCAGATCGACCAGGATCTTGATGACGGCGACGATGTCTTCATTCGACAAGGTGCCGGAGCCTTCCAGCTCATTGCGACCGACGCGGCGGTTGAATTTCATGCGCCCGACAAACGACAGATCGTAACGGTCGGAGTCGAAGAACAGGCTGTTGAAAAGTGATTCGACGGCATCTTCAGTCGGCGGTTCGCCCGGCCGCATCATCCGATAGATCGCGATGCGTGCAGCATGCCGGTCAGGAATGTCATCAGCACGCAGGGTCGACGAGATATACGGACCCTGGTCAAGATCATTGGTGTAAAGCGTACGGATATCCTTGATGCCGGCCGTGCGCAGCGCGGTCAGCAGATCTTCGGTGATCTCGTCGTTCGCGTTGGCCACGATCTCACCGGAGTCGGTGTCGACGATATTGTTGGCAAGCATGCGGCCGAGCAAGAAATCGTCGGGCACCGAGATACGCTTCAGACCCGCAGCCTCGAAGTCGCGAATGTGCTTGGCGGTGATGCGCTTGTCCTTGGCTACGATGGTCTTGCCGGACTTGTCCGAAATGTCGAAGCGCGCAATCTCGCCACGCAGTCGCTCGGGCACAACCTCGAATTGCGCCCCTTCCTTGAGCACGTGGAAGGTATCGAACTGGAAAAACAACTCGAGGATTTGCTCCGGCGAATAACCCAGAGCCTTGAGCAGAATCGTGACCGGCATCTTGCGGCGGCGATCGACGCGGAAGAACAGGATGTCCTTCGGATCGAATTCGAAGTCAAGCCAGGAACCACGATAGGGAATGATGCGTGCCGAGAACAACAGTTTTCCGGACGAATGGGTCTTGCCGCGGTCATGCTCGAAAAATACGCCGGGAGAACGATGCAGCTGCGACACGATGACCCGCTCGGTGCCATTGATGACGAAAGAACCAGTGGTCGTCATGAGCGGGATCTCGCCCATATAGACCTCCTGCTCCTTGATCTCCTTGACCTTTTTCTTGGTCGTATCTTCCTTGTCAAGCAGGATCATGCGCACCTTGGCGCGCAACGGCGAGGCGAAGGTCAAGCCGCGTTGCTGACATTCCTTGACGTCGAATGGAGGCTGCCCCAACTGATAGCTCAGGAATTCGAGCCGCGCATATTCGTTGTGACTGACAATCGGAAAAATCGAACTGAACGCGGCCTGCAGGCCTTCGCTCTTGCGCGCGGTGCCGGGCGTGTCCGATTGCAGGAACTGGGTGTATGAGTCAAGTTGGGTGGCCAGCAAGAAGGGAACGACCTGCACGCTGGCCCGCTTCGCAAAACTCTTGCGGATGCGCTTTTTCTCGGTGAACGAATAAGACATGAGCCTCTTTCGAATCGCGCGGCTGAGGTTTGGTTGCAAACGCTCGCCATGAAATCAATGCGACTGGGACGAAAAGCCCGTGCTGCACGAGCTTTCCTTGCCGGGCGGTTGGCCTCTACCAACCTATGGCGGACGATTGCGCGTTGCGCGCAACCCGGCCCGGCAGATCTTCTGCAGTCGATTCAGAAGACACAATCAAGGGCGCTTATGCAAAACGCGCTTGATAGCGGCATCTGCCGCGATACGGTCGCTAACCGGACGACTCCGGTTGGCGACCGCACGCTTGATTACTTGACTTCGACTTTCGCGCCGACGTCTTCCAGTTGCTTCTTGAGTGCGTCCGCATCGGCCTTGTTGATGCCTTCCTTGACCGCTTTCGGTGCACCGTCGACCAGATCCTTGGCTTCCTTGAGGCCCAGTCCGGTGGCGGCACGCACCACCTTGATCGCCTCGACCTTCTTTTCGCCAGCGGCGACCAGAATCACCGTAAATTCGGTTTGCACCTCGGCCGCCGGTGCGGCTGCGGTCGGCGCGGCGACCGCCACCGCGGCTGCGGCTGCCGACACGCCAAACTTCGCTTCCATCTCCTTGATCAGCTCGGAGAGGTCCAGAACGGTCATACCTGCGATTGCGTCAAGAATTTCTGCTTTGCTCACTGCCATGATTGACTCCAGATTTCAGTAAAGGTTTGATTGATTCCGAAAGTGGCTAGGTTTTGTCGTGTCCGCCTCGCCTGTTCGCAGCTTTCAACCAGCCTACCGGGCCGATCGACTGCGGCAGGTCGGCGGGGTTTATACGCTGGCGGGTTCCTTGGCATCACGCACGGCAGCTAAGCCGCGCACGAATTTGGTCGGAACTTCGTTCAGCGTACGGACAAACTGCGTGATCGGCGCCTGCATCGTGCCAAGTAGGGTCGACAGCAATTCCTCCCGCGACGGCATGGTGGCAAGCGCTTTCACGCCATTCACGTCCATCAGGTAATTCGCCATCGCACCCGCCTTGATAACGAGCTTGTCGTTATCTTTGGCAAAGCCGTTCAACACCTTTGCGGCGGCGACAGGATCGGTGGATATCCCGTAAATCAGGGGACCCACCATCTTGTCGGCCAGCAGCGCGAAGGGGGTACCTTCGACCGCACGGCGCGCAAGGCTGTTCTTTAGCACACGCAAGTACACGCCGGATTCACGCGCCTGCCTGCGCAAAACCGTAATCTTGCCCACTTCCAGACCACGGTACTCGGCGACCACAATCACCGAGGCCTTGGCGACGACGCCAGAGATTTCGGTAACGACCGCCTGCTTTTCCGACAGTTTGAGACCCACGGTCCTGCTCCTTGTTAAGCCTGCCCTGGCAGCCAAATGGCCGCTTACGGCAGTGGTGAAAGCACGTTCCGGAAACGACCCGGAGCAATTGCCCCACCGTTGACAACACGGCGACCGAAAACTGATCGGGAACGCCATCTGCGTAGAGCGACCCTTGCGGATCGATTAAACGGCTTGACCGACACCACCGCAATTTCGAGACCCGGCGGTTTTCCCGCCCGCATCCGGTTGCCGCGATGTTCACACTGCCGACTCGCCGTCCCTACGGTCTTTGATAACCCGTTGCGTTTGCCGGCGCCGAAAAAACGGAATCAGGTCTCACGCAACGGCCCAAAGATGGTTTGAACACGCACCCACGGCACGCGCTCCAAAAACTTTCCTTCCTAGGCAGTTAGTGTCTGGGAATCCACTCGGATGCCCACACCCATGGTGCTGGAAACTGAAATCTTCCTCAAGTAAACGCCCTTCGACGCCGCCGGCTTCGACTTGTTGAGAGCATCGACCAGTGCAAGAACATTGATCTTCAACTGGTCAACCGTGAAATTGGCGCGACCGACTGTGCACTGAATGATGCCGTTCTTGTCGGTGCGGTACTGCACTTGACCCGCCTTGGCGTTCTTGACGGCTTCACCGACATTCGGGGTCACGGTACCAACCTTGGGATTGGGCATCAGCCCGCGCGGGCCGAGAATCTGCCCAAGGGTACCGACCACGCGCATGGTGTCCGGTGTGGCGATCACGACATCGAAATCCATCTGGCCTGCCTTGATCTTCTCGGCCAGATCATCCAGACCCACGATATCCGCGCCCGCAGCTCTGGCTTGATCAGCCTTGTCGCCCTGGGCAAAAACCGCCACCCGCACCGACTTGCCAGTACCCGAAGGCATCACAACGGCTCCGCGCACGGTCTGGTCGGACTTCTTGGCATCGACGCCAAGCATGACCGCGACATCGATCGATTCGTTGAATTTGGCCGTGGCTGTGTCCTTGGCAATGGAAAGCGCATCGGTCAAGGGGTAGTTCTTGGTGCGGTCGACTTTCGGCTTCAGGGCCTTTTGACGCTTGGTTAGATTTGCCATCTCAGAGTCCCTCCACGGTGATGCCCATGCTGCGCGCCGAACCGGCGACAGTGCGCACTGCAGCTTCCAGGTCGGCGGCAGTCAGGTCAGGCATTTTGGTCTTGGCGATCTCTTCGGCTTGCGCGCGGGTGATCTTGCCAACCTTGTCAGAATGCGGTTTTGACGAGCCCTTCTCGATCTTCGCGGCTTTCTTGATCAAAATCGAAGCCGGCGGAGTCTTGGTGATGAAAGTGAAGCTCTTGTCCGCATAAGCCGTGATCACCACCGGGATTGGCAGCCCGGGCTCGAGTTTCTGCGTGGCGGCATTGAACGCCTTGCAGAATTCCATGATGTTTAGGCCACGCTGACCCAATGCCGGGCCAATCGGTGGGGACGGGTTGGCTTTGCCGGCAGGCACCTGCAGCTTTACGTAGCCGACGATTTTCTTGGCCATGAATTGGCTCCTCTTGCGGTTGAGTACCAGCGCGCTTTCGTGTCGCCCATGTGGATGACTGACTACTTGCGCTCCTCTTGGCGAATTTTGCGGTATCCGCCAAAGACCTGAAGAGCTTGACTGCCGGGGGCTCTTCAACCCCTAAAATTCACCAATGCCCGTTACTGCTTCTCGACCTGTGCGAAATCCAGTTCGACCGGCGTAGCGCGGCCGAAGATGGTGACTGTGACCTTCAGCTTGTTCTTGTCGTAGTTCACTTCCTCGACATTGCCGTTGAAATCGGTGAACGGGCCCTCCTTGACACGCACCATCTCGCCGACCTCGAAGAGCACTTTGGGCCGCGGCTTCTCGGCGCCCTCCTGCATCTGCGCCATGATCTTGTCGACTTCTTTTTGCGAGATCGGCGTGGGGCGGTTCCCACTGCCACCTACGAAACCGGTGACCTTGTTGGTGTTCTTCACCAGGTGCCAGGTCTCGTCGCTCATCTCCATCTCGACCAACAGATAGCCGGGGAAAAACTTGCGCTCCGAGATACTCTTCTGGCCGCCCTTGAGTTCGACCACTTCCTCGACCGGCACCATGATGCGCCCGAATCGCTCCTGCATGTTGGCGCGGTTGATGCGTTCCTCGAGCGCGCGCTGCACGCTTTTCTCGAATCCCGAGTAGGCATGCACCACATACCAGCGCTTGCCAGAGGCTACTTGCGGAGTTGCCGAAGTCATGCTTTTTTCCACCCCAAAATCAGGTCGTACAACGCCCACTCGAGGCCCTTGTCGGTCAGCCAGAGAAACAAGGCCATTACAAACACGAAACCGAATACTGCAGCGGTGGTTTGCAACGCTTCCTTGCGGGTCGGCCAGACCACCTTCCTGGTTTCGCTCCAGGCGTCGCGAGCGAATGCGTAGAACTCCTGACCCGGCACGGTAAACCACGCAACTGCCGCGCCAGCAGCAATGCCGCCGATCACGTACAGGACACGCAGCACCAGTGCCTGCTCTCTGAAGTAGTAGAAACAGCCTACTCCGGCACACACCAGCACAATGGCCAATCCCAGCTTTACTTTATCCACGGTTCATCTTCAACTTGGCGCCCGGATCGGCCAACTTCCCGAACCTGGCAGGGGCGGAGGGAATCGAACCCCCAACCTACGGTTTTGGAGACCGTCGCTCTGCCAATTGAGCTACGCCCCTAAAAATACCGCTCGAAAACGCAAGCCCTCTTCCGAGCGGGCTGACTTCCCGTTAATCACGAAAACCATCGGCGATTCACAGGAAGCTAATACACCGAAAATCCTTACTGAATGACTTTGGCGACGACGCCGGCACCCACGGTGCGGCCGCCTTCGCGAATGGCGAAGCGCAAGCCCTGCTCCATCGCAATCG
>CAYYFR010000003.1:7040-57902 GCA_964470865.1 uncultured Burkholderiales bacterium | reverse complement strand
CTATCGTCCCTACATTCACATGCGGCTTCGTCCGCTCAAACTTGCTCTTGGCCATGATTACCTACCCGAAAAAGAACCAAACCGGATCACTATGCGAAGCGCGCCTACCCGCGGCGCCCGACACCCGAAACTGATGGTGCCCATGATGTGGATTGAACACATGACCTCTCCCTTACCAAGGGAGTGCTCTGCCACTGAGCTACATGGGCCTTTCTACCGCAACTACCTTTCAGACCGCGCCGCGTTGCCGCCGATGGAGCGGGTGAAGGGAATCGAACCCTCGTCGTAAGCTTGGAAGGCTTCTGCTCTACCATTGAGCTACACCCGCAAACTACGCCACCTTCACGTGCCGCAAAAAGTCGGCGAGCAAGCGCGCTGGTGGTGGGGGCTGGATTCGAACCAGCGTACTCGTTAGAGGGCAGATTTACAGTCTGCTGCCATTAACCACTCGGCCACCCCACCGAAGCGAACCTCAAATTATCGTGGATTTCTGACCAGGGGTCAAGCTTTCCGCGGTTCTTGGCAAATCTGCGGGCGTGCGGACGACTCACAACCGAATCAACGACTTGGCGCGCGCACCATACAGGCCCACCCTGCCAGGTTACGCCTCGACCGCGTTGCGGAACAACAACGGGTGCTTCAACGGATTTCACCCGTAAACCCAATGCGGAGCCGATGTTGCGTCCCCCTGGCCCTAAAATCGGTCCATGAACGCGCTTTCAATTCTCAATCGGGTTTTCGGCTTCCCGGCGTTTCGGGATCGGCAAGCCGACATCATCGAGCATGTCGCCGATGGTGGCGACGCCCTCGTACTGATGCCAACCGGAGGCGGAAAATCCCTTTGTTATCAAGTACCTGCCTTGATGCGGGCAGGCTGCGCGGTGGTGGTGTCGCCGCTGATCGCCTTGATGCAGGATCAGGTGGCCGCCTTGACCGAGGCGGGCGTCGACGCGGCGGCGCTCAACTCCTCACTTGACAGCGCGGCAGCCGCTGCGGTCGAGCGCAGATTCGCCGCCGGGTCGCTCAGCTTGCTCTATGTGGCGCCCGAACGCCTGATGACACCGCGCTTCTTGGCTTTGCTCGAGCGTTCGCAGATCGCTCTTTTCGCTATCGATGAAGCGCATTGCGTTTCGCAGTGGGGACACGATTTTCGCCCCGAATACATCGAATTGTCGATACTGCACGAACGCTTTCCCGCGATACCGCGCATCGCCCTTACCGCCACGGCGGACGAGATTACCCGGCGCGAAATCATCACGCGCTTGAAGCTTGAGGACGCACGTGTCTTCATTTCGAGCTTCGATCGTCCGAACATCCGCTATACGGTGGTTGAAAAGCAGGCACCGCGCGAACAACTGCTCGATTTCATCGAAAACCGGCATGCCGGGGATTCCGGCATTGTTTATTGCCTTTCCCGCAAGAAGGTCGAGGAAACCGCAACCTGGCTTGCCGCTCGCGGCATCGATGCGCTTCCCTATCACGCCGGCCTTGACACCGCAGTGCGCGCAAGCCACCAAACCCTGTTTGTCAACGGCGAAGGCATGGTGATGACCGCCACCATTGCCTTCGGCATGGGCATCGACAAGCCGGACGTTCGCTTTGTTGCACATCTCGACCTGCCCAAGAGCATCGAGGCCTACTATCAGGAAACCGGTCGCGCTGGACGCGATGGGCAGCCGGCGGATGCCTGGATGGCCTACGGCCTGGCCGACGTGGTTCAGCAGCGCCGCATGATCGAAGAGTCGGAGGCCGACGACGCATTCAAGCGGGTGTCGCGCGTCAAACTCGATGCGCTGGTCGGTCTTGCGGAAAGCGCCGGATGCCGGCGCGTGCGCCTGCTCAACTATTTTGACGAAGCCAGTGAGCCGTGCGGCAATTGCGACAATTGCCTTGCTCCACCCACCGTGGTGGACGCGACCGAAGCCGCGCAAAAGGCCCTGTCGGCGGTGTTTCGCACCGGCCAGCGCTTCGGGGCCGTGCACCTGATCGACGTTCTGCGCGGCAAGCCGACCGACCGCGTTCGCCAATTCGGGCATGACGCGCTCAAGACCTTCGGCGTTGGCGCCGACTGGAGTGAAACCCAGTGGCGCTCTCTGTTCCGGCATTTGGTCGCCAGCGGGCACTTGGTGGTCGACACCGAAGCCTACGGCGCGTTCAAGCTCACCGCCACCGCGCGCGCGGTGCTCAAGGGGGAAACGCAGGTCGCATTGCGCGAGCAAGCCCCTGGGACGCAACCGAAGCGGCGCCGCACAAAGTCTGGCACGACTGCGCAAAACACTCGTCCAGCGGATCCGGGCAGCGCCGGTTTGCTTGCCAAATTGCGCGCCTGGCGCCTTGCCACCGCCCAACAGCATGGGGTTCCCGCGTTCGTGATCTTTCACGACAGTACCTTGGCCGAGATCGCGCACAGAATCCCGCGCAGTCTCGATGAACTCGGCGAAATACCGGGCATTGGGGTCAAAAAACTCGAACGCTACGGAAGCGAACTGCTGGAGTTGGCGCGCTGACGAATCCGAACAGCGTTCCTTGGAGACTTAGGTGTAGGTTGCGGCGGCAAATGCAAAGCGTGACCTGTCGCGCAACATCCGGCTCACGAATTTTTGGACGACCAGCCTACTCGTTCAGAATTTAAGGGTTTTCCCGCAAGAAACGACTAAGCGACTGCTCGCGTATTGCGCACTCGCACATAACCAGCCAAAATCCCGTCCGACGTAGCGCTACAAACAAAACATACCCTTTGGCTGCTTCAGTCGAACCAGGGAGTCCGGAGACAGTCATGCTTGGTACTCGATTCCACAGCGCAGGGTTTGCACCACAGGCGACGAGCGGTGCCGGCCTTGCACGCGGCGATACGGTGCCGGTAATGTTCTGGGACGGTGTGGCGCGCCGCGGCAATCAGGTGGCGTTGCGCCAAAAGGATTTCGGCATCTGGAAGCCGATGTCCTGGACCGCGATCGGCGAGATCGTGCGCGAAGTGGCGATGGGCCTCGCGGCCCTGGGCTACCAGCCCGGCGAAGTCGCTTCAGTGTTGTCCAACACCAACCGCGAGTGGGTCTATGCCGACCTGGGCGCGCTATCCGCAGGCGGCGTGGTCAACGGAATCTACCCGACCGACGCATCGACGCAAGTCAAATACCTGTGCGCCGACTCTTCCTCGGTTTACCTGTTTGTCGAAGACGAGGAGCAGCTTGACAAGGCCCTCGAGGTTCGTGCCGGTCTGCCACTGTTACGCAAGATCATCGTGTTCGATATGGAAGGCCTGCGCGAGCTGGATGATCCGCAGGTCATGAGTTTCGAGGCACTGCGTAGCCTGGGACGCGCGCATCACGCCGCGCATCCGGGCTTGCTCGAAGAACGCGTGAATGCGCGCAAGCCCGAGGATCTTGCGATCCTGGTGTACACCTCGGGCACGACCGGCAAGCCCAAGGGCGCGATGATCTCGCACCGGAACATCATCTATACATGCCACGCCTACAACGACTTCGCGCCACAAAGCGATAGCGACGAGCGCATGGCTTTTCTGCCGCTTTGCCACATCGCGGAGCGCATGGGCGGCGAGTACTTTCCGCTGATGACCGGCAGCATCATCAATTTCGTCGAGAACCCGGACACCGTGCCTGAGAACGTGCGCGAAATCCAGCCCACCACGTTCACCGCCGTACCTCGGGTGTGGGAAAAGTTCTATTCGAGCGTGCTGATCCGCATTCGTGAATCGACCAAATCGCAGCAGGCCGCCTACGCCTGGGCAATTGGCGTCGGCTTGAAGCGTGCCAAGCTGATCGAGGAAGGCAAAGCGGTGCCCGCCGGGCTTGACGTCGTGTTCAAACTGGCGCGTTTTCTCGTGCTCGACAATATCCGTCGCATGATCGGCGTGCACCGCGCGCGTTTCCTGCTGACCGGTGCGGCGCCGATTGCGCCGGATCTGGTGCGCTGGTACATGGCTTTGGGCCTCAACATGGTCGAGGTATGGGGCATGACCGAAAGCTGCGGTGCGGTCACCTCCAACCCGGTCGAGCGGATCAAGCCCGGCTCGATCGGCATCGCCACCCGCCATGCCGAGGTCAAGGTATCCGCAGAAGGCGAATTGCTGGTCAAGGGCGACAGCGTCTTCATGGGTTACCTGAATCTGCCCGAGAAAACCGCCGAGACCATCCGCGATGGCTGGCTGCATACCGGCGACGTCGGCCGGGTCGACAGCGACGGCTACTTCTACATTACCGACCGCATGAAAGACATCATCATCACCGCGGGCGGCAAGAACATCACCCCGTCCGAACTCGAAAACCAGCTCAAGTTCAGCCCCTACATCACCGACACCGTGGTCATCGGCGACAAACGTGCCTTTCTTGCATGCCTGGTGATGATTGACCATGAAAATGTCGAGCAATGGGCGCAGGAACACTCGATTCCGTTTTCCGACTACAAGAGCCTCACACGCCGCCCGGAAGTGGTCAACCTGATCGGTGAGGAAGTCGAGAAGGTCAACAAACTGTTTGCGCGCGTTGAACAGATCAAGCAGTTCCGCCTGATCGAAAACAAGCTGACTCCGGAAGACGAGGAACTCACCCCGACCATGAAGCTCAAGCGCAAATTGGTCGGCGAGAAGTATCGCGACCTGATCGAATCCATGTATTCCACCAAGGCCGCTTGACGGTCGCTGCACGCATTCAGGCAGTTCACCCTTATTCACCCACCGGAGACATCATGAAAGCCAGATTGATTGCCACCGCACTAGCGGCCGCCCTTGCCGCGAGCGGCGTGTTTGCACAAACCCAGGGCGTGACCAAGGACGAAATCCTGGTCGGAACCATCCAGGACCTTTCCGGGCCGATCGCCGCCTTCGGCAAATCGGCGCGCAACGGCATGCAGTTGCGTGCCGACGAAACCAATGAGCAGGGTGGCGTCAGCGGCCGCAAGATCAAGCTGATCGTCGAAGACTCTGGCTACGATCCGAAAAAGGCGGTATTGGCGGCACAGAAACTGGCGCAACGCGACAAGATTTTCGTGACCGCGGGCAACATCGGTACACCGATTGCCATGGCAACCATGCCGATCTTTTTCGAGAAGAACATCCCGCACCTGTTTCCTCTGACTGCGGCGCGCCAGATGTACGACCCCTTGCACAAGCTCAAGTACTCGTTTGCCGCGACTTACTTTGACCAGGTGCGCTCCGGCATCAAGTACCTGACCAAAACCAAGGCTGACCGCAAGTGGTGCATCATCTATCAGGATGACGACTTCGGTGCCGAGGTACTCGCTGGCGCGGAAGCGGGTCTGAAGGAGCAGGGCAAGACCCTGACCGAAAAAACCAGCTACAAGCGCGGCTCAACCGATTTTTCATCGCAAGTGGCGCGCATGAAGGGCTCCAACTGCGACACCGTGGTGATGGGCACCATCATCCGTGAAACCGTAGGCACCCTGGCTGAAGCCAAAAAAACCGGCCTGAACGCCGATTTCATCGGCACCTCCGCCGCCTACACGCACCTGATCCACCGTCTCGGCGGCCCGGTTGCGAACGGCTTCATAGCCGCCCACACGGTCGCGCATCCTTACCTTGACGACGCTGCGCAGAATGTGCGTTTCTGGGCCGCCAAGTACAAGACCAAGTTCAACGAGGATCCGGACGTATTTTCAGCGTATGGTTACGTGATCATGGACAACGTGATCGCGGCACTGGCCAAAACCGGCAAGAACCTGACCACCGACAACTTCATCAAGGCGCTTGATTCGCTGTCGACGCCGCCAGACATGTTCGGTGGCGATAGCATGTCTTTCTCGCCGACCAAGCATCTAGGCTCGAACAAATCGCGCCTGTCGCAGATCAAGGACGGCAAGTGGACCGTGATCACGCCTTACGTCGAACCCTGACCAAGTAGTTCGACGCGGTTAAAAAACCCGCCTTGCGGCGGGTTTTTTATTGGCCGATCAACTGTCTTTACCCCCGCCTTTGGCCGGCGCCGCATATCGCTCGTGCCCATGATGCTCGCCATGACGTTCCGCAGGCGCATGGCGGACACGCTGCGGCAGCAAGGATCCGACGATCATGCCAGCATTGGCAGCCACGAAACCCAGAATTTGCGCCGGCCAGATTTCACTCTGAATGAAAATTTCGCCGGTAAGCCAGACGCCCAACCCGGCGCCCATCGCGAAATAAGCGCCTTGCGTGCTGGCACGCTGCCAATACAGCCCGTAAACCAGTGGCACGAACGCGGTGACCAGCGTCACTTTGTAGGCGCTTTCGACCATCTGGAAGATTGTCAGTTTGCTGTTGAGCGCAACGAACAACACGATCAGCGCGAATCCGACCAGCGAGACGCGCATGACCAGCAGGAAGCGGCGGTCGGACATCTTCGGATAAAAGCCGCGAATGATGTTCTCCGAAAAAGTGACCGATGGCGCCAACAGCGTGGCCGAGGAACAACTCATGATCGCTGACAGCAGGGCGCCAAAAAAAATCACCTGGGCGAAGACCGGGGTATGGGTGAGGATCAAGGTCGGCAGCACCAGTTGCGAATCGGTCTTGACCAAGTCGCCGAAGAACTTCGGATCGACCATGGTTGCCGCGTAAGCGAGAAACATCGGCACAAAGGCGAAGGCGAAATAGATCGAGCCGCCCAGCACCGATCCGCGCACCGCCGTCTTCTCGTTCTTGGCCGAGGTGATGCGCTGGAACACGTCTTGCTGCGGAATTGAGCCCAGCATCATGGTCACCCACGCACCAACAAACGGCACCCACGCCGCGTAGCCGCCGCCGCTGGGAAAGAACTGCAATTTGCCGGCTTCACTTGCGTGGGTGATGACCGCGCCGGCGCCACCGGTCAGTCCGCTGATGAACCAGGCGATGAATAGAAGCCCGCACATCACCACCATCATCTGCACAAAATCCAGGAACGCCACGGCGAACATGCCGCCAAACGTGGTGTAGGTAAGCACGATCGCCGTGCCCAGCACCATGCCCCATTCGTTGCTGATGGCGCCGTTGGTGATGATGTTGAACACCAACCCCAGGGCCTTGATCTGTGCCGCCACCCAGCCAAGATAGGAAATCACGATGGCGATCGACGTGATCACCTCGACAGTGCGCCCATAGCGAATGCGGTAATAGTCGCCGATGGTGAGCAAGCCCATGCGATACAGCTTGGGCGCGAAAAACAGCCCGGCCAGGATCAGGCACATCGAGGCCCCAAATGGGTCAGCCACTACGCCGGACAAGCCGTCCTTGACGAAAGTGGCCGACACGCCCAGCACGGTTTCGGCACCAAACCATGTGGCGAAAACGGTCGCGGTAACCACCGGCAGGGGCAGAGTGCGTCCGGCGACCGCGAAATCCTTGACGCTGTGCACCCGGGTCGCTGCGTACAAGCCGATGCCGACTGAAACCAACAGGTAGAGCGTGACGAAACCGATAAGCATGGCGAGGTTCCAATGAGAGGAGGGCGGCCAGACGAAATGCTGGCGATTATAAAATCAGCACACAGGCTTAGCCAGTAGGGATAGTCCGCGTTGATAGTTGCTACAAGGCGTAAGCGCAGCGCGGATTGCTGACTCTCAATGCATGCAAAAGTCGCGGCGGAGAACAGCAGTTGCGCTGCCGCGCAGACCGTTCGCTCAGGCTTTGAATCCCTGAAAATAGCGCAACGTCAAAGCTGTCAATTGGCAGGCTCCTGCGGCGGCAGCGGCCTTTGCGCTTGCGGGCAAGGCCGCACGATTGGTGATCGTCGCGGCGCTACTTCAAAGTCGCGATAACCAGACAGCTTCAGCCAGGAGCAGGGCTACAAGGACAAATACCAGCACGGTCAGCGTGCGCACGCGGCGTCCTTGCCGTTCGACCGATTCCGCCAACCCGCGCAGCGCGGCCTCCTCCTTCCCCCCGTGCGCGGCGCGCTCAAGTGCACGTGTAACCAAACGCGGCCATTGCGGCAGCATTTTCGCGAACTGCGGGGCTTCGCGCCTGGCATTGGCCAGAAAACCTTCCCAGCCGATCTGCTTGAACATCCACTTTTCGAGATACGGCTTGGCGGTCTTCCACAAATCGAGTTCCGGGTCGAGCTGTCGCCCCAGACCTTCGATATTGAGCAGGGTCTTTTGCAGCAATACCAGCTGCGGCTGGATCTCGACATTGAAGCGGCGCGAAGTCTGGAACAGGCGCAGCAGCACCTGACCCAGGGAGATTTCCTTCAAGGGACGGTCGAAGTGTGGCTCGCAGCAGGCGCGCACGGCACCCTCCAGCGCCTCGATATTGGTGTCGCGCGGTGCCCAGCCCGATTCCACATGCAGCACCGCAACCCGGTGGTAGTCGCGGTTGAAAAACGCCAGAAAATTCTGCGCCAGGTAGTCCTTGTCGTACTCTGACAACGTGCCGACGATACCGAAATCGAGCGCGATGTAGCGACCCAGGGTTTCGGGAGCATCACTGACATAGATGTTGCCCGGATGCATGTCGGCGTGAAAGAACCCGTCGGAAAACACCTGCGAGAAAAAGATCTCGACACCATCGCGCGAAAGCTTCTGCAAATCGATCCCGGCGGCCTTCAGACGATCGATCCGGCTGATCGGAATACCCTTCATGCGCTGCATTGTCAGTACCGCGTTGGCGGTGTAGTCCCAATGGATCTCGGGCACCATCAACAGGTTTCCGCGCGCGCTTTCCGGGGCGAAATTGCGTCGCAGCTGGCTGGCATTGGCGCCCTCGCGCACCAGATCGAGTTCGTCGTGCAGATACATGTCGAACTCGGCCACCACCTCGCGCGGTTTCAGGCGCTTGCCGTCGGCCCACAGGCGCTCGATGATGCCGGCGCCAACCCGCATCAGGTCGAGATCGCTTTCAATCGCCTTGAGCATGCCTGGCCGCAGCACCTTGACCGCAACCTCGCGACCGTCATGCAGCACTGCGAAATGCACCTGCGCAATCGAAGCTGAAGCCACCGGTTCGCGTTCGAAAGACTTGAACAAATCGGCCGGGCGATGGTTGAACGAAAGCTCGATCTGCCGTTCTGCAAGCGCAGGATCGAAAGGCGGCACGCGATCCTGCAAATGCGCGAGTTCGTCGGCGATATCTGCCGGAAGAAGATCGCGCCGGGTCGAAAGCACTTGGCCGAACTTGACGAAAATCGGCCCCAGCGTCTCCAGCGCCTGGCGCAGACGCACGCCGCGCGGCGTAGTGAACGTGCGCCAGAAAAACAGTGCCAGGTAAAGTGACTTCAGCGGTCCCGGCTTGGCCGCCGCCATGAAGAATTCGTCCAGTCCGAAGCGGAACGCAATGGAAAGGATTTTCAGCAGACGGAAGGGACGCACGAAAAAACGCTCGAGACCAATGGCAAACGATGCCGGACTTTACCCGAATCGACCTGCAGCCGCGCTCGATGGCGCGGCGCTTGCCGCTTCATCGGACCTGGCCGATAATCGGCCCATGCGCATTATCTGCGTCGGTCATACCGCCTTCGACCGCGTTTTCATGGTCGAACGAATTGTTCCTCCGCCGGCCAAGATTGCGGCGCGTGATTACTTCGAACTCGGTGGGGGCATGGCCGCCAACGCCGCGGTGGCCATCGCCCATCTTGGCGCGAGCGCCGAGTTCTGGGGTCCGGCGGGCGAAGACGCCGTTGCCGACGCCATGGCAGAGGACTTTCTCAGACACGGCGTTGACGCAAGCTACATGCACCGCGTGCCTGGCGGTACCTCCTCACATTCCGCAATCCTGGTCGACGGCGCCGGTGAGCGCCTGATTGTCGGCATGCGCAGTGCGGTGCTGGCCGACGATGGCAGATGGATGCCGCTGCATGCTTTGAAAAATGCCGCGGCGCTGCTGGCAGACGTGCGCTGGCCACGCGGCTCGCTGCTGGCCCTCAAAGCGGCACGTGCCGCCGGCGTGCGCACCATACTCGACGGCGACACGGGCGCGCGCGATCATCTGCGCGCCCTGGTACGGCAGGTCGACTACGCGGTGTTCTCCGCGCCGGGTTTTGCGGCCTTTACATCCGCGTCATCGTTGCCAGGCCTCCAGGAAGCACTTGCCCTGGGCGCGCGCGCGGCGCTTGTCACGCGTGGCGAACACGGCTGCGAGTGGATTACCGCAGACGCGCCGCATCAACTACGTCATACCCCCGCCTTCAAGGTTAACGCGGTGGATACCACCGGCGCGGGAGACGCGTTTCACGGCGCCTTCGCCGTGCGTATCGCGGAGGACGCGTCGGTCGAAGATGCTATCCGCTTTGCGGCCGCGGCAGCAGCACTCAAGGTGGGTCGCCAGGGGGCGCGCAGCATGCCTTCGCGTGAGGAGGTCACTGCACTGTTGCGGCTGCCGGCTTGAAGCAAGCGGGCGTTGCACCAGCGGCGCCCTCTTACCATCCGATTCGCGCAGCGGCGCAGGCCGACAGTTGCGCGCTCAACGACCGCTGGCTGCCTTCTTTCGCGCTTCCAGCAACTCGATGCGCTTCTCCACTCGAGCACACGCATCCCGCGCCGCCGCCACCTCGTCAGCGAACTGTTCCACCATGCGTTGCCGTACCAGCATCGGTTCCTCGTCAACCAGAAACGCGGCGCTGTTGCCGGCCAGGCGTTGCGCGGCGTCGCGCCCCCAGGCGCTGAAGGCGCGCGCGCCCTGCATGGCCCGATAGGCCGGCACATCGCCGATCAGCCGGCTCAAGTCTTCCTCGGCGTCCCAGCGCAGCTCGCGCATGAGCGTGCCCAGTGTTTGCGCAAACTCGGCGTCGCCCGTCAGGTGCACCGATTTCAGTGCGCGTTCGGGATCGGTCAGCATCAGGGGTAGCTGCGCCAGACTCAGCTTGAAAGCAACGTCAGTCTTGCCGGGGTCGGGTATCGCTTCGACCGCGCCTGATGCGCTGACCAAAAGCGTGATCGCCAGTGGCATTGCGTCGACTCGAACGCTCTTGCCGGCATGCGCCATGAGCTTGTCGCGCGCCCAGCCGTGCTGGGACAGCAGGTGATTGATGATGGCGGGCAGGGGCTGCATGTGGAGCTTGTGGGCGATCCCGGTCAGGTTTGAACCAGCTTGCGGTGCTTCTGGATGCTCATCAGAATGCCGATGCCCAGAAACAGGGTTACCAGCGCGGTGCCGCCGTAGCTTACCAGCGGCAGCGGCACACCCACCACCGGCAGGATGCCGCTGACCATACCCATGTTCACAAAGGCATAGGTAAAGAGAATCATGGTGATCGATCCCGCCAGCAGACGCGCGAAGTAGGTCGGCGCATTGGCTGCGATGATCAGGCCGCGGGCGATCAGGAAGCAATAGAGAAGCAACAACACGACGTTGCCGATCAAACCGAACTCTTCGGCATAGACCGCGAAAATGAAGTCTGTGTGGCGCTCGGGAATGAACTCGAGATGGGTTTGCGTGCCTTTGAGCCAGCCCTTGCCGATGGTCCCGCCCGACCCCACCGCGATGGTCGACTGGATAGTGTGAAAGCCCTTGCCCAGCGGATCCGAGGAAGGGTCAAGCAGGGTGCAGACACGGTGCTTCTGGTACTCTTTGAATCCCGGCCACGGCACCTCCGCCTGGCAGATTCGATCCTCGAACACGACCACAGCGACCACCGCCACCACCGCCGCCAGGACGGCGGGCGCGATCAGCTTCCATGACAAGCCGGCGAAGAAAATCACGTACATGCCTGCAGCAAAGACCAGGAGGGCGGTGCCCAGATCGGGTTGCTTGGCGATCAGCCCTACCGGCACCGCCAACAACAAGGCCGCCAACAGGTAGTCGCGCGCGCGCACCATCACTTCGCGCTTGTGGAAATACCAGGCGATCATCAGCGGCACGGCGATTTTCATGATCTCCGAGGGCTGGATCGTGGTGAGCCCGAGATTGAGCCAACGCGTCGCACCTTTCTTGCGCACACCGAACAGAAACACCGCCAGCAGCAGGGCGACACCCACCAGATAAATCGGTACCGCCACGCGCATCAGGGTCTGCGGCGGCACCTGGGCCGCCACCCACATCACAAATAGCGCCACGCCGATATTGCGCAATTGGTCGTAAAAGCGTGCGGGCTGGTCGTAGGTGGCTGAAAACAGCACGATCAAGCCGACCGCCACCAACAGGCTGACGATGATCATCAGCGCCGCATCAAGCTGCCCGAAGATGCGGCCCGCCCAGCGCCTAATCACTTTCGTCCTCGGTTTCCGCCCCCGGCTTGCCCAGGAACGGTGCGGTGCCGGGCTTCACCGGGCGCTTGCCGGTGAGATAGTAGTCAAACACCATGCGCGCGATCGGTGCCGCTGATTGCGCACCAAATCCGCCGTTTTCCACCACCACGGCCAAGGCTAGCCTGGGCGCTTCCGCCGGCGCATAGGCCATGTACAACGCATGGTCGTGCAAGTGCGCGGCCAGGCGCTTGGCATCGTACGTTTCGTTTTGCTTCACGCTAAAAACCTGCGCGGTTCCGGTCTTGCCGGCGCTTGCATAGGCAGCACCTGCGAACGCGCGCGCGCCGGTGCCCGAGATCGGCACGCCTTCCAGGCCGCGCTTGACCACGGCCAGATGCTCAGGGTTGTAAGGGATCTGCGCCGGTCGCACGCTGCCATCGGCAGCCCTCGGGATTTGCAACTCGACCGCGCGTTTCTGGTTGGTGCGCAAATCGTGGACCTCACGCACCAGTCGAGGCGGCTTGACCAAACCGTTGGCGGCGAGGATCGCGGTGGCATGAGCCAATTGCAACGGCGTATAGGCGTTGTAGCCTTGGCCAATGCCGACCGAAATGGTCTCGCCGGCATACCACTTTTTCTGTTCCGGGCGGCGAAAGCGCGCGGCTTTCCAGGCGGTGGAGGGCAAGACCCCGGCCACTTCGCCTTCGATGTCGATGCCGGTCATGGCGCCGAAACCCAGGGGCGCCAGGTAGCGCGCAATGGTATCGACCCCCATATCGTTGGCCAGAATGTAGTAATAGGTGTCGCAGGACACGATGATCGACTTGACCATGTCGACCACGCCATGACCGCCCACCTTGTCGTCGCGGAAGCGGTGGTTGCCGAACATGAAGTAGCCAGGATCGCTGATGGTCTGCTCCGGCCGCCGCTTGCCGGAGGTCAGCGCCGCCAGCGCCATGAAGGGCTTGAAGGTTGAGCCCGGAGGATAGGTCCCGCGCAACGCCCGGTTTAGAAGGGGCTTGTCGGGCGAGTTGTTGAGCAAATCCCAGTTCGCCGTGTCAATCCCGTCGACAAACAAATTGGGGTCGAAGCCCGGGCGGCTGACAAAGGCGAGCACTTCACCGTTCGCCGGATCGATCGCTACTACCGCACCCTTGCGATTCCCCAGCGCGGCTTCGGCAATCTGCTGCAGTTCGATGTCGATCGTGAGCGTCAGGTTGTTGCCTGCCACCGGCGCTACGCGTGACAGGGTGCGCACCGCCCGCCCGCCGGCATCGACCTCGACTTGCTCCGACCCGGTAGTGCCGTGCAGTTCACGCTCGTAGCTCTGTTCGATGCCGATCTTGCCGATATGCTCCGATCCCTTGTAATTGGCCGTCATGTCGCGTTCTTCGAGCCATTCCTGGTCTTTCTGGCTGATACGCCCGATATAGCCAACCACGTGTGCGGCAGCGTCGCCCAGCGGATACTGGCGAAACAGGCGTGCCCTGATCTCCACCCCCTTGAAACGCCAGCGGTTGGCCGCGAAACGAGCCACCTCTTCATCAGACAGGCGGGTGCGAATTGGCAGAGAATCAAAGTTGCGCGACTCGGCCAAAAGCTTCTGGAAGCGCTTGCGGTCTCTGGGCTGCACCTCGATCAACTTGGCCAATTCATCGATGGTGTCGTCCAAGTCCGCCACCTTAGAAGGCGTGATTTCCAGGGTGTAAGCCGAAAAATTGCGCGCCAGCACCACGCCGTTGCGATCAAAGATCAGGCCGCGATTCGGTACGATCGGCAGAATGGAAATACGATTGTCCTCGGCGGCGGACTGGTACTCGTCGTAGTTGGCGACCTGCAGATAGACAAAGCGCGCCAGCAATAAGCCGAAACACACCATTACCATCACAGTGGCCGCGGCCAGGCGCAGGTGAAACGTACGGATTTCCTGCTCGGCGTTTTTCAGTTCCGCGCCCGCGCGTCCAGGGAAGCTTGGTGCTTCCATTGCGCGGAACAGGCGGCGATTGCGGGATAACACGGGAAAGAGCCTGACCACGGAAGCGTTGAAGCCCCGATTTTAGGGCCTACAGCGACACCTGCGCACGGCTTTTCGCCACGCACCTTGTGAATCGCGGCAACCGTACCACGCACACGCCTATAATCCGCGATCCGAAAGTCCGGCGGCCCTGCGGGCGACGCCGCGCCCCTATGTTCGACCAACAATCCCGACTGCTTTTGACCGGCGCCACCGGCTTCCTCGGTGGCGCCATCGCCGCCGACCTGCTGACCCGCACGGAGTGGCCGGCGGTGCGGCTGCAGATACGCGCCGGTAGCCGCGCTGAAGGTGTCGTGCGCATGCAGGAAGTGCTGGCGCGCTTCGAGGTCGCGCCAGCGCTGCGCGCGCGCCTCACTGCGGAGCAAATCATCATCGGCGACTTGCGCGATCCGCAAGCCCTGTGCGCCGACCCGCAGTTGGCGTCTATCACCCACGTGATCAACTCGGCCGCGCTGGCGACGTTTGCCAACAATCCGCAGTTGTGGCCGATCAATGTGGAGGGCACCTTTGCCTTTGCGCAACGCCTGACCGAAATCGCCGAACTGCGTCGCTTCGTCCATGTCGGCACAGCCATGTGCGTAGGCCCCGATGCGCCGGTGCCGGTGCCGGAAGACTACCGCGCGCCGGCGCCCATCCGCCACCTGGTGCCCTACTCGGAAACCAAGATGGAGCTCGAAAATCGCCTCAGGCGCGACCTGCCGCAGCTGCCGTTGATCCAGGCGCGACTGACCATCGTGGTCGGCCACAGCAAGCTCGGCACGCGCCCGTCCGGCAGCATTTACTGGGTGTTTCGCACCGCGCAAATGCTCGAACGCTTTACCGTGCCGGTGGATGGCCGCATCGACGTTATTCCCGTCGATTGGGCCGCCCGCACACTGGTCGAACTGACTCTCAAGCGGCAACTCAAGCACCGCTTCTATCACCTTTCGGCCGGTCCGACCCGTGCGTCCACATTCACCGAACTCGACGCCGCGATGGCGCGCGGCCGCGGCGTGCCTGCGGCGGTCACCCGCTACCGACAGGCGACGCTGGACGAACTCGATGCGATGAGTGATGAGTATCAGGTGCGCCTTGGCCCCTGCCATCCACGCGTCATGCAGCGCGCCATTCGCCTGTACGGCAGCTTCGCCGCCCTCAACATGACGTTTCGCAACGAGCACCTTGAGGAAGAGGGCATGCCGCCCGCGCCGCCCTTCGCCAGTTATGCCGAGCTGTGCGCGGCAACCTCGGAGGGCACCACGATCGCCGATCAGATGATGGCGGACTTCAAGTAGCGGACTTCAAGTACGGCCCGGGTGCGACGGCGAGGGTACAATTTGCACCCTCGCGCGGAAACCGAAGCCGCCAGTTTCAACCGATGACAACGACATGAATACGCTCGCAATCGTGCAGGAGATGCTGGTCGCGGAGTTCGAACTCAAGCCTGAGCAGGTCACTCCGCAAGCAAAGCTGGCCGAGCTGGGTGTTGATTCTCTGGCCACCCTGGAATTCCTGTTCAAGCTTGAAGACCAATTCAAGCTCGACCTCAACAACGACCCGACCCCGGTCGAAACCGTGGCCGACATCGCCAGCGAAGTCGATCGCCTGCTCGCCAAAAAGGGGGCCTGAGCCACGTGAAACGCGTTGTCGTCACCGGCATTGGCACGTTCTCGCCGCTGGGATGCGACCCGGACAGCTTTTTCGCCGCCTTGAGCGCCGGTCGCTGCGGCATTCGCAAGCTCGAATCCTCCTGGTCTGTATCCACTTATGCCGGTGTAGTCGATTTCGACCTCGATGCGCATTTCCCGAAGATCAAGCGCATTGGCCTTGACCGCGTGGCGATGCTCGCGCTGCTGGCCGCGCGCCAGGCGCATGCCGCTTCCGGCCTTGTCATCGAGGGCGACGCAGCGTCTGATATCGGGCTCTACTGGGGCACTGGCATGGGCGGCGCCGCGTCTCTCGAAGGTGCCTATCAGGATTTATTGGTCAAGAAGTCCGCGCGCCTCAAACCCTCGACCATCGTGGCGGTGATGACCAATGCTTCGACCGGCCAGATCGGCATCGAGTTGGGGATCCACGGGCCCAGTTGCACCTATTCTTCGGCATGCTCGTCTTCGGCTGTTGCCATCGGCGAGGCGTTTCGCGCCGTTCGCTGCGGCCTGGTGAGTGCGGCGCTTGCCGGTGGCGCCGAAGCCCTGTTAACCGAAGGGGTGATCAAATCCTGGGAATCATTGGGCACCCTGGCACGCCATGCCTTGGCGCAACCGGAAACCGGTTGCCGCCCGTTCGCCGCGGATCGCAGTGGCTTCCTGCTCGCCGAGGGAGCTGCCGCGCTGATGCTCGAAGAGGAAGGCCACGCGCGCGCGCGCGGTGCAACGATCCTGGCCGAACTCGCGGGATACGGCAACACGACCGATGCCAGCCACATCACCCAGCCCGACCCGGCCGGCCAGGCGCGCGCGATGCGTACGGCACTCGCCCTGGCAGGCATCGAACCGGGCGCAATCGGCCATATCAATGCTCATGGCACTGGTACCAAGGTCGGGGATTTGATGGAAACGCGGGCGATCCGCGAGGTGTTCGGCGCACACGCCGCGCGCATTCCGATCAGTGCCACCAAGGCATTGCACGGCCATCTGATGGGCGCCACCGGGGCGCTGGAGTTTGTGGCGGCACTGCAGGCACTGCGCCAAAGCCTGGCGCCGCCGACCGCGCACCTGTGGAACCCGGACCCCGAGTGCGACCTCGACTACGTGCCCCTGGTGGCCCGTCCCCTTGAAGGTGTCGAGGTTGTGATGTCGAATTCATTCGGCTTCGGCGGCAACAATGCGGTTCTGGTAGCCCGGCGCTATCGCGCCTGATTGATCTGCCACTGCAACCTGCGAGTTCCGGGGCAGCCACACAATACAATCACTTGCAGACAACTGCGTCGTTGCGCGTTATTGTCAGAACATGCTGGCTTCAAGTCCCTCGAGTTCGCGTCGCCGCTCGCTGTTGAGCGGCCTCTTGGCCGGCCTTGCCGCCGGTTGCGCACAAATGCCCGCTGCGTTGCGCACGGCACAGGGCAAGCGCGTGCTGGTGATCGGCGCCGGATTCGCCGGCCTCTCCGCTGCGCGTGCGCTGCGCCAGTCCGGCATGAATGTGATCGTTCTCGAAGCACGCTCGCGTCCCGGGGGACGGGTTCTCACCGATCGCAGCCTTGGATTTCCCATTGATCTCGGGCCCAGCTGGCTGCATGGCGGGCCGCGCAACCCTCTCAAAACCCTGGCCGAGGATTCGGGTATCGCAACCCAGGTCAGCAACTACGCCAACTTCCGCTTCACCAATGCAAGTTCGGGGCGCCGCCTCTAAGTCGCCCCCGCCGAGTTGCTTGAAGCCGCGCAAAAGTTCAGTGACGCGATGAGTTCGGCGTTTCTGTGGGGCACTTTGTATGCCGGCAGCACCGCACCAGGCGGCCTGTCGGTTGCCGATGTGTTCGAGGCTGCGGTGCGGCGCATCGAGGCGCGTGACGGACCGATCGACCGCGGTGTAGTGGCGCTGCAGCGCTGGGTGCTTGAATCCAACCTCGCCGCGCCGCTTGAAGAAGTTGGCGCCGCAGCGCTTTTGGACGACTCGGTCACCGGCACCGGCAACGAGCTTCTGCCAGCGGACGACCGACTCGTCACCGTCGGCATGGATAGCCTGATTTCGCTGCTGGCTTTGGACCTCGACATTCGTTACGGCGAGGTCGTGCGAACGATCGCCTGGCGCCCTGGCGTTGTCGCCGTCAGCACCGCAGGGGCTCAATGGCATGCCGACCACGTCGTGGTGACCTTGCCGCTCGGCGTACTCGCCGAGGGCAGCGTGCGCTTCGACCCGCCGTTGCCGGCGTCGATCACGGAGCCCATGAGCCGACTGCGCATCGGCCTGCTCAATAAAATCTGCCTTTCCTTCCCGCGCGCCTTCTGGGACGAGCGCGCCGATTTTCTGACCTTCTACAGCGACCCGGCGCCGCTCTACTATGCCTGGTTGAACCTGATGCGCTACGGCGGCACTCCCGCCTTGGTCGGTTTCACCTCGGGCCGCATGGCCCGTACCGTCGAAACCATGACTGACGAGGCTCTGGTGGCCCTCGTCATGCGCCGCATGCGTGCCGCGCGCGGCGTACGGGTGCCGGATCCGGTCGCGGTACGGGTCTCGCATTGGGCCAGCGATCCGTTCGCCCGCGGCTCGTACTCGTACCCGGGTGTCGGCGCTTCCGGCAACGATCGATCGCTTTTGGCAAGGCCGGTTGAAGACACCTTGTTCTTCGCCGGCGAAGCCACCCACCGCGACGATCCGGGCAGCGTGCACGGTGCATGGTGGTCGGGCCTGCGCGCGGCGCGGCAAATTCTGGATGAAGCCTGAGTCAGCCCGATCGCTGCAACGACGCGGCGCTGGCGCGTCGCGAACCTCTTGCAACGCCGCACATCACGAAACGATGCGGCCGCTGCAACGGGGAATGACCATCAGATCGGACGGTTCTCATCCTTGTCGGCCGCTTGCCTCTGCGGGGCCAGGTACAAGGCGCTCACCAGTGGCCACAACAGCGTTGCCACCACGCTCGAGCTGAAATACAGCAACCCTGGAAAGGGCGCACCCATGATCAGGCGAATCGCCACCACCACCAGTTGTGCGGCCAGGAGCAGGGGCAGTACATGCACGACTTCGCCGGCCATGCCGAAAAAACGCACCCGCCGATGCACCGTGATCGCCGCGTACGACAGGATCGAATACGCCAGCGCGTGTTCGCCCAGGAGGCTGGCGTTGTTGACATCCATCACCAGCCCAAGCAACCATGCCACGGTGAGCCCGACCCGCCGTGGCTGATGGATGCTCCAGAAAACCAGCGTCAGCGCCACCCAGTCAGGCACCGCCAGCGCCCATCCGGCGCGCGGCAGCGGCAGCAGGTTGAGCATCAGCGAAAGCACCAGGGTGAAGCCGATAAACCACGGGTTTACCGGCAGCAGGATGTATTGACGCGGCTGACTGGGGGCGGGCACGCGGATTATTTCTTTGCCGGCGTCGCAACCGGCGCGGTCGAGCCGGAAGTTGCGGCAGGCGCACCCGCCGCAGCCGGAGCCTGCGCAGGCGTCCGGGCATTAGCCGCGGCAGCTTCTTTCTCGGCAATTTCGGCACGCATCTTCTTGCGCTTGACCCTGACCGGCTTGTCATCGGCCTCGGGCGGCAATGCGGGCAACTGAATCTTCTCGCCAGTGAGCACAAGCACCTGCCCGAAGCGGTCAACGCCGGCGGCGGGCTTGCAGGCGATCTTCGCGAACGCGTAGCCGGCTTCGCGCTCGATGCGCAACACGGTTGCCACCGGCAAACCGGGCAGGTAGGTGCCGTCGATGCCGGAGGTCACCAGCGCGTCTCCCTGCCGCACGTCGGCATTGGTCGCCAGGAATCGCAGTTCCATGGTGCCGCCATCGGCCCCGGCCGGCGTGCCGTAAGCAATCGCGCGCAGCCCGTTGCGCACCACCTGCACGGGAATCGCCTGGTCGCGATCGGTCAGCAGCGAGACCTCGGACACAGCCGGAAAGGCGCGCGTCACCTGGCCGATCACGCCGGTGGCGTCGATTACCACCTGCCCGGCCTTGATGTTGGCCAGCATGCCCTTGTCGATCACCACCTTGCGGGTGAACGGGTCGCGCGCGTCGTACACCATTTCCGCCGCCACTGCTATCACCGGCAGGCGCTCGCGCATTGCCATCAGGCTGCGCAGATTGGCGTTTTCGGCCTCGAGTTGCGCGGTGCGCATGAGGCTTCTGGCGGAACCCAGTTTCTCGCGCTCAAGCTTTTCATTCTCGGACAACAGTGTCTGCTGCCGACCCAGGTAGCCCGAAAGGTTGGACGCGACGTCGCCCGGTGCACGCGCGGCCACCTGCAGAGGATACAGCACCATGGCGACACCGAAACGCAGCTGTTCAAGCAACTTGAAGCGCGCGTCCAGGACCAGCAAGGCTATCGACAGCAAGGCGAACGCGGCCAGTCGCGCCAGCGCCGGGGGGCCCTGCTTGAAGAACGGCGGCGGCGCGTATTCCATCAGGCCAGCAACCCGAAGCCCGGGACGCTACCTGCGCACGTTTGAGGCGCCCACCGCGGTTTGTTGCCGACGGAAAGCAAGTTCGTGCGCCCGAAGCGCACGCAACGCGAAGGTTTCACGCCGGCGAATACAGCTTCTCATCCTAGCCGGCCCCATCAATCATAGGTGAAAATCGAACCAAGCTTTTCCATGCGCTCAAGCGCAATGCCGGAGCCGCGCACCACGCATGTAAGCGGGTCTTCGGCGACAATCACCGGCAGGCCGGTTTCTTCCATCAGCAGACGATCTAGATCGCGCAGCAAAGCGCCACCGCCGGTCAACACCATGCCTTTCTCGGCGATATCGGCACCCAGTTCGGGGGGCGTTTGTTCGAGCGCCGACTTGACCGCCGACACGATGGAATTGAGTGGATCGGTCAGGGCCTCTAGAATCTCGTTGGACGAGATGGTGAAGGAGCGCGGAATGCCTTCGGCCAGATTGCGGCCTTTGACTTCCATTTCCTTCACTTCCGAACCCGGAAACGCCGAGCCAATATGCTTCTTGATCGATTCGGCCGTGGTCTCGCCAATCAACATGCCGTAGTTGCGGCGAATGTAATTGATGATGGCCTCATCGAACTTGTCGCCGCCAACCCGCACGCTGCCCGCGTAGACCATGCCGCCCAACGAGATCACGCCCACCTCGGTGGTGCCGCCGCCGATATCGACCACCATCGACCCGGTGGCTTCCGACACCGGCAGCTCGGCGCCGATCGCAGCCGCCATCGGTTCCTCGATCAGATAGACCTGCGACGCGCCGGCGCCCAGAGCCGACTCGCGGATCGCGCGACGCTCGACCTGGGTCGAGCCGCACGGCACGCAAATGATGATGCGCGGTGATGGCGACAGCAGGCGCGATTCATGCACCCGCTTGATGAACTGCTTGAGCATCTGCTCGGTGACGGTGAAATCGGCGATCACACCGTCTTTCATCGGCCGAATCGCGGTGATGTTGCCCGGCGTCTTGCCGAGCATCAACTTGGCTTCCTTGCCGACCGCCTGGATCGTCTTCTTGCCGCTCGGACCACCTTCCTGGCGGATCGCGACCACCGAAGGTTCATCCAGGACGATGCCTTTGCCGCGCACGTATATCAGCGTGTTGGCGGTGCCAAGATCGATGGCCAGATCATTGGAGAAGTAACTGCGCAAAAAACCGAACATGAATAGCTTTCTGAAGCCAGCCTGCAATCCGCACCGGATACGCGCGCAGCCTTGACCGTAACTGCACAAGATAACCACAAATTCTACCTTATAATCGAGGCTATTTCCCTCTCGCACCGGGCTCCGGCGACGCGCTTCCCATGCGCCCGCGACCGGCACCCGGCACAGCCCCAATTCTCATGGCTCTGAACATTGACGATGTCACGCGCGTCGCGCACCTGGCGCGCATCGAGATCTCCGCCGCTGAAGCCGCAGCCACGCTTGCACAATTGAACGATATTTTCGGCATGATCGAGCGCATGTCGAAAGTCGACACCACCGGCATCGAGCCGATGTCGCACCCGCTGGGAGGCGTGCAGCGCCTGCGCGAAGACCGCGTAACCGAAACCGACGCACGCATAGCCAACATGAAAAACGCGCCCGAGGTGCAGGACGGATTGTTCCTGGTCCCCAGGGTGATCGAGTAGGGACATGTTCGAAAAATCGGTCGCCGAGTTGTCGCGCCTGCTCGCACAAAAGCAGGTCTCCGCTGTCGAGCTGGCACAACTTTATCTGGCACGTATCGAGAGGTTTCGCAGTCTCAACGCGTTCCTCGATGTACGCCCCGAAGTGACCCTGGCGCAGGCACGTGCTGCCGATGCCGTACGCGGCGCCGGCGGTGCCGGCCCGCTTACCGGAGTACCGGTCGCGCACAAGGACATATTTGTCACCCGCGACTTCGCGTCGACCGCAGCCTCGAAGATGCTCGCAGGCTACATGAGCCCGTTCGATGCCAGCGTGGTGGCAAACATGGCCGCGGCCGGCATGGTCACCCTGGGCAAGCTCAACTGCGACGAGTTCGCCATGGGCTCGTCGAATGAAAACAGCGCGTTTGGCAGGGTCGGCAATCCGTGGAATGAAAAGGCTGTGCCCGGCGGCAGTTCGGGCGGCTCGGCCAGTGCGGTCGCCGCGCGCATCGCACCGGCGGCCACGGCAACCGATACGGGCGGCTCGATCCGCGAGCCGGCAGCATTCTCCGGCATTACCGGGATCAAGCCTACCTACGGCCGTGCCTCGCGCTGGGGCATGATTGCCTTCGCATCGAGCCTCGATCAGGCCGGCATCATGACCCAATCGGCGGAAGATGCCGCCATGATTTTCAATGTAATGCTGGGTTTTGATGCCAAGGATTCGACCAGCATCGATCGTGCGCCGGAAGACTACACGCGCGATCTGGGCCTTTCGGTCAAAGGTTTGCGCATCGGGTTGCCCAAGGAGTTTTTTGGCAAGGGCTTGAAGCCCGACGTCGAAGTTGCGGTGCGCGCGGCGCTGGCCGAATACGAAAAATTGGGAGCGATCCTGACCGAGATCTCGCTGCCCAACGCCGAGCTCGGCATTCCGGTGTACTACGTGATCGCACCGGCGGAGTGTTCGAGCAACTTGTCGCGCTTTGATGGTGTGCGCTATGGCCATCGTGCCGTGCATTACAGCGATCTGGCCGACATGATCAAGAAGTCGCGCGCCGAAGGCTTCGGGCCGGAACCAAAACGGCGCATCCTGATCGGGGCCTACGTGCTTTCTCATGGCTACTACGACGCCTATTACCTGAAGGCGCAGCGGGTGCGTCGCATCATCGCTGACGAGTTCCAGCAAGCCTTTCGTCAATGCGACATCATCGCAAGCCCCGTGACCACCAGCGTTGCGTTCGGCTTTGGGGAGAAGGCCGCGGATCCGGTGGCGATGTACCTTTCCGACCTCTACACCATACCCGGCAGCCTGGCAGGCTTGCCCTGCATGAGCGTGCCCTGCGGCTTCGGCGAGCGCAACCTGCCGGTCGGACTACAACTCACGGCCAACTATTTCGAGGAGGCCAAGCTGCTGGGCGTGGCCCATCGCTATCAGCAGGCGACCAATTGGCACAAACGCATGCCTGACGGAATCGAATAATGGCCAAGCTCGATACGATCCATGCCAAGTTGATCGACGCTTCCAAACTGCTCGATGAAGCCGCGCGCGACATGCGCGACGGCACCGGCATGCCGTCCGAACAGGTTGCCAGGATCGGCTCGGCGATGGCCGAACTGATGCTGGTGCGCCACCAAATCTATGTGTTGCGACCTGACCTGATGCCCGCGTATCTGAAGGGCAAGGAGGACTAAGCCATGCGCAGCCAGTGGGAGGTTGTCATCGGGCTGGAAACCCATGCCCAGCTGGCAACCCGATCGAAAATCTTTTCCGGCAGCGCGACGCAATTCGGCGCCGCGCCCAACGCCCAGGCCAGTGCCATCGACCTGGCCCTGCCCGGCGTGCTGCCGGTGCTCAACGCCGGCGCGGTCGAATGCGCGGTGAAGTTCGGTCTGGCTGTCGGCGCCACGATCGCGTCACGTTCGATCTTCGCGCGCAAGAACTATTTCTATCCCGATCTGCCCAAGGGTTACCAGATCAGCCAGTATGAGATACCGGTGGTGCAGGGAGGGGCACTATCCATCATGGTTGATGGAGTGCAAAAAACCGTTCACTTGACCCGCGCGCATCTCGAGGAAGACGCCGGAAAATCCCTGCATGAGGACTACCATGGCATGTCGGGCATGGATTTGAATCGTGCCGGCACCCCGCTCCTGGAAATTGTCACCGAACCGGAAATGCGTTCCAGCGCCGAAGCGGTGGCCTACGCCAAGGCCCTGCACGGCCTGGTGACATGGCTGGGCATTTGCGACGGCAACATGCAGGAGGGATCGTTCCGCTGCGATGCCAATGTGTCGGTGCGGCCAAGCGGACAAAAGGAATTCGGCACCCGCTGCGAGATCAAGAACCTGAACTCCTTCCGCTTCATGGAAAAGGCCATCGAATTCGAAATCAGGCGCCAGATAGAACTGATCGAGGATGGCGGTCGGGTAGTGCAGGAAACCCGCCTCTACGACCCCGACCGCGACCAGACCCGCTCGATGCGCAGCAAGGAAGACGCGATGGACTATCGCTACTTCCCCGACCCCGACCTGTTGCCGCTTGAAATCACGGCGGCGACCATCGAGCGCATCCGTGGCGGCATGCCGGAATTGCCGCAGGCCGTGCGCACGCGCTTTGAGTCAAGCTTCGGCCTCTCGGCCTACGACGCCAACACCCTGACTGGGTCCCGCGCTCTTGCCAGTTATTTCGAGACCACCTTGAGCGCATTCGGGGGGGACGCGAAACTGGCGGCAAACTGGGTTACCGGCGAGCTATTGGGGCGCTTGCACGAGGCCGGGCTGGAAGTCGCCGACGCGCCCGTTGCGCCCGCGCAGTTGGCGGGACTCCTGAAACGCATCGCCGACGGCACCATCTCCGGAAAAATGGCCAAGGAAGTGTTCGCCGTGCTCTGGCAAGAGGCCGCAGCAGGCCGGAGCAGCAGCGCCGACTCGGTGATTGCAGCCCGCGGCCTGAAACAGGTAAGCGATGCGGGCGCGATCGAAAGGATCATCGACGACGTGCTGAAGGCCAATTCAAAATCGGTCGAGGAGTTTCATGCCGGCCGCCAAAAGGCCTTCAACGCGCTGGTGGGTCAGGTGATGAAGGCATCCATGGGCCGGGCCAACCCAGCGCAGGTAAACGAGATTCTGCGGCGCAAGCTCGCAGCCTGAAAGCCGCAGCCGATGCGCTGCCCATAGCGAGAAGTGGCGGCGGGATTGCGGCGTGGCGCACCACCGATCCGGCTCATCCAGGCTGTTTTTTCGAAGTGCGCTCCGGGGTCAACGTACCCGTGAGCTCCATGTAGCGCTTCTTGTCTTCGTCGAATTTGACATTGACTTGCGCCACTTCGCTTTTCTTGGAGGTGAAGAGGTGTTTCTCCGCCTTCAGCGCGGCCTCGTTTTCGTCGAGTTTGCGCCTCAAATCGGGGGGCATCTGCCGCTTCTTGTAAAACTCGCCTTCGGACCGGTTCTCCAGCGCCTGGCGTTCGAGCATGGAGATTCGCCGCTCGGACTCACGCGCCTCGCGCTCGACCTGTGCCAAGGCACGCTGCCGCTTGCTTTCTATATCGTCGACACTGGCATAGGTGTTGAGCAGCGCCTTGTCGCGACGCGCCTGCTCGCGGCGGCGCTCGTCTTCTTCGCGCTTTTTCTGATCCTCGATCTCGCGCGCGGCAATCTGCTCGGGCGTCAACGGGGCTTCGATCTTCTTGACCGTGGCACCCTGCCCCGACAGCACCCGCCCTTCGCGGCCCTGGCATTCCGGCAGCGGGCGATCCGAGGTAATGGTCTTGCCGTTGGCGTCCTTGCAGGTGTAGATGCGGGTCTGCGCAAGCACAAGCCCACAGGCCACGCACATTCCGGCGATCACAAGCATGCGACCAAACGCTTGCAAGAACAATTCAGTCTCCGTCCGTTCCATAAGTTCGCCGGTAGGCGGCCACCGCATCGCGCGATTGTAGCAACGCCGGGTCTGCCGAGTCATCCAGATAACCCAAAACATCGGTCAGGCTGGCGATACAGATAACGGGGACGCCATACAGGTGGTTGACCTCCTGTACCGCTGAAAGCCGGCCGACGCCGCGCTCCATCCGGTCCAGCGCGATGACCACGCCCGCCACGGTGGCCTCGGCCGCGCGAATCAGCTGTACCGATTCGCGCACCGAGGTGCCGGCCGAAATCACGTCGTCGATGATCAAGACACGACCTGCCAGCGGGCGCCCGACAATCACACCACCTTCGCCATGGTCTTTGGCTTCCTTGCGATTATAAGCATAGGGTATATCGCGCCCGATACGCGCCAATTCGATCGCCGTGGCCGAAGCCAGTGGAATACCCTTGTAGGCCGGTCCGAACAGCATGTCGAAACCGGGACCGGCGGCGACGATGGTCTTGGCATAGAATTCCGCGAGGCGCCCGAGCGCCGCGCCGTGATCGAACGAGCCGGCATTGAAGAAATACGGTGACAGCCGCCCGGCCTTGGTCTTGAATTCGCCGAAGGTCAGCACCTTTGATGCGATGCAAAAACGAATGAATTCCTGACGCAAGTCAGCCATTTTCCGGGAACAAGCGACGCATGCTGCGGATTATCTCACTCAACCTGAACGGGATTCGCTCGGCGGCAAAGAAGGGCTGTTTCGACTGGCTCTCCAGGCAAAAGGCCGACGCGCTATGCGTGCAGGAGATCAAGGCGCAGGAAGCCGACATGACCGCAGAGCTCCTGATGCCGGGCGCGCCTCGCAGTACCCTGAAGGGGCATTTTCACTATGCCCAAAAGAAGGGCTACAGCGGGGTCGGCTTGTACAGCCGGCTGGTACCGACGCGGGTGCAGACCGGCTTCGGATCGCGAGAATTCGATGCCGAAGGACGTTACGTGCGCGGTGATTTCATTGGCTACTCGGTGGTTTCCCTGTATCAGCCTTCGGGCTCGTCGGGCGAGGACCGGCAGGCAGCCAAGTTCCGCTTTCTCGAAGAATTCCTGCCGCAGCTGAAAAAACTCAAGAAAGCCCGGCGCGAGGTGGTCATTTGCGGCGATTTCAATATCGCGCATCGCGAGATTGACCTGAAGAACTGGAAAAGCAACCAGAAAAACTCGGGCTTTCTGCCTGAAGAGCGTGCCTGGCTCTCCAGGGTGTTCGAGGAGGTCGGCTTGGTCGACGTATATCGCCAACTGCATCCGGAAACCACCGGCGAGGCCTATACTTGGTGGAGCAACCGCGGCGCCGCATATGAGAAGAACGTCGGCTGGCGCCTCGATTACCAGATCGCCACGCCCGGAATCGCCGCCAAAGCCCGCATTGCATCGGTCTACAAGGACCAGCGTTTCAGCGACCATGCGCCACTGACCATCGACTATGACTGGCCGTAACGGCCGCTTCTTGGTGTCTTTGGTCAGCATCGAGAATGGCCGACCAGGGTGCGTTGCGTAGTTTGGACAACTGGTGGACGTCAGGGCAGGTGTTGCGTGGACGCGCCATCGGGCAATAATCAATTGAGGAGGGTTGTCCATGGGCCTGCGACTGAAGTTCAATCTCGTGCTGTCGTTCGTGTTCCTGCTCGGACTGGGCGTTTCCGGATACATCTCGTACGATCTGCTGCACAGGAACGCGCGCGAGGAAGTGGTACGCAGTGCCGGCGTGATGATGGAAGCGGCTTTGTCGATGCGCACCTACACGGTGGAAAAGGTGCGGCCGGCGCTGCGGGTGTCGAGCGATGAATTCCTCCCGCAGGGTGTGCCAGCCTACGGTGCGACGCAGATCATGAGCCTGTTGCACAAGAAGTATCCGGACTATTTCTACAAGGAAGCCGCGCTCAACCCGACCAATCCGAGCGACCGTGCGACCGAATGGGAGGCCGACATCATCAACGCCTTTCGCAACAATGAAGCCTTGCGCGAAACCAGCGGTACGCGCATGACGCCCAACGGCCCATCGCTCTATCTGGCGCGCCCCTTGCAGATCAAGGACGCCGCCTGTCTGGTTTGTCACACCACGCCGGATCTCGCACCGGCAGCCATGGTCAAGGCCTACGGCCCCAGCAACGGCTATGGCTGGAAGTTGAACGAGATCATCGGCGCGCAGGTGGTATCGGTGCCGATGACCTTGCCGGTCTCCAACGCCAACCGGGCCTTCAACACATTCATGCTGTCTTTGACCGGGGTGTTTCTGGTGCTGTTCGTGATTCTCAACGTCATGCTCTCGGTGATGATCGTGCGCCCGATTCGCCACATGTCGGCCGCCGCCGACAAGATCAGCATGGGCGAAATGGATTCCGCGGCGCTGCCGGAATCGGGCAAGGACGAGGTGGCGCTGCTGGCAAAATCGTTCAACCGCATGCGCCGCAGTCTGGAGAAGGCGATCAAGCTGATCGATACGAACTGATGACAATGAGCGCTCCGACCCAAGCGAAATGAGCACCGATATCGCCCTGCCGGCGGGATTCGCGCTCAACGAATACCGCATCGAAGCCACGCTTGGCGTCGGCGGCTTCGGCCTGACTTATCTGGCCGTCGACAGCAACCTCGACTTGAAGGTGGCGATCAAGGAGTATCTGCCGGGCGACATCGCGGTCAGGAGCGCCGACAACTCGGTCAATGTGAAGTCGGATTCAGCCCAGGATACCTTCACCTGGGGGCGCACCCGCTTTCTCGAAGAGTCGCGCACACTGGCCTCGTTCCGGCATCCCAACATCGTGCGCGTGATGCGCTTTTTCGAGGCCAACCAGACCGCCTACATGGTGATGGAATTCGTCGCCGGGAAACCCCTGAACGACTGGGTTTCCTTGCGCCGCCCCCTGCCGCAGGCCACCGCGATCGCGCTGCTGCTGCCGCTGTTGGACGGGCTGGAAGTGGTACATGCGGCCGGCTTCCTGCACCGCGACATCAAGCCGGCCAACATCTTCATCCGCGAGGACGGCAGCCCGGTGTTGATCGATTTCGGCTCGGCGCGCGCCGCCGGAGGTTCGAGCGACCTGACCGCGATTGTCACCCCCGGCTATGCCCCGCTGGAGCAATACCACGCCCAGGGCAACCAGGGCCCGTGGAGCGACATCTATTCGATCGGCGCGGTGCTGTACTGGATGATCATCGGCCAAAAGCCGGTCGATTCGGCGGCACGCGCGCGCCATGACCCGCTTGCGCCGGCGCGCCAGGCCGGCGACCGCAACCGCTACAGCCCCGCGTTCCTCGATACGATCGACTGGGCCTTGGCACCGGCCGAGGAAATGCGCCCACAGTCGGTGGCGCGCCTGCGCGATGCCATCAAGGGGCTGGATGCGGTGCCTGCGTCCGAAGCGCCCACCGTCTTGGCCGGCGTGCCTGCTGACCTGAGCCACGGCAAAAGCCAGCCGACCTCGCTATCGACGACGGTGTTTGATCGCGACATGCTCAAAGCGATGGAAGCTGCGCTGGCGCCGCACATCGGTCCGATCGCCGGCGCCATCATCCGCGCCGCTGCGAGGAAGGCCTTCACGCTGCCGCACCTGGCCGAACTGGCGGGACAAGAGATCGAAGACCAGGTTGCGCGCCGGGCTTTCATCAGAAAATTCGCCGGCAGCGACGCTTCCATGCCAGGCGCCAATTCCGGGCGCCACCACCCGCCCAGCCAGCAAGCGAGCCAACCGGCAAGCGTTGCCCCGAGCCAAGCGCAATCGCAGCCGGCCAGCGCGCAACTACGCTTTGATCCCGCGGTAATCGCCCAGGTGGAAGCCGGCCTCGCGCCGCACATAGGTGCGGTGGCCAAGGTGGTTGCGCGGCGCGCCGCCGCCCGCGCGCGCGACGAAGCCGAGTTGTACATGCTGGCGGCCGACGAGATCGACGATGCAGAAGCCAAAAAAGCCTTCCTGCGCAAGGCCATCAGCATTGCGCGCAAGTCCTGAGGTCAAGTCCTGAGGTCAAGGCCGCGCGTTTGTTTTGTCGGGTAGCATCACAGGCAAGTACCGTCCAGCTGCGGACATTGAGTAACCGTTTACAGTCAACCAGGAACACATAAATGCCAAAAGCCTACTGGGTCGCCACTTACCGTTCGATCGACAAACCCGACGCGATGGCCGCCTATTCGAAACTTGCCGGGCCGGCGATCCAGGCTGGCGGCGGGCGCTTCATCGCACGCGGCATGCCCTCGCACACCTATGAGGCGGGCCTGATGCAGCGGGTAGTGATCATCGAATTCGAAAGCATCGCTGCGGCCACTGCGGCACACGACAGCGCGGCTTATCAGGAAGCGCTGGGCGCCCTCGGTGACGCGGCAGTTCGAGACATTCGCATCGTCGAGGCCATCGCCTGAAACGCAGCCGAACCTGGCGGGTCTCCGGTCAGACCCTAAAGCGGCCGACCCAGCGACGATCGGTCCAGTCTTTCCAGCGCCAGTTGAACCAGTGTGGTGTACTCAACATCACCGCACCGCGCATGCCGAACGCCTTGCGCGCTCCAAGGCTCAACATCGCCCGCGCGTCCTGCGGTGGCGCCCATGGCAGCGCTGGCTGGCTGGCGAGCGCCTGACGCAGGTTGGCCGCCAACGCCGATCCCTGCGGCAACCCACAGATGCCGATAGGCAGACGTAGTTGTTGCGCCGGCATGCTGCAATCGCCGGCGCCATAAATGCGCTTGTGGCTCAGTGAGCGTAGGCTGGCGTCGGTCTGCATGAAGCCGCCGATATCGCAGGCGAGGCCGGCCGCCGCCAGCCAGCGCGCGGGGTATGCCCCACTGGCCCAAACCGTGATGTCGCTTGCCAGTTGGGCGCCGTTTGACAGAAGCAGGCCGTCGCGCTCGATCAATTTCACCGTCGCGCCACGCAACAGGCTGATGCCACGCCCCACGCACAAGGCCTCGACCGCCAGGCTCAGTTGTTCGGGCAGTTCGTCCAGAAGGCGAGGGCCTTCAGTGACGATCGAAAAGCCGAAGTCGCCAAAGACAAGCGGCGGCAATTCGCGCCGCAGGCGGTGTTGCATGGCGAGCATCAGTTCGACTGCCACGGCGCTGCCACCGACGACCGTCAGCCGCGTCAATCCGCCTTCGCGTGCCAGTTCGCGCACCCGCTCCCAGCCTTCGAGAAACACCTCAACCGGTTTGGCCAGCAGCGCGAACCGGCGCAGGCCCGGTACTTCGGGCGCGAACGGCGTGACCCCGATATCGATGGATGCGAAGTCAAATTCGAGTTGCCCCCCGCTCGCGGTCGTCGCCACCCGACCCTCCGCATCGAGCCCGACCACCCGATCAGCCAACAGTTCGATGCCTGCTTTCCGCGCCAGGGGACCCAAGTCGACCTGGCATTGGCCGGCAGCATAGTGGCCCGCCACCAGACCCGGCAGCATGCCCGCATAAGTCATCCGGCGCTGTGGGTTCACCATGGTGATGGCGGCGTTGGCGGCGGGCTGCAGGCTGAACTGACGCAGCACTTCGACATGCGCATGCCCGGCCCCGATCAGCAGCAACTTTTTCATCGCCAGGCTCGTTTAGCGGTAGCGACGCGCCAGTGCCTCGGGCGAAGCGCCAAGAAAATACGCCAGGCGCAGGCCCCACATCAGCACAATTGTCGCCAGCACGCCGCGCGTCTCCCAGCGCCTGGCCGAAGTGAGCACCTTGAGGCGCAGGCAGACCGGGCGTGCCAGGCGCGAAAGGCGCGCGCTGATCTCGATGTCCTCCATCAATGCAATGGCCGGAAAGCCGCCGACACTTTCGAAGGCTTCGCGCGTCATGAACAACGCCTGGTCGCCGGTGGCGATGCCGGTCAGCCGCGAGCGCAGGTTCATCATCGCCCCCACCAGTGCCAGCGAGGCGCGCGGACTGTCAAGCCGGACGTCAAAACGGCCCCAGGCCAGCACGCTGTCACGCGTCGCCGCCTCGATCGCATCCAGGGCACCGGACGGCAGGCGCGTATCGGCGTGCAGAAACAACAGCAGGCCGGTGCGTGCGGCGAACGCGCCGGCGTTCATTTGCGCGGCACGCCCGTGCGCCGCATCGATCAGCTGGTCACACAACGGAGCGGCACGCGCAAGGGTGTCGTCGCTGCTGCCGCCGTCCACCACGATCACTTCACAACCGGCGCGGCGCAGCCCGGTCAATGAAGCCAGGTTGGATTCGATACCGCCTGCTTCATTGAGAACCGGAACGATGATGGATAGGCGCAGTGCGGGCAAGGCGAAGCTTCAGCGGGCGTCGTTGATGGCCCAATCGTAATCGAGAAAGCGGATCGCGACCGAGCCGGCGGCGATCAACTTGCGCTCTTCAGGATTGTCCGACAGCAAATCGGCATAGCGCGCGAAGTACTGTTCGCGTGAAACGATCGGCTGCGCATTCGCGCCGATGCCCTTGTAACTGCTTTGCCAATCGACCTTGAACCAGTCGAAAATCTTCGACACCTCGAGCGCCCCCTGCGCCGCGTTGAAACGATTGCGCGAACGATCCGAGAGGAAGCGCCTGGCCTGCTCTTCGAGTTGCGCATCAAGCCGCTCGGCCACAAACGCCTCTTCACGCAGCATCGGGCAACCGATCGAGGCGCAGTTGACCGCATAGTGCACGCGCGCTTCGTCGTATACGCCGGGCTTGCGCAGGGTGTTGTGCTCGATATCATCAAGGAAAGCCTCGCGCCCCAAAAGGGTGAAAAACTTGTCTTTCCAAGGATTGCCAATAACGCTGCCGAAGTCGCGAATCGACTTCAGGTTTGGATATTTCTGCAGGATCTTCGCCACCGTGTAGGCGTTGTAGGCGTTGATCAGGAAGGCCATCTGCTGCGCCTTGTTCCAGGCCTTGAACTCGGACTCCGGCACCTTCGACAGGCTCTCGGTGTAAGCCTTCAGTGCCCCCTCGTCGGCGCGCATGCCGGCATAACGCACCTGGCCGGCCTTGCCGCCCTGCAGCAGCACCACATGCTTCTTTAACAGCGTATCCCAGGCCTTGTGGCTGTGGTCGAACTGCGCCTGCGCAACCGCCCACGGGCCGATCAGCAGCAGCACGGCAAGCAGTCGTTGCGTGAATCTCGTGTTGAACATGATCCTTGTCCTTTCCTAGTGATGTTCCGGCGCGTAGGCCGGTCGTTTGTCGCCGCTCATCGCCACAAGCCTCGACAACACTGCGCCAAAACCGCCGGCGCCTCGACGCCATGCCTGAAATGCCTCGAGCACGGCATGCTGGCCCATGGTCACGGTACTGCGTTTCCATACGCCGGCCGCATACTTGTTGGCTTCGGCTAAGGTCGGATAAATGTGGATAGTGCCCAGGATCTTGTTCAGCCCCAGCCCGTGCTTCATCGCCGCCACGTACTCCGCGATCAGGTCGCCCGCATGTTCGCCCACGATGGTCACACCCAGGATGCGGTCGCCGCCCGGCGCGGTCAGCACCTTGACCATGCCGTGCGCCTCGCTGTCGGCGATGGCGCGGTCCAGATCGTCGATGCCATACACAGAAGCCTGGTAGGCAATACCCTTTTCCTTCGCTTCCATTTCATTCAAGCCCACGCGCGCCACTTCGGGTTCGGTGAAGGTGGCCCAGGGAATCACCGAGTAGTCGGCCTTGTATTTGCGAAACGTGCCGAATAGCGCATTGACTGCGGCATACCAGGCCTGATGCGCCGCGGTGTGGGTGAATTGATAGGGGCCGGCGACGTCGCCGCAGGCGTAGATGTTCGGGTAAAGCGTTTCGAGGTATTCGTTGGTTTCCACCGTGCGCGTCTTCGTGGTTGGAATGCCCAGTTCCTCCAGGCCGTAGCCGCTGACATTGGGTGTGCGTCCGAGGGCGCACAGCACTTCGTCGAAGGCGATCTTCACATCCTGCCCGGCATGCAGGGCGATCAGGATCTTCTCGCCGTTCTCGACGCGAAATTCGCGCGCCTTGTGATTGACCAGAACATTCACGCCTTCGGCGCGAAACTGTTTCATCACCATTTCGGAGACCTCCGGGTCTTCGCGCAACATGATGCGCGGCGCCATCTCGACCTGCGTCACCTGCGCGCCGAAGCGAGCGAAGCATTGCGTCAGTTCGGAGCCGATCGGCCCGCCGCCCAGCACCAGCAATCGCCTGGGCAGGGTGCGAATGTTCCACACCGTATCCGAGGTCAGCGGGTTCATTTCCTTGAGTCCCGGAATCGGCGGCACCAGCGGGCGCGCGCCGGCGGCGATCACGATGCTGCGGGTGGTCAGGGTCTCGCTGCTGCCATCGGCCTTTTTCACCTCGACCGTCCACGGTGAGGTGATCTTCGCTTCCGCCTCGATCACCTCGACCCCGAGACCGGTATAGCGCTCGACCGAATCGTGCGGCTCGATCGTGTTGATCACCGACTGCACCCGTTCCATCACGGCGGCGAAATCAAAGCGCGCATCGGCCGCATCGATGCCGAATTCGCGCGAGCGCTTCACGTGAGAGAGAAACTTGGCCGAGCGGATCAGCGCCTTTGAGGGAACGCAACCGAAGTTGAGGCAATCACCCCCCATCTTGTGCTTTTCAACCAGGGTCACCCGGGCCTTGACCGCCGCTGCGATGTAAGCGGTAACCAGGCCACCCGAACCGGCGCCGATCACCACCACGTTGCGCTCGAACGAAGCCGGTTTCAGGTGAATCCACTTCGCATAGACCTTGCGCGCCTTGAACATGTCGATCACCTTCTTCGCAATCAGGGGAAAAATGCCCAGCAGCACGAATGCGCCCAGGAGGCCGGGCGAGAGAATGCCTTTCAGGGAACTGATTTGCGCCAACTGGGTGCCGGCATTGACGTACACGACCGTGCCCGCCAACATGCCGAGCTGGCTCACCAGGTAGTAGGTGAGGGTCTTGATCGGCGTCAAACCCATCAGAAGATTGATGGCGAAAAACGGAATCACCGGAATCAGGCGCAAGGTGAAAAGGTAGAAGCCACCTTCGCGCGCCACCCCCGCGTTGATCGCCGCAAGGCGCGTACCGAACTTGGCCTGCACCCAGTCGCGCAGCAGGAAGCGGCTGGCCAGGAAAGCCAGGGTTGCGCCGATCGATGAAGCGAAAGAAACGATCACTGTGCCGGCAAGCAAGCCAAAGATCGCGCCGGCCAGGAGCGTCATCAGGGCCGCGCCGGGTAGCGAGAGCGCTGTGACCGCCACGTAAGCGGCGAAAAACGCGGCGACGGTTTGCGCCGGATGGGCCTGGTAGATGCCGACAATCGAGGCCTGTTGCGCCTTGATCGCCTCGAAGGTCAGATAGCGCTGGCCACCGAGGGCGAAAAACGCGGCGATCACAGCCACGATCACAAGAACCACTACCAGTTTGCCTGCTTTCATGCATTGCTCCGTCGTGTCGCGAGCCGCCGGCCCGGAATCTGCTTGCTTTGGTCGTGTGATGTACGGTCTTCTTGCAACGCCGCCGAGTCAGCGGGTGGCTCGCGCTAGTCCGCCAGCACCGCAGTGTATGCCGCTACGTATCGCCTGACGCAGGGAAAAGGATGGCCCGTTGGCAATGCGTCCGCGGTACGAAATCGCAGCCGGCGAAGCGGCCGGCCACAGCTGATCAAAGTGCAGAAGCCAGGCGCGATCGTCAAAGTGCAGAGGAAGGGCATCGATGTGCGCGCCTTCAACCATGGTGCTGTAGAGCGCGCCGGTTGCGGGCGGCGCCGGTCGCGACGAAATGCGCGTCACCACGCCAAAGCGGGTGGCGGCGAAATTCGCCATGCCGGCAGCACCGTTGTTGATCAGCGCGCTGGGTCCCGCAGCGGTGGCGAACACCTGTGCCACCGGCAGGCAGGTATGCGAAGAAGCAAACACCCGCACACGCGCTCGCTCAAACATCCGCACCACTTGCGCCGCGTCGATCGCCTCTTCGCCGAAGCTCCAGCCGGCGAGGCTGTCGGCATCGCCATGGAGGATGCCCACGCCCACGCCGGCGACCCGGGCGACCATGGTCATCGGCAGCGCCACCAGCCGCGCGGCCAGTGCCGGGTGGCGGCGCGCGGTGCCTGCCAGCATGCCCATGATGGCGTTGGAGCGCGCCACATCGGCATCGGCTACGTAATCCGGATAGCCGCAACCGCAGCCGGCGGCAGCGTCCGCGGCCAGCAATTCGGTCTCGACATTGCCGCGAATGGCGTGGTGCGCGAGTACCTCGCGGTTGATACGCTCGAAACCGGCATCATCGATGTTGAACCAGTTGAAGTCGCCGTTGAAAACCAGTTGCGCCGCAGGCTCGGCCTCAACCATGCGCAGCAGGGCCTCCAGCGCGAAAGGGTTGCCATACAGGCCGCCTGCCACAAACAGCGTCTCGGCTTCAATCTCGGCCGGGCGCGCCAGCGATTGCGCGCCGTAGCGGTAGGACAGGGGGCATGAACGGCCTGGGCGCAGCGATTCCGTCGGCATTACCGCACTCACAGCGCCGCCTCGTGATGGGCCAACCCTGCGCCTGCTTGCCGCTCCGATTGAGCCTGGCCGCGTGCCTTGGGACAAGGGCCGCCAGCGGTTTCACGCGCTAGCCAGGCCAGCGCACCGAGCCCGACCGCACGGCCGGTGGCCAGACAGGCAGTCAGCAGGTAGCCGCCGGTCGGTGCTTCCCAATCGAGCATTTCGCCGGCGCAAAACACGCCCGGCAGGCGTCGCAGCATCAGATGTTCATCGAGGGCTTCGAAGCAGACACCACCCGCACTGGAAATCGCCTCGTCGAGAGGGCGGGAGGCAACCAGGGTCAGCGGCAAGGCCTTGATCACCGCCGCCAGCCGCAGCGGTTCGGCAAAGCCCTCGCGCGGCAGCGCTTCATGCAGCAGGCCGGCTTTGACCCCGCTCAAGCCGAGCCTGCTCTTCAAGTGGCTGGCCTGCGAGCGCGCGCCGCGCGGGTGCTGCAATTCGCGCAACACGCGCGCGGTCTCGTGCTGCGGCAGAAGGTCAAGTTTGATGCTGGCAGACCCTTTCGCGGCGATTTGCTCGCGCAGGCGCGCGCCGGCAGCGTAGATCAATCCACCCTCGATACCGGCATCGGTAATCATGCATTCACCGTCACGGCGAAATGGCTCGCCAGCATCATCGTCAAACAGGAGGCGGACCGATTTGAGCGGATGGCCGGCGAAGCGGCTTCTGAAATGCTCACTCCAGGCGATGTCGAACCCGCAGTTGGCCGGCTTGAGCGGCGCCACCGGCACGTTTTCGCCGCGCAGCCAGGGCACCCAGGCACCGTCGGATCCGAGGCGTGCCCAGCTACCGCCGCCGAGAGCCAGAATCGTCAGCGCGGGCGTTACTTCGATGGCGCCGGCGGGTGTTGCAAAACCCAGGCCCCGACTGCTATTCCAGCCGGTCCAGCGATGGCGCATGTGGAAGGCGACACCCGCTTCACGCAGGCGCTTTTGCCAGGCGCGCAGCAGCGGCGCAGCCTTCTTCTCCAGCGGAAACACCCGTGACGAGCTGCCGACGAAGGTCTCGATCCCCAGCCCTTGCGCCCACGCACGCACTTGGTCGGCGCCAAACTGCCCGATACTTGCCAGCAATTGCGGATTGCCTGCGGCATAGCGCTGCATGAAGAGCGCGGCCGGTTCGGCATGCGTCAGATTGAGCCCGCCCTTGCCGGCCAACAGGAATTTGCGACCGATTGAAGGCATCGCGTCATATAGATCGACCCGCGCGCCGCCTGCCGACAGCACTTCGGCGGCCATCAAGCCGGCCGGTCCGCCGCCGATGATGGCCACCGGCGCAGCCTTGAGCGAAGCCACGCCTGCGCCTGCCGAAGCGAGAACCTGGTGCGCCGGCGTCAGACCAGCGCACCACCGCACGAACTGCCCTGACCGGCGGTGCAGCCGTAGCAATGTTCGCGCACAACGATTCCGTTACCATCGAGATCGGTCGCCAACACGTCGCGCAGGTGGCTGCGCGGCCGGCCGGCGACCTTGAGCGGCAAGCCCAGCATCTGGTTGAAATCGCAGTCGTACAGGTAGCCCTGATAATCCACCGATACCAGCGAGCGGCACATCACGTCTTCAAGGTTCTGTTCGCGGTGCGCCGAGCGCAGCAGCTCCATGTATTGGTTGAACTTGCCCTTGCTGATCAGCATCGAACCAAAACGCTGGATCGGCATGTTGGCCAGCGTAAAGAGCTGGTTGAAGCGAATGCCGAAGGTCTCGCCCAGAATCCGCTTGTAGTCGGCTTCGAGCGCCTCTTGCGCCGGCGGCAGGTTCGGCCCCTGCGGGTTATACACAAGGTTGAGCACCAGTCCGGCGCCTGGATCGGCGTAGCCAAGGGCGTTGAGCGCGCGAATACCGGCGATCGAGCGTTCATACACGCCTCGGCCGCGCTGCCGATCCACCAGTTCCTCGGTGTAGCAGGGCAGCGAGGCGACCACTTCGACCTGATTTTCGGCAAGAAACCGCGCCAGACCCTCTTGCCCGGGTTCGGACAGTATGGTCAGGTTGCAGCGATCGATGACCTTGACGCCCAAAGCGCGGGCCTCAACTACCAAATAGCGGAAATCAACATTGAGTTCAGGAGCGCCGCCGGTCAGGTCGAGCGTGCCGACCTTGTGCGCCCGCAGGTAGGACAACACCTGGTCGATGGTCGCCCGATCCATCATTTCGGTGCGCGTGGGACCGGCGTTCACATGGCAATGCACGCACGATTGGTTGCACTTGTAGCCCAGATTGACCTGCAGGGTATCGACGCGCCGCCGCGCGATACGGGGAAAAGTGGTCGCTTCGAGGCGCTCGAGCGTGGCATGCATTGATGAAATCTCCAGGTGCCGACATGAAAGCCGGCGAATTGCGGATTATGCGGCGAATCCGGTTAGTCGCCGGTGTCGCCATTTTCTTACGCGCGCACCGCCTGCTTGGATGCGCGCCCTCCCAACCCCACACTTCACAAGACGCAAAAAAGGCGCAAAACGGGTGCCGCGTTCAGGGGCCGCGCCCGACCACCAGCGATACCGCACCCAGCACCACCGCGAACCCGGCTAACTGCAGCCAGGCAATGGTTTCGCCCAGAAACAACCACCCCCACAACAGGCTGAAGCAGGGAATCAGATAAGTGACCGACATTGACACCGTGGGGCTGGTCCGTTTCATCAAGCGGTAATAAATCAGATTCGCCAAGGCCGTGCAAATGAGCGACAGGGCCAACAGGGCCCACAGCACCTTCCCCGGCAGGGGCCAGGCCGCGACCAGCGGCGCCACGCCCAGTGGGGTGGCCATCAAGCCGGCGATCAGGCTCTGCACGATGGCCAGTTCGAACGAAGGCCGATGCGCCAGGTGACGTGCGGCATAAACGGTGCCGTAGGCGCCGCAGAAAGCCGCCAACAAGGCTCCGCCATAGGCCAGCGCGATGCGTGGGGTGAAATCCACCGGCGTAAAGCCGACCACCAGCGCCACTCCGGCCACGCCCAGCGCCAGGCCCATGCTGCGGCGCCCGGTCAGGCGTTCGTGCAAGATCCAGGCCGACAACAGCGCCACGAACATCGCCATGGTGGTATTGATGATCGCAAGCGTCGGGGAATTGAGTGTGAGGGCGGCGGTGGCGATCAGGAACTGCGCGGCGAACGAGGTCAGGAACGCCAGCACCAGATAGCGCGGCCAAAGCCGCCATTCGCCCCAGGCGATACCGTATACCCGCGCCAGGATCATCAGCGCAATGCCGGCACCAAGCATGCGCGGCGCCACCATGCCCCAGGGACCGACCACCGGTACGATGATGCGGATAAACAGGTAGGAGCTGCCCCAGATCGCGCCCAGCAGGATCAGGGCGCCCAGGTCGGCGCGCTTTAGCATCGGAAAGAATGGGTGGCACCGGCGCGAAGATCGGGATGGTGCCAAGCGTTATACAAGTGCCGAGAGACAAAGCCGCCGGGAACCGAATCAACAAGTTTGACCCTGCGGATATCAGGCATTTGAAACAGCGACTCATTCACTCGTCGGGCTGTCGAAGAAGAAGCACGCCGCCAGGATCGCCGGAGCGATGTATTCGACCTCCTTGGCCGTCACACCGCAAGCAAAGAAGCTATCGCGCCACTGACGCGCCACGGCGGCGCTGACTACGGCAACCGGCTGATCACTCATGAATGGCTATCGATTGCGATTAGGGGTGCGGATTGTAAGACGCGAGGCGCGCTCGGCACCCCGGTCAGCTTCCGCCAAGCGGCCCCGGCTTGCAAGCGCCGCCGCCAATCGACGCATTTGGTGCGGAACAGCGACCAAAAGACCGATGTCCTTGGGAACTGGAACCGCGCAGGCTGGCGCTATCGTTGCAATCCTTGAAAACTCGTGAAAACCGACACCATGTCGAACCTGCGCTATTGGTCGTTTCCTGTGGCCGATGCCAAGGCGGCGGTCATGATGACGACCAGCTCGCATACCGAAGTCGCGCTGGTCGACATGACGGCATTGCCGCACTTTCTCGCGCAACTCGAACGCATTCGGCCGTTGCCGGCGCAGGCAGCCGCAGAGGAAAAGCCGGCCGCGCGCCGCGCCGTCGCGAAGACCTCCCGCAAACGCCCTACTTGAAGAGCGTGAGCACCCCGGTGTAGCCATACAGGCGGTTGTGCGCGATCTCGCCATTGGCGAAAAAGCCGATCAACGGAATGTCGCCCAGATGTTCGCGAATGAGCTTCAGCTCGGCGCCACGCTCGCCAAACATGCTCTCGCCGCGCCCGACACAGGCGTGATACAGCGCGGCCTTGGGGCGCTCGGTCAGGTCGTCCTTGATCTCATAGATCATGCGCAACAAGTCGTTGCGCGCCGACTGCGCGTCGCGTCGGCAAAACAACACCGTGCTGCCGCCCGGCACCGTGTCGCCGATGGCAATCAGCTTGTTTTGCGGGTCGATGCCCACCAGGTTGCGCACCATGTAATCGTCGCCGCCGCCGGCGACTTCGGCGCCTGGCACCACAATGCCCACGAAGGTGTCGCGCGCTGCGGTGCGCAGGCCCTTCAGGTCGCAGCCCAGTTCTTCCAGCATCACCTCAAGCGCGGGGCGCTTGTCGATGCTGACCAAGATGTTGCCCTCGGAATGCGTGACCACATGGCGGCCGCCAATCGGCGTGCAGCCTTGCGTGAGCCGCGTGGCGATCGCCACGTCGGACGACAGCACCACCCCGGAAATACCGCCGGCGACCACTGAATTGGCGAACTGCACCGTGGCCCCGCGGCTGGATGACAAGCCGCCCGCCAGATAGCCGCTGGTGACCTTGCCGGCCATGTCCTCGATCAGTTCATCGATATCCGGGGTGTGCGGGTCGGCATGGACGATCGCGAAATAGGCGGCGTCCGCCCCGCTGACGGTCTTGCTGCCGGCCTTGGGCGGCCGGGCCGTGCCGGAAAAAACGGTGTGCGAGTCGGGTGGCAGCGGGCAGGTCATGAAGGCCACCGCCGGCTCATCCATGTATTCCGTGCCGGTTGCGCAAATACCGATGCCGACCGTGCCGACCCAGTCGACGATGCCGGTGCGGTTCTTGGCAATGGCGAGGATCTCGGCCGCATACGGCACGAAGGCCTCGGTCATGTAGACAAATCCCAGGCTGCCACCCGGGGCCAGATCCGCCAATGCAGTGTCGGTCGCGGTCTTCCAGTGGGCGTGGCCGGCGTGGCCCAGTTGCCAGCGGCTCATGCCTTGCCGCGCGCTTTCTTGGCAACCGCCTTGCGTGGGGATCCGGCGCTCTCGCGTGCCGCGGGTTTGGGGGCCGCTGGCGCGGCCGGGGCGATACTTGCCATGCCCTTGGCAAATTCCGACTGCAAGGTCTGCATCCATGCGGTTGGGTCGGGCCAGTTCAAGGGCTTGGGGGCCTCGGCCGCCGCAGGCGCGGCCGCCGGCGGCGCACTCACCGCAGGTAGGGGTGCTGCGGCAGGCGCCGCTTGCGCGGGCGTCGATGATGCGCCAAACGGGAACTGGCCAAAACTCGCTGGTGCCGCCGGCTGCGCGAACCCGGGTTGCACTACGGCCGCGCTGCGCATCGCCTCGGCTGCCTGCTGAATGAACCCGGCACCCGGCGCGGATTTCATGCTCTTGATCGCGTTCAATTGCATTTCAAGCCCGTTGACCTGCAGGCTCAGCATGTTGAGATTGATTTCCAGCCACTGGCGGATCTGCTTCAACTCGCCCAGGCGTTTTTCGAGTTCTTCCGCCGAAAACGCCGGCATGCCGCCCGGCAAACCGCCTGCCACCGCGGCGCCCTGGCCAAAGCCCGGAATACCCATTTGGCCCCACAGGTTCTTGACGAACTCGAACGGATCAGGAACGTTTGACATGGCAGGCGCCCGGCAACACAAGAGCACCCGATTCTACGCGCACGGAAACGCCGGTCCCCCACCTGGCGTAGCGAAATTCAGCCGTTCTCCAGGCTTTTGCGGGCGGCATCCACCGCGTCCAGAATGCGCGCGCTGTCGCCCACCTCTTTCATCAACAGCAGCGCCAGGCGCGCCAGAAACAACTCCGTCCTGTCCGCGCCCAGCGCGGTCATGCAGCGGCAGGCCTCGGTGTAGACATGGTCGAGCTGATCGGGACCTAGCATCAGGGTCCTTTCAAGGCGCCGCTGACGGCAGAGCGCACGGCCGCCGTGTCCAGCGTGCGCCAGCGCGCCAGCACGTGGCCATCCGGCCGCACCAGATAGTAGGCCTCGGGGCGCGCGTCGTAGAGCGGAAAAAGCTCGCCCGACTTGTCCCAGGCCTGGGCCCTGGCGTCGCGCGTGGGTGCGATCCAGTGCAGCGCCACGGTCACGCCCAGGCCGCTCAAGTCCGGATCGGGCCGGGTGGCCGTCAGGCACAGAAGCACGAAGCGCGGCCCCAGAAGGTCGGTCAGGTACGCCGGCAGGCCGTCGCGTTCCAGCGGGCATTCCGCCAGCGTCGCGCCGGGTTGCGGCCCGGCGGCGAATGGATCGCGATCGGCCAGCGCCAGCCTCGATGCGCCATAGCTGATGGCGCTCGACTGACGCGGATTGACGAGGGTGGCGAAAAACGGGTCGGCCACGGCCAGGCCGAGCGCCGCCTCGCGCATCAGCTCAAATGCATGCGAGGGCGGCGCCATGAAATCGGTGCTCTTGGCGGCGGCGCGAATATTCTCGCGCGCGGCGAACACGCGCTCTTCCGAGTAGGTATCGAGCAGGCGAGGATCGGCCTGGCCGCGAATCACGTGCGCCAGCTTCCACGCCAGGTTGTGGCTATCGTCGATGCCGGAATTCATGCCGCGCACGCCGAAGATCGGCACCAGATGCGCGGCATCGCCGGCGAACAGCACGCGGCCGTGGTTGTATTGGTCCAGTGTCAGGCAGTTGGCCTTGTAGGAAGAGATCCACACCGGTTCCCACGGCGCGGTCTCGCCGATCCAGTCCAGATGCGCCTTGACGCGCGGCAGCACGTTCTCCGGCTTGACCGCCTCCTCGGGATCCTCGTCGTCACGCAACTGGTAGTCGATGCGCCAAATGTCGCCGGGCTGCTTGTGCACCAGGATGGTCGAGCCCGGGTTGGAGGGCGGGTCGAACCAGGCACGCCGCTCGGTGGGATGGCTGCTCGGCAGATGGATGTCGACAATGATGTAGGTGCCTTCGTACTGGCTGCCCGAAAAGCGCAGCCCCATCTGGCTGCGCACGCTGCTGCGCGCGCCGTCGCAGGCCGCAAGCCAGTCCGCGGCCAAGCGGTAGGCGCCGGCCGGCGTATCCAGCGCCAGTTCGACGCCCTGCGCTGTTGCCGCAAAACCGGCAAGCCGGGTGTGCCAGCGAATCTCGATCATGTCGGCGTGCTTGGCCTCGATCAAGTCGGCCAGGTCCTGCTCGAAATAGCACTGCTCGAGATTGACCATCGGGTAATACTTCTGCCGCTTGTCCATCGGCATTTCAAGCCGGTACACCGGGGTTTCGCGGTAATAGCTGGTGCCCGCGGTCCACGGCAAGGCCTTGGCCAGCACCGGCGCGATGCCGCCGATCCGCTCCAAGATCTCCTGCGAGCGGCGCGAAATGCAGGCGGCGCGGCTGCCGTGCGAAACGCTGTCGTCGGCCTCCAGCACCACCGAGCGGATGCCGTGATTGGCCAGGCCCAGTGCCAGTGCCAGGCCAACCGGGCCGCCACCGGCGATCGCCACCGGATGCCGCGTCGACTCAAGGCCGTGCGCCAATGGCGGCAGCCTGACCGGATACTTGCGATAGGTGAAGTATTCGTACATGAAAGGATCAGATCAGCTTGTTGGGCAACCAGGTGGCCAGCCAGGGAAACACGCAGATCAGAAACAGGCGCACGAAGTCGGCGCAGGCGAATGGCATGATGCCGCGCACCACGGTTGCCATCGGCAGGTTGCCCACGCCCTGGATCACGAACAGGTTGATGCCCACCGGCGGCATGATCATGCCGATTTCGCACACCGTGATCAGCATCACGCCGAACCAGATCGGGTCGAAGCCCAGCGTGGTCACCAGCTTGAATACCGGCGCCACCGTGAGGAGGATCATCGATATCTCGTCCATCAGCGCGCCCAAAATCACGTAGAACACCATCAGCGCGAACATCACCATCCAGCGGTTCCAGCCCAGGCCTTTCACATAGTCGACCAGGAAGTCGGTCAAGCCGGTGGATTCGACGAAAAAGTTGAAAATGTTGGCGCCGATCAGGATGGTGAAAATCATGCCGGTGGTGATGCCGGTCTCGGCCAGCGATTTTTTCAGACTTTCGCGCGACAGGTTGCCGGTGGCCCAGGCCATGAAGGCGGCACCGAAGGCACCGACTGCGGCCGCTTCGGTATCGGAAAACCAGCCGAAATACAGGCCGCCCAGCACCACGCCAAACAGCAGCAAGACCTTCCACACGTCCTTGAGTGAAACCAGGCGAGCCGGCCAATCGCTTTTCGGGCCGGCCGGACCCGCCTGCGAGTTGCGTGCCACCGAAAACCACACCGCCGCCATGTACAGCAGCATGCCCAGGATGCCTGGCAAGATGCCGGAGAAAAACAGTTTGCCGATCGATTGCTCCGTCAAAAGGCCATAGATCAGGAACAGGATCGAGGGCGGAATCATCACGCCCAGCGTGCCGCCAGCGGCCACCGATGCCGCCGCCAGGCTGTCGGCGTAACCCAGGCGGCGCATCTCCGGCAGGGCCACCCGGCCCATGGTAGCTGCAGTGGCGATGCCCGAGCCGCAGATGGCGCCGAAGATCGCACAGGCACCGATGGTTGCCATCGCCAAGCCGCCGCGCAAATGCCCGATGAACGCGGCCACGAAACTGTAAAGCGCACGGCTCAAGCCGGCGTGTGCGGCAAACACGCCCATGGCCACGAACAAGGGCACGATCGACAGCGAGTAGGGGAACGCCGCGTCGAACGCGGCGCGACCGAGCATGAAGCCGGCCGCATTCCAGCTGTTGGTAATGGTCACACCGATCACCCCGACCGCGCCCATCGCAATGGCCACCGGCATGCGCAGCATGATCAGCGCGATCACCACGCAAAAACCGGCGAGACCCAGGAGCGGGCCGCTCATCGAAGGCTAGCCGACAGGCTGTTCATGGCCAGGGGCCGCAGCAAGTACCACTGCGGTTGCTGCAACCCGCGTGGGCCGCCACCTGACCACGGGGAAGGCCACAACAAGTCCGCCAGCACGCCGGCAGCCGCCCGGCGCCGCTCAGAATCCGCCATCGGGATCGAATTTCGGCCGGCGCTTTTCCTTGTGACTGGCAACACCTTCATGCACATCCGGCCCGGCGAAGCCCATGAATTCCAGCGCTAGCGATGAGTCGAAGGTCGGACCCATCATGCGCAGCCAGTTGTTGAGCGCGTACTTGGTCCAGCGAATCGCCGACTGCGAGCCGGCGGCAAGCTTCCCGGCCACCTCGAAGGCCTTGGCCACCAGTTCGCCTTCATCCACCGCCAGGGCCACCAGGCCGATGCGCTCGGCCTCCTCGCCCGACAGGGTTTCGCACAGCATCAGGTAATACTTGGCCTTGGCCATGCCGCACAACAAGGGCCAGATGATCGCCGCATGATCGCCGGCGGCCACGCCCAGGCGGGTATGGCCATCGACGATGCGCGCATTCTTGGCCGCGATCGGAATGTCGGCCAGCAAACCGGCGACCAGGCCCGCCCCCACCGCCGGCCCGTGCATCGCCGAGACGATCGGCTTGTCGCAATTGATCACGTTGTAGACCAGGTCGCGCGCCTCCTTCCACACTCTGGTGCGCACCGCGAAATCATTGGCCATGTCGGTCACCAGGCCGAAGTCGCCACCGCCCGAAAAACCCTTGCCTTCACCGCGCAGGATCGCCACCCGTGCATGCGGGTCATCGGAAATGTCGCGCCAGATGTTGGCCAGCTCCTTGTGGCCGGAATGGTCGGCGGTGGCCAGTTTGCCCGGCCCGCCCATGACGACTTCCACAATGCCCTGGTCGTGGCGGCGGATGGTCAGGGTCTTGTAATGATCGTAGCGGTTCATATATTTTTGCGTCCTTGCCAGTAGGGTTCCTTCAGCAGATTCTTCTGAATCTTGCCGATCGCGGTTTTGGGAAATTCAGTCACGAACTTGATCAAGCGCGGGCGTTTCAGGCGCGCCAGCTTCGACTCGCAGTGGGCCATGACCTGCGCTTCGGTGAGCCACATGCCGGGCTTGAGCGAAATGTAGGCAGCGGGCAGTTCGCCGAATTTCTCGTCCGGCATGCCGAACACGGCACATTCGGCGACCTCCGCCAACTGGTAGACCACGTCTTCGATTTCCTTCGGGTAGACATTCTCGCCGCCGGAAATCAGCATGTCCTTGGCGCGATCGAGCAGGGTGATGAAGCCTGCGGCATCGATGGTGCCGACGTCGCCGGTGAAACCCCAGCCCGGCAGCTTGTCGGGGAACTTGTAGAACGCCGCGGTCTGCTCGGGTTCGTTGTAGTACTCCTGCATCAGATTGTCGCCGCGCGAGGCGATCTCGCCGATCGCGCCTGGCCCAACCCGCTCGCCTTCAAGATCAAACAGCCCGACATCGACGTTGAACGCCTGGCGCCCGATGCTGCCGAGCTTTTGCGGCAGATACCAGTCGCGCAACGAGGTGAGCACACCCATCTCGCTCTGCCCGTAAATCTGCGTGAGCTGCAACTGCGGCAAGCGCTCGCGCAATGCGACCTGCACCCAGTCGGGCATCGGCGCGCCGGCAAACGAAAGCTTGCGCCAGGTCGCGAGTTTGGCCGCGTCGAATCCGGCATGGCTGATCAGCGCGTTGGCCTGGGTCGGCACCATGAAGGCCGCGGTGACGCCGTCGCGGGCGCAGGTCTCCATGAATTTCTCCGGCGACCAGGGTGTGACGAAGGTGCAGGTGGCGCCGACCAGCATGGCTGGCTGGAACATGATGTTGAGCGCTGCCACATGAAACATCGGGGTCACGATCGCCACCACATCGCGTTCGTCCAGCGCTTCCTCGATGGCCACGGTGTGAGCGGTAAGGGAACGCGCGCGGTGGCTTGTGAGCACCCCCTTGGGTCGCCCGGTGGTGCCGCCGGTGTAAGTCATGCAAAAGGGATCACGCTCATCGATGGCCAGCGCCGGCAGGTGCGTCGGATAGCCGTCGGCGAAGGTCTCGAAGGGCAGCGCTGCCGTCATCGCGCCTTCGCCTATGCGAATCAGGGTGCGCAGTTGCAGGCAGCGTGGCGCCACCGCCGCGACCTTGTCGGCGAACATCCCATCGAAGACGAGAATCTGCACGTCGGCCCGCTCAAGTACCCAAGCCAACTCATCCGGCGCATACAGGACCGAGAGGTTGACCAGCACCAGGCCGGAGCGCGCGGCGCCAAAGAACATCAGCGGATACTCGGCCAGATTGCGCGACAGGATCGCCACCTTGGCGCCCTTGCCCAAGCCAAGCGCCTGCAACGCGTGGGCCAGGCGATTGGCCGCCGCATCAAGCTGCGCATAGGTGATGCGGCGCTCGTCGCGAATCACCGCCACCTTGTGCGCAAAGCGCTCGGCCGAGCGGCGCAGCATGTCGCCGGCGAGCATCGCCTATGGCTCCCTGGCGATCGCGCGCAGGGCGCGCAACCAATGTGCAAGCACCAGACTTGCGCACGCCAGCACCGAAAGCACACAGCCGAACAGCAGGGGCACCCAGTACCAGACGAGCGGAATGCCGATGGTGGTCGACTGGTCGTTGTTCACATGGGCCTGCAGGGCGGCGACGCCGGCATACCAGGTCACCGCCGCCATGAACAAGGCACCCGCGAGACTCCACACGCCCAGCAGCGCGCTGTTGATGCGCGGCGGCAGGTGGGTGGTGATGAAGTCGACATCGATGTGCGCTTCGCGCATGAAGGTGTAGGGAATACACATGAAGACGCAGGCCATCACCATCAGTTGGGTGATGTCGACCATGCCCGTCAGGTTCAGGGTGGTGAGACGGCGCGTGGCGATGTCGCCGACATTGAGCACCGCGCACAACAGCAGCAGGGAAACGCCAACATAGGCGCAGCGGCGCGTGAACGTTTCAAGCCATTGCATGGTCGAAGAGCGGCATCAAGCCGGGCACGGCGGCCGGGTAGCCGCCGGCCGACGTCGAGGCAACATTGGACACGTACAGTGGCCGGAAAAGTCGCTCTTGCACGATGTTGAATCGAGAAGGCTCTTGGTTCGACAATCCGAGTTCCTGGGAATCGGCAAGCCTTGTCTAGGCCTTCTGCAACTTCGCCACCTGGCGCTGCATCTCGATATAGATCTCGCGCGCATTCTTCACACCTTGGCTCTCGAACTCGACCATGGTCTTGTTGAACATCGGCACCAGGGTGCGGTCCCACTGCTCGCGGCCGGCTTTATCAAGCGTAACGATGGTGCTGTTGCGGGCCTGCGCTGCTGCCTTGCCGGCCTTGTCCCAGTTGTCCCACCAGCCCTGCACCTTCGACAGCAGTGCTTCGCCGGAAGCCGCATCGATCACTTTCTGCACATCCTTGGGCAGCGAATTGAACTTCTTTTCGCTGATGGCGAACCAGAACGAGGCGGTGTAGAGCTGCGCATCGAAGTGAAATTTGGTGACCTCGTCGATCTTGAAAGCCCGCACCGGATCCCAGGGAAAAGCGGCGCCGTCGAGCACGCCTTTCTGGATGTTTTCGTAGGCCTGGCCCGGCGGCATGCCGACCGGCGTGGCGCCGAAGAATTCGAGCATCGACGATACCGTGGGCGAGGGGGTGCGGATGCGCAGGCCGCGCAGGTCCTCCGGTTTCTCGATGCGCCGGTCCTTGGTGTGGATCAGGCCGCCGTTGTGCGTCATCAGAAGCAGCGGTTTCAAGCCCTTGTAGTCGTCCTTCAGGTATTTCGGATACAGGTTCCACAGGGCGCGCGAGCCGGCCTCGGCGGTTTTCACCAGAAACGGCATTTCAATGATCGTCGAGCGGGTCATGCGGCCACGCGGAATGCCGCACAGGCCGAAGCCGATATCGGTCACGCCGTTGAGCACCTGATCGAGCTGGTTCTGCGCCTGCCCGAGCGATGAGTTGGCAGCCGAAATCTGGAACGTGACCGTGCCGTTGGTCTTGTTCTCGATCTCCTTTGCCCAGGGCTCGATGAATTCGCGCTGCAGGCCATGCAGCGCCGGCACATAGTGCGCGACCTTCAAGGTGATCTTGGATTGCGCGCCCACGATCGCGGGGAAGCCGCCGATTGCGCTGGCAGCACCGGTCTTGAGAAAACGGCGGCGGGTATGGTGCATGTGGTTTGTCTCCGTGGATTGCTGTGCTGGCCACGCACGAGGCGAGTGTTCAATTATGCCATCGCTGACGAAGCTCATCCTCAAGCGCTGCGGCCCATGTCAGCCCGGCTACGTGCACGCGTTGCTGCTTGCGGTCGCAGCCGGCTGCGGAAATTTGCGATACTCAGCCGTCCCCCGTGTTTGCGTTCATCAACCGCTTATCCCCATGTTCGGAAATTTGCTGCGCAAATCACCACCGGAGCCGGCGGTCCCGCGCGTGCTCAACGTCGGCGGCAACAGCAAGGAAATCCCGATTCCGCCGCATTTCGATCACTGGCGCCATGATTTGCTGGATATCGACCCGCGCGGCAAGCCGGACCTCTTGTGCGATGCGCGCGAACTGGCAACCCAAGCCGCAGCCACCTACGACGCGATTTATTGCTCGCACAATCTCGAGCACTACCTGCATCACGACGCCAAGCGCGTCCTGCTGGGTTTCCTGCATGTTCTCAAGGACAGCGGTTTCGCCGACATTCGGGTGCCGGACATCGGGCAACTGATGCGTCACTGCACCGCGCAGAACATGGATCTCGACGATGTGCTGTACACCTCGCCGGCAGGCCCGATCATGGTGCGTGATGTGTTGTGGGGCTTCGGCGCGATGATCGTCAAGTCGGGCAATGATTTTTATGCCCACAAAACCGGTTTCACGCGAAAGTCCCTGACGCGCATTCTCGAAGATGCGGGCTTCGCCGAAGTCTTTATTGACGACGAGGGCGCGGCCACCTTCGAGATTCGCGCGATCGCCTTCAAGCACGCCGGCGCCAACCCGCACAAAGCGGCGCTCGGCATCGCCTGAAAGGTCCCACCCAGCCCGAGTCGTCAGGGCTTTGGTGGGCGCGCCTGCTGTGGAACCCGGTAGTCCGGATAGCGCCGGACAAAGCGCGCCAGACTGGCATCGGCCTCGACGTGGCGCGCCGCCAGGCGCAATGCCACGATGCGCCGCAACCACTCCTCCGCGGGCAGTTCGGCCTCGGCCGCGATGCCCAGCTCATTGGAATCGGCCGACTGCGCCGCACCGGCACCGAGCGCCTTGGCGCGTGCGGCCGGCGCCATCGGCGGCGCGGCACGCTGCTCTTGCATGGCTGCGTTCGCTGTCGTCCCGGCAGCCTGACCCTGGGCCGATTCGGCCAGGGGCCGGGATTGAGGGCGTGCGCTTTCGGGCGCAGGCGCCGCTGGCGCAGTGGCAAGCGGCGGCACGCGTAGCGAAAGCTCGGCGCGCGCCCGGTCGCGCGCGGATGCAGCCGGCGCGGCCACCGAATCCGCACTGCCTTGCGGCTTGGACTCAGGGATTGAGGCCTGGTCTGTCGGCGCAGGCGAACGTTGCATTTCGGCACTCACCGCTTGCTGTGGCGACTGCCGCTCGGGCGCTGGAGCCGCGACTGCTGGCGCCGCAGCAGCCGCGGGCGCCGCAGCAGCGGCGGGCGCCGCAGCAGCCGCGGGCGCCGCCCGGGACCGGA